>JAAYKU010000155.1 GCA_012522275.1 Smithella sp.
CCGAAAAAGAATGGGCGGCCGGCCCCAGGCCCAGGTAGGAAACATGCCGCCAGTATTTCATGTTGTGCCGTGACCTGAAAGAAAGCGAGCGGGCGAAGTTGGACACTTCATAATGGCAATATCCGCTGTCGGCGAGCGCCTGCGAGGTTACCGTGAAGAAGGCCAGCGCCTCGTCTTCTGAAGGCAGATTAAATCCTTCGCGCTGATAGTGCGTATAAAGAGGCGTTTGCGGTGCAAGAGAAAGCTGGTAGCAGGAAAGATGTTCCGGATTGATGGACACGGCGGTTTTGAGCGTCTGCCGCCAGTGGCTGATATCCTGCCCACGTATGCCGTAAATCAAGTCGATGCCGATATTTTCAAAACCGGCCCGGCGCGCCTCATCAACGGCATTGAGCGCATCTTTGGCCGTATGTCTGCGGCCCAGAAATTTCAATATGCCGTCGTCGAAAGATTGCACGCCGATGTTGAGGCGGTTGATTCCCATGGAGCGCAGAAAGTGAAAATATTCTGAAGACACGTCACCCGGATTGGCCTCCAGCGTGATTTCCGCCTGTCGGTCAATAACGAAGGTCCTGCGAGCCGCGTCGAGAATTTTTTCAATTGAGGCGGGGTGAAGCAGGGAAGGTGTTCCGCCGCCGAAATAAACCGTGTCGAAGCTGTCAAATGCATCCGTATAGAGGGCCATCTCGCCGATGAGGGCCTTTACGAAGCCGTCAATAAGATGCGGTGCGGCTATTGAGTAGAAGCTGCAATACCCGCATTTGCTCATACACAGCGGAACGTGAACGTAGAGCCCGGGACTAGTCATTGTCGGATTTCAGAACTGCCAGAAACGCGCTTTGGGGGATGCTTACCTGGCCGATCATTTTCATGCGCTTTTTGCCCTCTTTTTGTTTTTCCAGAAGTTTTCGTTTGCGTGAGATATCGCCTCCGTAGCACTTGGCCGTGACATCCTTGCGGAAGGCGCTGATGGTGGTGCGCGCGATGATTTCCCCGCCGATGGCGCCTTGAATGGCGATTTTATACATCTGCCGGGGGATTTCTTCTTTGAGTCGCTCACAGGAAATAAGTGCGCGGGCGCGGGCGCGGTCGCGATGGACAATCTGTGATAGAGCGTCCACTTTTTCACCGTTGACCAGTATGTCCATCAAAACGAGGTTACTTTCACGGTAGTCAATCATGTCATAGTCAAACGAGCCGTAGCCCTGGGTGACGGACTTGAAACGGTCATAGAAGTCAAAGATGACTTCGGAAAGGGGCATTTCATAGGAGAGCTCGACGCGGCCGGGGCCTGTGTAATTCATATTGGAGTTGACGCCGCGCTTTTCCATGCACAGTTTCATGACCGTGCCCAGGTAGCGCTCCGGAAGCATCATAGATGCGCGGATGTAAGGTTCCTCGCCTTTGTCAATGCTCATCGGATCAGGGTAGTGTGTGGGATTGTCCACATAAAGCTCGCGGCCGTCCTTGAGTGTAAAGTGGTAGCGCACGCTCGGCACGGAAAGAATTATGGACAGGTCGAACTCTCTTTCAATTCGTTCCTGGACGATGTCCAGATGCAAAAGGCCCAGAAAGCCGCAGCGGAAACCCTGCCCCAGGGCGGCGGAGGAATCTTTTTCGTATATAAAAGAAGCGTCATTGAGTTTGTATTTTTCCAGAGAGTCGGCCAGGTCCTGATAATCGTCCGAGGCGATAGGATAGATGGAGGCGAAAACCACCGGCTTGACCTCCTTGAAACCGGGCAGCGGCTGAACACAGGGCCTCTCATGATGAGTGATCGTGTCGCCGGTGCGGACATCGGAGACTGTTTTCACACCCGCGATGATATAGCCTACCTCGCCTGCCGACAGTGTGTCGCGCTTTACCCGTTGCAGCAGAAAATGACCCACTTCTTCCACTTTATACGTGGCGCCGCTGGACATGAAGCGTATGATCTCCCCGGCCCGGAGACTGCCCTCGAATATCCGGCAGTGGATGATCGTTCCTCTGTAGCTGTCATAATGGGCGTCGAAGATCAGAGCGGCCAGAGGCGCCTGTCCGGTGCCTTTGGGGGCAGGTATCCGCTCAACGATTGCTTCGAGGATTTCCTCCATGCCGATACCCTCCTTGGCGGAAGCACGGATGTGGGTGTCCGGATCAAGCCCCAGCTCGGAATCAATTTCTTCCAGCACGCGATCGATATCGGCGGAAGGCAGGTCGATTTTATTGATGACCGGGATGATTTCCAGGTTATGTTCCATCGCCAGATAGAGATTGGCCAGTGTCTGCGCCTGCACCCCCTGGGCCGCGTCAATCAAGAGCAAAACCCCTTCACACGAAGCAAGTGAACGGGAAACTTCATAAGAAAAGTCGACATGGCCGGGCGTGTCGATCAGGTTAAGCGTATAATCTTTTCCGTCTTTCGCCCGATAGGGAAGGGAAATCACATTGCTTTTAATAGTAATGCCGCGCTCCCGTTCGATGTCCATATTGTCGAGTATCTGATCCTGAAAATTTCTCTCATTGCTGATGCCGGTAAACTGGATCAGGCGGTCGGCAAGCGTTGACTTGCCGTGGTCGATATGTGCGATGATGCTGAAGTTTCTGATATTTTCCATAAACCGTTAAAAAAAGCCCTCCGTGTTATGGAAGGCTTTTATACTAAAATCTTTCCGGATGCAATTATCCGAGTTTCTGCACCAGCTCCTCGGAAACTTCCTTCACGCCGGGACGGCCGTCCACGACAATGACTTTGGTCCTTTCTCTGAAGAAATTAACCGCCGCCAGTGTGCCGGTTTTGGTGTCGTAGTAGATACCGTGACGTTTGTCGATCGCCTGCGAGTCCTGATCATCATTGCGTGTAGACAAATCCTCACATCCACAGACGCGACAGATGGTTTTACCGTCATGTGTATGGGGTTTGATGGCGTCAATGTAAATGTTGTTGGGGTGGTTGTTGTCTATCTTGCAAAGCCTGCGGCCCATGATGCGGTTTTTGGATGTTTCACGGTCCAGGTCGATTTCGATGACGATATCCAGCTTGATGTTCTCTTTGTTGAGCGCCTCCCACAGGGCTTCGGCCTGAGCCAGATTGCGGGGAAACCCGTCGAGCAGCCAGCCGTTTTTGGCGTCGTCCTCTTTCAGGCGGTCCAGAATCATCGGGATGGTGATGTCATCGGGAACCAGTTCGCCGCGGTCGATGTAGGCTTTCGCTTTTTCACCCAGTGGGGTTTTGTTGGAAATGTTCTGGCGGAAAATAACGCCGGTTTCAATGTGGGGGACATTGTATTTTTTCTGAACAATAGCTCCCTGAGTACCTTTGCCGCTGCCGTTGGGGCCGAATATTAGAATATTCACTGTATTTAAACTCCTTTCGGGTAGGTGATTGACGCGGCCCTTATAATGTATTGGAAGAAATTTCGCAATGACAAAAATTGACCGGTGGTTTTATTTTGTGTTTCCATTTTTTGATGGCGGGAATCAGTCGTTTTTCTCGTCTGCCTGCGGCTTGTCCGGCTTGCCCGCGGTAAGCTCACTGATCGCTGCGGAAATAGCGGCAGCCCGTGACGAGCCGGCCGGATAGTAGGGCAGGGCCTTGCGCAGGTGAAAAAGCGCGCTTTCCTTTTTGTTTTCTTTTTTGAAATACAAGCCGAAGTAGTAATGAGACTCGTCCGGCCGGTTGAGCTTCCCCTGGCACATGGCTATCTGGTACAGGATATTGGATTCGTCGGGGAATTTTGCTTCCAGGTCCTGATAATATGCAAGGCTTTTTTGGTATTCCCCCGCCGTAAAATAAGCTTTACCCAGCGCCCGTGTAATTTGTTCGTCCTCGGGACGCAGTTTTGACGCTTTGAGCAGATGGGCTGCGGCACCGGCCGAATCTCCGGTTTTCAGACTGATCAGACCGATGCTTTTGTGTATGTCCACGTCTTCGGGGGCGATGGCCAGCGCCTTGTTGAGCAGTTCCAAAGCAGCACCGGGACGGCCGAGCTGATCTTCCGTGAGCGCCAGCGCGTATAAAAGATCGACATCATGCGGTTTTTTTTTCAGGTCTTCAGTGAGCTGCCTGTGATGCCTGCTCAGGTCGTCCGCATTCTGGGCAATAAGCGCCTGCATGCGCAC
>JAAYKU010000156.1 GCA_012522275.1 Smithella sp.
GCCAGTCTGCGGGCAAACCAGGAAATTGAAGAGCTCGTCCCGGTAAAACCGGGGCAAACGGCGATAACTCCGTACTGACCTGATGTGCTCGGGTAGTAAATTGTGCCGCTGCCGAAGCCTCTTGCACTTAAGGAGCTGACACTGGCGCTGGATACAGAAAAAGAGCCGTCCTTGTTGAGCGCGGCGGATGTGGGCGCGGGACCGATCTGCACCGCATGGGCAAGGCCGGCGATCATGAACACGGTTAAAATTGTCGTAAACATAATTCTCAACGCTTTCATAAAACTTCCTCCTCTTCTTGAAAATAGTTTTGTTAAAAACACTCACGGCAACCGTCTGTAGAGAAACAAGACGGGCAGTGAATTACACGCTTCCACCCCGACCTTCCGATGCTGCCTTTTAGTAACCTCTGTTGCGCGTGACTGAACCTGAAACTATGTCTGCCAAAAAACATAACCCTGAAAAACGCCGAAGACCGCTTCCGGGCGGAAACGAAGAGGAACTTCAAGCGCGTCGGACGATTCCGGTAAAGCATAACGTATGCCACCCCGGACACTTACGATAACATCTCGATATTATTGATAAACTAATAAACATATTGAATAAATACGCTTTCTGTGTTTAATGAGTCTCAAATTTGTTTCATCTGATTCCTTCAGAATCAGCATACTGATACTTGTTTGATACTTTTTATGAGTTTGTCAAAAAATCATGATAAGGAGTGTCATGCATGGAACACCAGCGCGCCGATGGGAGCATCACGAAAGTGCCCGAAACGGCAAAAATTCATCTGCTGTCGCAGAGTTATCCCTCGTATCCTGAGTTTTACAAAATTTTCAACGGTGAAATAGAACCGGGAAAGCCGGTAACCACGCAGGATATCATCGAGGCGTGGGAGCAGTTCGGAAAGGCAACGTTTCGGGAATGGAAAAAATTCGCCCGCAATACGGGCGCGATTGACACAACAGTCGTCCCCCAGATGATTCTGGAAAGCTGGCAGCGCAGCCGCGCCTATGGATTGGACCCTTTCGGGATACTGGAAAACAAAGTCCTGACGGGCCCTGAGCTTGAGCGTCTGTTTGAAGAAAACAGACTACTGATCGACATCAGCCAGCCTTTTTTGAACAGACTGTATCAGTCGATGAAAACGACCAGTTTCACTGTGACCCTCTCGGACCGCAAAGGCTATATTCTACAGGTCATGCAGCACGAGATGCACCGTGAATTGCACAACCAGTTCAACTGGCATCCCGGCGCGCTGTGGACCGAAGGGTGCTGCGGCACCAATGCCGTAGGAACCCTGCTTGAACATCCCCGGCCGTTTCAGCTCATCGGCGCCCAGCATTATCTACAGCTGTTCCACTTCATCACCACGTCGAGCAGCCCGATTCTCGATCCGGAGGGCAACATCATCGGCGGAATCACCATCCTGGCGCTTCTGTTTGCGGCTCACCCCCACACACTGGGAATGGCCATCGCCGCCGCGCAGGCCATCGAAAATGAACTGCGTGTGCAAAAAGCGCTCAAGCGTCTGCAAAAAGCCTTTCACGACGCGGATGTCGCCTACGGCCTGCAAAAGGCGATCGTCAGCTCCGTTCCCGAGGCGCTCATCGCAGTGGACAATGAAGGCAAAATAACCGCCATCAACACGCGCGCACAAAAGCTGTTCGGCCTGGAGGACCGCGTCGTTACCGGCGGCCGGCTTGACAATGTCTTTCCCGCCGAGACCAATCGTGATTTCTGGCATCTGATCGATCATCGGGAATCCTTCAGCGATCGGGAGGTAAGGATTCATGCCGCGAACGGGCCGGCCGATTTCACGCTGACTTGCAACAGCATCTACTCCTCGGGCGGTGCGATCGCCGGCAAGGTATTCATTTTTTCAGAAATACAGAGAATCAAATCACTGGTCAATAAATATGCCGGCGCCAAGGCGAATCTGAAATTCAGCGATATTCACGGCAGAGACGAGCGGTTCCGACGTCTCATCGATGAAGCGCACGTCATTTCGAAAAGCCCCTCCAATGTGCTTCTACTCGGTGAAAGTGGGACCGGAAAAGACATACTGGCACAGGCCATCCACAATGCCAGCCCTCGCCGCAACGGACCGTACGTGGCCATCAACTGCGCGGCGATTCCCCGCGACCTGATCGCCAGCGAACTGTTCGGCCATGCCGAAGGAGCTTTCACCGGGTCGCGCCGCGGCGGCAACCAGGGCAAATTTGAAATGGCCGACGGGGGGACGATTTTCCTCGATGAAATCGCCGAGACGCCGCTGGAAATTCAGGGGGTGCTTCTGCGCGTGATTGAGGACAAGTGCGTGATCCGCATCGGCTCCAACCAGATCCGCCTTGTCGATGTGCGAATTATCTGCGCCACAAACAAAGATCTGGTCGAGGAGGTGGGCAGGGGCAATTTCCGCAGAGACCTTTACTACCGCCTCAATGTTTTCAACGTTGACCTGCCGCCCCTGCGCGACAGGAAGGATGATATTCCGCTGCTGACACACGAGTTCATCAAAAAGTTCTCCGCCGCTTTGGGGAAAAACATCACCGCCGTGGATGAGGAGGTGATGGACGCTTTTGTCAGCTATTCCTGGCCCGGCAATGTCCGTGAACTGCAAAATGTTTTGGAGCGTATGGTGAACTACGCCTCTTCGGACCGCCTGACCGCCAATCTCCTGCCACTGGAAATCGCCGGCATCGACCGGGCAAGTCTCCGCCATTTCGATCTCGAGTCGCCCGACGAAAAGGAAAAGAAACTCATCCGCCACATGCTGGCCCTGAAATACAGCAAGGCCCGCATTGCCTCCGAGCTAAATGTCTCCCGTGCGACGCTTTTCAGAAGGATGAAGAAGTACGGGCTGACCGGAAAACAGACCGCCGCTGAAACCGATGCGTAAAGCTGCCCGCCACCGGGCACAGGGTTAGAGCTGAAACTCCAGAGCCGTTTATCCGGCGCGGGGCATCCCCTCATTTTGCGTGGTAACGGGCAAATCTGCCCAGAGCCAGCGCGCCGCGCGAAACAGAGGGAAAAACCGCGATGCCTGAAGCGGCAAGTTTTCGGGCGGCGCGGTGGGCAAGAGCGTTCATACTTGCGGAGCTGAAGCTGTGCAGAATTACCGCCGCCGGCTTTTTCAGATTTTTTTTTGCCTGGCAGATCAGCTCGAGAAACGTATCCACCCAGAATTCCTTTTCCTGACTGGAAATGAGGCCGAAATGGTCAAATGCCACATGAACGGCCAGCATATCCGCTTCGTGAAACTGATCCAGAGCGCCCAGTACGCTGAAGAATTTTTCCGGTGTTTCAAAATGATTGAGGTCGATGGGGTTTTTGAAAATCCGCCCCGCCTCTGAAGGAAAAATTTCCATCAGACGCCGGCGCAGAACGTCACTTAACGGCGGCAGTTCAAGTCCCGCCAGGCTGAAGGCGTCCGCCAGAAGCACGCTCGCCCCACCGCCGATTCCGACAATCACAATCCTGTTTCCCGCGGGCGCGGGCATATGCTCGAAGGCAAGCGCGACATCTACCATCTCCTCGATGCTGCCGGTCCGGATTGCCCTTGTCTGAGACAGCACTCCTTCCCATATCTGGTCGGAGCCGGCCAAGGCCGTGGTATGAGACACGGCGGCCTGTGCGCCGGGCCCGGAGGTCCCCACTTTCAAAATGATGACCGGCTTTGCCTCAGAGGCGGACTGCAGCGCCCGGAAAAAGCGTTCCCCTTCACGGGCGCCCTCCAGGTAGGCGGTGATAATTTTCGTTTCGGTGTCGCGGGTCAGATACTCCATATAATCCGCTTCGTTGAGATCCGCGCCGTTGCCCATGCTGATGACCTTGCTGAAATACAAACCCCGACTCGTACCGTCGTGAATACAGTGTGCGGCATTGCCGCCGCTTTGCGAGATCATGGCCACGCGGCCCGCGGTCTTGTCAAAATCACCGTTAAAAGACAAGCCACCCGCCGGACAATACAGACCCAGGCAGTTCGGCCCGACTACGCGTATGCCCCCCTTCTCGGCACGGGCGATAATTTCCGCCTGAAGGCGCTTGCCATCCGCATCTTCAATTTCGCCGAAACCGGACGTAAAAAAATGAATAGCCCGCACCCCTTTGGCCGCCGCGTCGTCCACCAATTGCGGGGTGAAAGGGGCGGGTATGGCGGAGATAATGAAGTCCACCTCGCCCGGAATGTCTTTCACGCTTTTGTAGATAGCCGCTCCGTTGATTTTACCGCCGGTGGGGTTCACGGGATACAATTTACCGGCGAAGCCGAACTGCGTCAGCGCTTCGAAAAATTTCAGACCGAAACTGAATTTTTCGGCCCTGTCCGATACGCCGGCAATGGCGATGGATCTGGGATGAAACAGGAAGTCGAGGTTTTCCGTTTTCTTCATGGCAGGCATCCTTTCATTATGAGCTTGCACAAGAGGCGTCAAGATGCACACGTGTCTGCGCATTCGTCGCGTGGCACTTTCATATTTTCGTCGGTCACCCGGCATCGGAAATGATTGCTTTGATGATCGTCTCCTGGGCAAGATCGAGATATTCTTCCCGTGTGTATTTTTTCAGATTCCAGCTCCGCAGCGGAAACAGTGAAAGCTGAAAAACCAGCATGTTGGCCGCAAAAAAAGGATCTCGCACATGGAAGACTTTTTTTGCCGCGCCTCCGGCGATGATCTTTTCAAAAACACTGATCAGATCATTTTCCTTTTGTAAAACAATTTTCAGAAATTTCGGGGGCAGCACCCTGGTTTCACGATACATCATCAAAATCTCGTTCATGACATCGTAGATCATAACCAGCATCCGACGCACGGATTTCTCCAACTGCTGCCTCGGGTCGTCGAGCTTCATAATACCTTCGCGCTCAAACCACTCCATGGCGGGGTCGTGGTAGTCTTCAAAGGAAAGGCAAAGAATGTCCTCTTTACTGTCGATGTAATTGTACAGGTTGCCGAGGTTGATGTTCGTGGCCCTGGCAATGTCGCGCATCGTCGTCTGTGAGTACCCTTTTTTGATGAACAGGCGGGTGGCTTTTTTCACAATAAGCAGGCGTCGCTTTTCGGCCGGGTCGGAAAAAGCGCCTGCGGTCTTTGGGGTGCGCCCTACGGAATTTCTTTTGACGGTCTTTGCTTGCTTCATAATACTCCTCGCACATTCAGAGCCGGTAGTTTTGTTTTAAAGTTGAGTAAAAAGAGTCACGGTGCACTTGCCTGGCCGACGCCATGAATCTTCGCCAATGCCTGCTTCCCCCGTCCGATTGTTGTCTCAGGTGGGTTTCTTTAGCAAAACACATTTCTAAAATCAATGCGCATCATTACCGGGTTGGTGTTTTACGCCGACCAGGAAGATGGACTCTTTCGCAAAAGCCGCAGTATCGCATAGTCCTGCCCTGCCGGCCTGATCATGTAGCTTTTCGGCCGGGCTGGTTTACAGCTGCTTCTTTGCGAAGACTTTTTCATCATCTTCAGCGGGAACATAGCAGATTTTTCAAAACAATACAAACGTATGTATTAAAACAATCTGTAAGTATATGTATTGCTTCAAGATACTTGGTAAAAAAACATATTGATATAATACAACTATTATGTATTAGTAATAGAGTCAAACCAGGAGCAAATAGCTTTTCTGCTTTCCCTGAAGAGCCTTGGCAGATAATCATTCCGAGGTAGCGACAAAACAAAATCATAGGAGGTGTCCGATGTACGAAACAAAACCCTGGCTTAAGTTTTATGATTACAACGTTCCACACACAATTCAGTATCCCCACATTCCCGTACAAAGTTTTGTTCACCTGGCCGCCGCCACTTATCCCCACAAGGCGGCGACAAATATTTACGGTTCGATCCTCACCTTTCGACAGCTGCGCGCGCAAATTCTGCGCATGTCCAACGCCTTGGTACAGTTCGGCGTCAAAAAAGGCGACTGCGTCGGCCTGGCGCTTCCCAACTGCCCTCAGTATATCATCGCCTATTATGCGGCCTTGTCCGCAGGCGCCATCGTGGTGAACATGAATCCTCTCTATACGCACGACGAGTTGAAATTCATGATGGAAAATACGGGTCTGCAGACACTGTTTACCTTTGATATGGTGCTGCCCGTCATGCGGCCTCTGGCTAAAGAGCTCGGACTGAAAAACGTCATTGTCACCAAAGTGACGGACTACATTCAGGGCTTCCCGGTCAGCACGGCCAAAGAGCTGGAACTGGAAGAAGGCTGGAAACACTTTTCACAAATTATTGAAAGCACAGCCAGCGAGAGCATGCCTCGCGTGGATGTTGGCCCAGATGATCCGGCACTGATCCAGTTTACCGGCGGCACGACTGGATTGCCTAAAGGCGCGCTGCTTTCTCATGGCAATCTGGTGAGAGCGGCTTTTCAGGGAAGTTTCTGGGGCAACCCGATCACCGCCTTTACTCCTCACGCCAACCGTTCCGTCATTGCCGTCATTCCGTATTTTCATATTTACGCCAATACCTATGCTATGAACTGGGGAATGTTCAATGCTGCCACCCAGATCATGTTCCCGAGGTTTGAACTGGATGAATTCATGGCGGTCATGGCTTCCGTGCAGGAAGTGACTTACTTCCCGACTGTCCCGACGATGATCGGCGCGATAATATCGCACCCCAAGGCGGCCGAGCTTGATCTGGGGTCGCGTATCCGCCTGCTCTCCAGCGGCGGCGCCCCCATGCCGGTGGAGATGATCCAACAGGTAAAGGATCTGGGCATTTTCTTTAATGAAGGATGGGGAATGAGTGAAACAACATCCGGCGGGATCAGTAGCCCGATTCTGAGGCACAAACCCGGTGCGATTGGATGCCCGACTCCGGACACCTCTGTGCGGCTCGTGGATCTGGAAACAGGACAAAACGATGTTAAACAGGGCGAACCGGGTGAAATTCTCATCAAAGGTCCGTCGGTAATGCAAGGCTACTGGAACAATCAGGAAGAGACAAACAGCCAGCTCAAGAACGGCTGGCTTTTCACCGGCGACATAGCTCAGATGGATGAAGACGGATACTTCTACATTGTTGATCGCAAGAAAGATTTGATCATCGCCGGCGGTTTCAACGTTTATCCACGCGAAGTAGATGAAGTGCTCTTCCAGCATCCCAAAATCGCCGAAGCAGTCACAGCCGGCGTTCCGCATCCGTACCGAGGCGAAACAGTCAAGGCGTTTGTCGTACTCAAACCGGGCATGGAGGCCACGGAAAAAGAAATCATCGATTTCTGTAGGGAAAAACTGGCCGCCTATAAAGTTCCTAAACTGGTTGAATTCCGAAAAGAACTGCCCAAGTCCGCCGTCGGCAAAATTCTGCGCAAGATTCTGCGCGACGAGGAGATCGCCAAAAACAAAAAGTGAGAATAGAATAAAAAATAACAGGAGGAGCAAAGCGTGATTAAAACTGTCGAACAGTATCTGGCAAGTCTCGATGACGGACGCGAAGTCTGGTGTCTGGGTGAAAGAGTCAAGGATGTCCGGACTCATCCCACCGTAAGCACGATTGTCCGTATGGCGGCAATGGATTATGTACTACCGAACCATCCGGACTTTCGCGATTTGTTTGTCACCACCGACGAGGACGGTGAAGAAATCAACTTTCTTTTGACTTCACCGAAAACATCCAAAGACATGCTGCGCCGTCGTGAATGCTACATGACCGGCATGCGTGCCGGAGGCGGCGTACTGGTGCACTGCATGGGCGCCGATGCCCTGGCCGCCTTCAGCGTCGCCGCGGAGGTGATGGATAAGAAGCTCGGCACAGGCTACATGGAGCGCGTCGAGAACTACCGCCGCTATCTGCAGAAAAATGACCTGGCAATAACCGGGGCGATCACGGACGTGAAGGGCGACCGCGGCCTGCGACCCTCTCAACAGAAGCAGCACCAGGATTTTTACCTGAGAATTGTCGATAGGCAAAAAGACGGCATTATTGTGCGCGGCGCCAAAGTACATATCAGCGCCTCTCCCTGTGCCAATGAGCTTTTATGCCTGCCGTGCCGGACGCACGCAGAGGCGGACAAGGACTACGCGCTGGGCTTTGCCATACCGGTGGGCACCAAAGGTGTCAAACTCCTCGGCGTGGAGCCGAACGTGCGCATCTTCGGAGACGAGTGCGCTTTTGACTACCCGGCCTCCGACCACTTACAGCCATCGGAATCTTTGATTGTCTTCGATGACGTGTTTGTTCCCTGGGAGCGGGTCTTCATGTGCGGTGAATGGCAGTACTCGCAGGTGCTGGCCTATGCGTTTGCCAGCTATCACCGCCTTTTCGGCACCTGCAAGATGACCCGCACTCTCGAGTCGATGACCGGCGCGGCAAGCCTTATCGCTGAATTCAACGGTGTGCAAAACGCGCAGCATGTGCGCAAGAAACTTTCCTGGATGGCCTACATCACCGAAACCGTGCAGATGCTCGGCAAGCAGGCTTGCCTTGATCCTCAAAGCGAGTTCGGGATGGATGTGCTTATGCCCAACCGCATGGCGATCAATGCCTCGAAATGGACCTATGCCAGCAACTTCCATGAGATGTGCCAGCACATGCAGGATATCGGCGGCGGCCTCACCACCACCGTACCATCATTTCGCGACTGGCAAAATCCGGAGCTCAAGCCATTTATCGACAAGTATCTGGCAGCCAAGGACGGGGTCTCCACGGAAGACCGCCTGCGTATCCTGAGATTGATCAAGGACATCACCGGCAATCACATGCAGGTCGATACCATCCACGGCGAAGGTTCGATGGCCGCTCAGGAGATGTTTCTCTATACCAGTGCAGACTGGAAAAAACTGCAGGCGGCGGCCCGCCGGGCGGCCAATATGGACGGCTGGCAGGACAACGACATCTACGGCAAACTGCCTTTGATGGTCGAGTCCGTGAAAATGCCGCCTCTCGATGAATCGTATAAAAGTCTGGCGCCCATGACAAAATAGCAACATTCAGGCACACATCCTTACAGTCCGCCGTTCCCTGTAAAGGGAGCGGCGGACTTCCTTAAGTCAAAGAAATTCCGCACCCGCCGGTCAGACAAGAAAAAGCAACCCTGATCATCAGGCGGTCAGCATGCGGTAGATCCGCGTGATTTTTTCCGGCAGCCTGGCCACATCGTCAATCACCGTCCAACTGCTGTGGCTGTACATCCGTGGCAGGTATTCAGGCGCGCTTTTATCGACGGTAATACAAAATGTCCGTATCCCGAAACGCTGCGCCTCTTTGAGCGCCATGCGCGTATCCTCGATGGCGTAAGCGCCGGAATATTCCTTGTCCACCGGCTTGCCGTCGCTCAGAAGAATCAAAAGCTTCGTCCTTTCCGGCCTCCTTCTGAGCTTGCCGATTGTGTGCCGAATGGCAGTTCCATCGCGGTTTTCAAAGCGGTCCTCGATGGCGGAAATCCTTTTTTTCACACGGTCGTCATAGGAGTCGTCAAAATCTTTGATGCGGTAAAAATCGACGTTGTCGCGGTTATTGCCGGAAAACCCGTAAATGGCAAAAGCGTCGCCCACTTCATGGAGTGCTTCAGACATGATAATCAATGCTTCCTTTTCCTGACGGATGGTCTCACCCCTGGTGCTGCGGCTCATATCAATCAAAAAGCCTACGGCGATATCGCGCTGCCTCTTTTGGATCAGCGTGTAATTTTTTTCGGACGGAGAAATGCCCGCCTTGCGGTCCACCAGAAAATCGACCACCGCGTCGAGGTCTATGTCGTCTCCGTCGTACTGCCTTTTGAGCCTGGTAAACCCTTCCGGCTTGAGCATCTGGAATTCCCGGCGGATTTTTTTCAAAAGCCCCGCATGACGGCCGGTGGTTTCCTTATAGAAAGAAAGAGATGTCCCCTGGTGGGTCTGCTCGCGGATACGGGTCCAGTTATGACGGTAATCCTGCAGGTCGTCTCCCCATTCAGGATACAAGGATGTGCCCCTTTCGCTTTCCAGCTCCGTCTTTTTGTCCAGTGACGCTTCCAGGGAGCGCATGAACATATAGGCGTCGTTTTGCGTCATGGACTCCAGATGACGTTCGATTTCTTTGGGCGTGACGCCTCTTTCCCTGTAGAGGGCCTTGAGCAGCCGCTCGATTTTTTCCGTGGAGTTATATTCCCGGGCGGGGCTTGCACCTGCGGCCTCTTCTTTATCATCGCCGCTTCCGGTCGATTCCGGCCTGCCTCCACCGGCGGGCGCGCGAAAACTTTTCTGCATCCTGCCCGCAGGCTGCTCTTTTTGCACAACATTTTCACTGCCCGGCCTGGTCTGAGCAGGCTGGGTATCGCCCTCGCCGCTGCTTTGCGTTTCCACACGCGGGCCGGACCGGCTGCCTGCCGGTGAGCTCTGGCCCTGCAGTCTGTTGTGGATGCTTTGCGACGTCTTGCTGAAGCTTCCGATATTCTGTGAGACCATGTCCTGGTCAAGCGGCCTCGACAAAGGCCCGACGGTACGGTACGGCTCGCTGAAAGCCTGATCGATCAGAAGATAAACAGCGGCAGCCACCCGCGCCGCGTCATGAACGTCGGAAACAGGTGAACGTAAAACCAGGGATTCTTCCAGGGCTTTTTTCACTACAGCGGCAGCCGGGTCTTTCTGGTCGTCAAAAACCTTTTCTGTCTGCAGGCTCTGTGCGATCATTTCCACGCAACGCTGCTTGCCGTTGATGATTTTTTCCGGCGGGCGGCGCTTGCGCATAAGGTGAAGATTGATCCCGGCGATCTCTTTCCCCAGCGCGGGATATTCTCTTGTCAGAATTTCCCCGATCCGGAAGTCTTCCATCAGATTGAAAAGATCCTGCGCCAGCCCTGCCTCCGGAAACAGTCCCGCAAACTGTTCCATATCACTTCCGTCATCTTTAGGCGTCAGGCCATAGCGCTTTGTTAGTCCGTCGGCCAGGTCCGGGATTTTTGAAAGGTCGAATTCATAACTGCCGTACTCCAGATGAGCTTCCTGGTGAGTAGCGGCCACTTTATACATACTGAAATTATCCCCCTCGTCCTGAAAGTCTCTGATCCTGCCGGGAAGATAGATTTTTCTCCCGTCCGTATATACTGTTTTGGCCTCGGCGATTTCCACCCTCCGTCCCAGAAGCGCTCTGAGGTAGGTGGACAAAACAGGCTTGATTGTTTTCAGCTCCAGCCCTTTGGGAATGTTGTCCATAAAATCGCTGAAGACCGGAGAGTCGCCCGACAAAAAGGACAGGGCTTTGTGCTCATCGGTTCCGGCCGCATCAAGAACAAACGACACGATCAGGCCGAACCCGTCGTGCCCGGCCCACTCGATCAATTCCGGGCTTTTTTCCAGAAGCCTGACCGCCACGGCCGCGCTGACCCCGGCTGCTTTGGCTGCAAGCCCATATACAGAAGTTGAAATGCCGCCGTCGCCTGTTTGTTCCAGACGGTCAATGAGTGCAGGACTTGTATCCACAACCCTGAGTGCCGCCCCGGCATCTTTAGCGACTATCGCAGCCGCACACTCAAGCAGGGTTTCGAGACCTTCAAAACCGGTCCGTGCGATGACCGCCGGCGCGACTTCAACCAGATGCCTGGCGATGGTGGTGTTGATAACAGCTGCACGTCCGGTCAGATCAAGCAACTGACAGAAGCTTTCAGATCCGGTTCCGGCCAAAAGCGCCGGGCTTTCTTCCAGAATCGTCGAAGCCAGCATCCAGTCACTGCCGGCAATACCCGCCGCTTGCTCATATATGCAAAAAACAAGCTCCATATCGCCGTATGCCAGAATCCGATCGATAATGTCCGGGCTTTTTTCAAGCAGGCTCACCGCCGCGTAGCTGTTTTGCAAAGCGACCAGACGGGCCAGCCTGGCGATAAGCTCGAGACCTTCAAAACCGGTTCTTTCGATAAGCCGGGCGGCGCTGTGCAGCAGAGCCACGGCGGCAGTCCAGCTTTCCCGACCCGTCAGGCGGGCAAGTTCTTCCAGCTTTTCCAGACCTTCGAATCCGGCCAGCCGCATAATATGAGGACTTTGCTCCACGAAGCTGACCGCTATCCGGGCATTGTATTTCATGATTTTTTCGCCCAGGCGGCAAACCCGTGCAATAAGCAGGGCGCCGCCCGCTTCCCAAAGGCCCTCTATAACAGCGGGGCATTTGTCGATCAGCGAAAGCGCAGCCGAGAGGCTTTCAGTTGCGACCAGCGCCGCAAAGTCCCCGACTGTTTTGAATGTCTCCAGTCCGGCCCGATCGAGAAGCGCACCGCTTTTACGCAAAAGGCGCGAGGCTGCCTCGCCGTTGATCCCGGCCAGTTTCAGAGACTCTTCGCTGATTTTTTCCAGTTCTTCCATACCGGTTATTTCCAGCAGGCCGGGGGCCGCCTCCAGGAAAGACGCGGCCGCGGTATTGCTTACAGCCCCGATGGCATCGGCCATACGCGCTATTTTTTCCAGACCCTCCAGACCGGTTTTTTCTGCGGCTCCCGCAGCCGCTGACAGAAACTTGAGAACCAGACCGGCATGAGACGGGCAAAATTCCAGGGCGCTGCGGTAAACGGAAAGCTCCTGACCGGGCGGCAAAATCTTTTTGAGAGCTTCATTTATCGCGGGGCTTTCAAAAAGCACACAGGCGGCGCCTTCCGGATTTTCGACTGCTGCACAAAAAGCGCACTGCCAGATGATTTCGGCCCCGTCACGTCCCAGCCCCCCGATGATTTCTCCCGCGGTATGTAAAAATGCTGCGGCAAACCCCGCGCCCAGCGCGGCGGCATCGTGCGCACGCCGATACATTTCAGCCGGAAGAGCATCAGGTCCCTGCGCGACGAGTTTCCTGACGATGACGGGGCTTTCTTTCACCAGATCCACCGCCATGCTCCAGTCGCGACGGGCCATAACAGAGGCAAGCCCATAGACATCCGCCACCAGGCCGGGACTTCCGCCTGCTTCTATGATCCGGTCGATGTTGCCGGGCGCCTCCTCGAGCGTCCGCAGGGCATAGGTGCGGCTGGAAGCGGCAATCTGTGCCGCCAGAGAGGCAATGCGGCGCAGGGCGTCAAAACCGGCCCTGCCGGTGACGGCCGGAGCATGAATGATGATGCTTTCCGCCACCTGCGGGTCTATCTGCACGGTGCTGCAGGCCAGTGCCCCTGTTTTGGCCAATGTTTCCAGATCCATCCCGCCCGCAAGCGAGGGAGCGGAAACCAGAAACCGCGCCGCAAGCCTCGCTCCGTAGGGCAGCACGGAACCGGCCAGGTCCGCCACCTCCTGAAGCCTGCGCTCCCCCATGGGTAAAAGACCACCCAAAACCTCCGGCAGCATATCGAGCAACTGTGTAGCCGCCTGAGGGTCGTGGCCGGCAATCCCTGTGATGATTGATCTGAAGGAATTGACCGTCTGTGCGCTTACTTTTCCGGCCAGAGGCTGCAAAGCATTGTCGAGCCGGGTGGAAAAGTCCCCTCCCGCACTGTTTCCGGCCGGACCGTTTGTGAAAATAACAGGGCTGTGGTTTTCAATATCTTTAAAACTGTCTTTTTTCATTTGCCGCTCAACTAGAAGCTGAAGTAATTTTTGAGGACCTCTTCGATGCTTTTTTTCAGATCACTGTCATAAGTCAGAGGCTCCACCATGGTCGCGCCCAGCGACTCTTTCACCGGCATGCCGCTTTTCAGCAGCTTGCCCGCATAAACCAGTTCACGGGTGGAAACCCCCTCCTCCAGCCCCTGATGAATCAGGTTGCGTATCCGGTTGGCGGCCTTCACCAGTCTGGAGGCGGTTTCCTCATCCAGGTCCGCCTCGCGGCTGACGATTTTGATTTCCAGATCCTGTGCGGGCCAGCCCAGGTTGATGGAGATAAAGCGCTGCCTGGTACTGGGCTTGAGCTCTTTGAGAACGCTCTGATAGTTGGGGTTGTAGCTGATGACCATCATGAACTCTTCAGGGGCACGGAATATTTTCCCCCTCTTTTCGACGGGCAGGTACCGCCGGTGATCCGTCAGAGGGTGAATCACGACGGTGACATCCTTACGCGCCTCGACCACTTCGTCCAGATAGGCAATGCCCCCTTCGCGCACAGCCATGAGCAGCGGACCGTCAATCCATTGCACCTCATCGCCTTTGATGATGTAACGCCCCATAAGATCGTTGGCGCCCAGATCGTCGTGGCAGGCAACCGTAAACAACGGGCGCTTCAGACGCCAGGCCATATGCTCCACCAGACGTGTTTTCCCGCTGCCGGTGGGCCCGTTTAGTAAAACAGGCAACTTTTGTGCATAGGCTGTTTCAAATA
>JAAYKU010000157.1 GCA_012522275.1 Smithella sp.
ATCAGGTAATAACCGTCATCCGTCGGGGTGGCCGTGGTGGTCAGATCGGTAAGCGATGATCCCGCCTGAGGTTCGGTGAGCGCCATCGTGCCCTGCCATTCGCCGGCGAGCATTTTCGGCAGATAAGTGTCCTTCATTTCCTGTGTTCCGTAGGAAACAATGAGTCCCGCCGCACCATGCGTCAAGCCGTGGTAAACTGCGGCCGAGTAATTGGCCGCGCCGAAAATAGCCGTCGGCAGCATGACACCGATGGTGTAGGGCAGTTGCTGTCCGCCGACCTCATAGGGGAAGACAGACGCGATCCAGCCGCCGTCTCCCGCCGCCCGCATGATCTCACGCACTTTAGGGTGAACCTTGACCTCTCCGTTTACATACTCAGGGGCCTGGCGGTCCATCTCTTCAAAAAGCGGTTTGAACATGTCCTTGCCCATGCGCATCGCCGTATCCAGAATCATATCGAACACCTCTTTGCTATGGTCGGCAAAGCGGGGGTATTTCAACAATAATTCGACATCGTTGACCTCGTACAACAAAAATTTCAAATTGCGGTCACTGATAAATTTTTCAGCCATATATATTCCTCTTCTTCAGTCATTTAACTTTATCAAAGTGTCATCGGATGGTGAAATGCCGCCAGGCTGATCACAAACCAGGCGGCATTTCAAAATTCACATTAAATCTTTTTAAATCTCTTTTTTAACGAGACCCGCGGCGATTACACCATCAGGTTTTCCACAATACACGCCACTCCCAGGCCGCCGCCGCAGCAGGAGCTGAAGCAGCCGTACTTGCCGCCCTTGTCCATCAGCTCGCGCATGGTGAAGATGCCGATGCGTGCTCCGGAAGCGCCGTTGGGGTGTCCGTAGCTGATAGCGCCGCCGTTGGGGTTCCACGTTTCCCAGTTCACCTTATCGCCCAGCTGTTTTTCCAGCTCTGCGGCCACCGCAAGGTTCTGAACGGCGAAAGCTTCGTTGCACTCCATCACGTCCATCTGGCTCATTTTCAGACCGGCCATTTTGAGCGCCTTGGGAACAGCGTAAGCCGGAGCAATGCCCATGATGGTGGGGTCCACTCCGTGGTCGCCGCCGGCGAGCCACTTGGCCCAGGGCTTGTAACCGAGCTGCTCGGCCTTTTCTTTGGTCATCATCAGCACAAATGCCGCTCCATCGTTACGCCCGGAGGCGTTTCCGGCTGTGACTGTTCCCTCTTTAATGAAGGCGGGGCGTAATTTGGCGAGTCCTTCCATTGTCGTATCGCCCTTGGGGAACTCGTCAACGATGAAATCGAACGCCGGCGTTTTCCTCTGAGCCGGTATGGTAATCGGAACGATGTCGCGTGCGCAGAAGCCTGATTCCATAGCTTTTTTAGTTCTCATCTGGCTGCGGTAGGAGAATTCGTCCTGCGCCTCACGCGAAATATTGTACATCTTCTGCAGCTTCTCCGCTGTAAGCCCCATGTTCATGGTTGCTGCGTCACGCGAGGGAGCCAGGGACATGAGTACCGGCATCGGCGGAATCATGCGGAAGGGCGGTGTGTTCATCGGGAAACGGGCCGGGGCGCTGCTGTAAGATTCATAACCGCCGGCAATGATGATATCGGCCTGACCGGCCAGGATCTTCCAGGCTGCATGGTTGATCGAGTCGATCGCCGAACCGCACTGCATTTCAACGTAGGACGCCGAAGTTGTGTCCGGCAGGCCGGAGGCCAGAACCGGCCAGCGGGCGCCGTTGATGGCCGTCAGGGGACCAATGGCCGACCCCATGAAACAGCAGTCCACCACTCCGCCTCTTTCCAGGACCTTTGACCTTTCGACAAGGCCTTTCATGCATGCAGCGGCCATTTCCTCACCCAGAATACCGCTTAAGGTCCTGCCCAACGTACCGAAGGCTGTTCTCATACCATCTACAAATACTACTTCTCTGCTCATAAATTCCTCCTGTATTTTTGTTTTTTAACGATAAGCTCGTTTTTTCGCGTGATGAATCAAAATGAACTAATCCAACACTATAAATTGCTTCGTGCAGTTACCATACCTCGCAGACCAGGTCAAGAATCTTGTAGCGCCCGCTGTAAAATAAAACAACAGCAGTGCATGACAATTTTCCGGACAAAATACGCCTGGTCTTTTTCCTCCCGAAACGTAACTGCGTCATTCTCTTATAAAACCTTCAATCAAAGTATTTACTTTGTCGGCCTGTTCGTGCTGAATCCAGTGGCTGACACCGGGCATCTTGATCAATTTCCCCTGCTTGCAGAAGGGCATGCTCTCGTCGGCCATCTGCGACAACATGGAGACGTCCTGCTCACCCCACATGAGGATCATCGGCATGGTCACATCGAAACTCTTCGGCGCCTCCTGCCTGGTTTGAACCATTGCCCGGTACCAGTTGACCATCGCCGTGAAGGCTCCCGGCCTTTGGAAAACCTTACGGTATTCCTCCAGCTCTTCCGGTGTAAACGCGCCGGGATTGGCCGATGTCCTCACCATTTCCAAAACCCATTCGTAATCTGTTTCCGCTGCCAGTTTTTCCGCGGCACCGGGAATCTGAAAAAAGAAAATGTACCAGCTTCTTTGCATCTGGAGTGTATTTTTAAACACATTGCGGGCCATAACCTTAGGATGAGGAACGTTGAGAATAACCAGCTTTTTCACACGATCAGGATATTTAATCGCCGTCCACCAGGCCACGGACGCACCCCAGTCATGGCCGACCAGATAAACCTGCCTTTGCCCGTAGGCATCGATCAAACCGTTAATATCTTTGGCCAGTTCATCAATTCCGTAAGCGGCTATTCCTGCCGGCTTGTCGCTCAGATTATACCCGCGCTGGTCGGGAGCCACCGCCAGAAACCCTTTTTCCGCAAAAAAAGGAAGTTGCTTGCGCCATGCGTACCAGAACTCCGGAAAACCATGGAGAAACAAAACCATCGGCCCGTTGGCGGGGCCGGCCTCCACTACATGCAGACGGACCCCGTTGGTTTCAATATAGCGTTCACGCAAATCCATAAAAATACTCCTTTCGGAAAAACGTCACACCATCACGATACTTTACAACTGTTTAAGGTGTGACTTCCAGTGCTTTTAAATCTCCCAGGCTGCCGCGGCCCCTTCCGTGGTCGCCTCAATGATACGACGGGGTGCCACAGCGTCACCTGCCACAAAGTAACGGATGCCGCTTTTGGCCAGCATTTCTTTGAGTTCGCTTCTGGGCGTGACACCGATGGCGACGATCACCTGCTCGACCGGGGAGATCCTTTTTTCCTCTCCCCCGGTTTCCACAAGAACTGCATCATCTTCAATTTTCTTTACCTGTGTACCGAAGACCAGACGGGCGCCCTGTTCACGCAGACGCCGGTACAGCATCTGGCCGTGCGCCGCCTGTGCGAGCACCGGCGGCCTGGCCAGCATTTCTACCACGGTAATGTTTTTTACTCCTTTTTCCCGCAGGAAATCCGCCGTCTCCAGTCCGACCAGTCCTGCGCCGATCACCACTACATTATTTTTCGGCGCCACAGAGCCGTCAAGAATCTGCCAGGCATCGCAAACCACCTTTGCATCGGCACCGTCTGCCGGGCAGGCGGTTTTATCCGCGCCGGTGGCTAGGATAACCGCCTCCGGCTTTTCCTCTTCAATCATGGCCTCTGTAACCGTCGTGCCGGTTCGAATATCCACGCCCAGTTTTTTGCACCTGGCGGTGAGCGTATCAATAAACCGGGCGTAAACCTCCTTGTGGGGCGAAAGCGCCGCATAGCGCACATTGCCGCCGGTGCGCCCCTCCCTTTCATACAGCGTTACGCGATGCCCCAGACGTGCGGCCTCCGCAGCCGCGGTAAGTCCCGCAGGACCCGCACCGATTACCCAGACATTACGCCTTTCTTTCGCGGGACCGACCGGCCACAAAAGCTCCTGGCCGGTCTGCGGATTGATCGCGCAGCGCACCGGCAGGCCTTCGAGTGCTTCACGTTCAATGCACCCCTGGTTGCATGCCAGGCATTCGAGTGTATCCTCCGGACGTCCGGCAATGGCGTTTTTCAGAAAATCAGGGTCCGCCAGGTTCTGGCGCGCCACCGCAATCATATCTGCGTCGCCGCGCGCGATCACTTCATCCATAAAATAAGGGTCTGTATAGCGACCGACGGAAATCACGGGTACCTTCCCCGCCTCCTTCACGCGGCGTGAGAGGTGCGACTTGAAGCCGGGCGCGTATTCAACGGGCGCGCTGGGATTGGGCGTATCCGTGTTCACCTCCGGGGAGCCGTGTGTACCGAAAGATACGTTCAGCAGGTCGGCTCCCGCCGCCACCAGATCGGGAACAATTGACACAATATCATCAACGGTAAATCCGTTTTTCACGCATTCCTCACCCGAAATGCGCAGTGAAATCGGAAAATCTGGCCCCACCTGCCGGCGGGTTTCCTCCAGACATTCTATGATAAACCGTGCGCGGCTTTTAAAATCTCCGCCATACTTGTCGGTTCTCTGATTCGAGTGGGCGGATAAAAACTGCATCAGCAGATAGCCATGCGCTCCGTGCAGCTCAACCATGTCAAAGCCGGCCGCCTGTGCGCGCTTCGCGCCTGCGCCGAAGGCAACAACCAGATCCTGTATTTCGGTAAGTGTCAGCTCCCGGGGCATGCCGGCAAACCCCAACATGAAACTACGGATGGCCGAAGGCGCTACCGCCTGTTGTTTTTTCAGCAGTCTGAAGTTTTCCCGCCCTGAATGGTGCAGTTGCAGGGATGCCTTCGCTCCCTGCTCATGGATCACCCGGGCCATTTTGCCAAGCCCCGGAATAAAATCGTCATTCCAGATGGCCAGTTGCTGCGGTGAAAGCTGCCCCAGCGGATCAACGGCCGTTACTTCCGTAATCACCAGTCCGACGCCGCTTTCGGCGCGCCGCTTGATATAAGCTAGGTTGGCTTCACTTACCGTCGAGTCGGTTTCGGCCAGGCCTGTGCCCATCGGAGGCAGGACAAGCCGGTTAGGGATTTCCAGATTTCTGATCTTAATGGGTGACAATAGATGCTGGAGTGTTTTCATGATTTCCCCCTGATACGATAAGGCTGATAAAGTGGCGCCACCGTCTTTTTTAAGGCGGCGGCGCCTGTGTTAAAATTGTAGCAGTGAGACTTTGTCTGTCGCTTTTACGAGCATAAAGAAGCGGCCGTCCCAGAAGCTTGCCATACCCCGCGCTGAACACTCGGGTGAAAATATACGCCGGACGACATTTCGGGGCTCTCAAGCATCAGGCCTGAAGGTGCGTGCCCAGAAGAAGAGCGCCGTCTATGATGATTTCGGTGCCGGAGGTATAGCTTGACGCATCGGAGGCCAGATAAATGGCCGCCCCGGCAATTTCATCCGGGTCGCCTATCCGGCAGGTGGGCAGATGAGCGCACAGTTTTTCTCTCTCTTTGGCCGCCTCTTCCGGGGTCAGATGGAACCAGTGCGAATTCATCATCTTCGTTTCAATCGGGCCGGGGAGAATCGTGTTGACCTGGATATTGTCGCGCGCCAGCTCCATGGCAAAGGCGCGTGAAATCTGGCGGACACCCGCTTTCGATATGGAATACACGCTGACCCCCGGTTCAGGATTGACTCCGTCAATGGAAGCGATGTTGATGATTTTTCCGCCTCCCTGTTTTTTCATGACTTTGGCTGCCGCCTGGCCCATGAAGTAAACCCCTTTCAAGTTGAGGTTCATTATCGTGTCCCACAGGCGTTCGTCACTGTCGAGCACAGAGGCCATGGCAGGGCTGGCGCCGGCGTTGTTGACCAGAATATCGAGGCGGCCGAACTCCTGAACAACCGTGTCCACCACCCGCTGGATTTCGTCGAGCCTGCCCAGGTGGGCAGGTACCACCAGCGTTTCACAGCCTACTTCATCCATCGTACAGGCGGTCGCTTCCAGATCCGGCGCCTTGCGGCTGGTGATGGCGACCTTGGCACCCGCCCTGGCAAAACCGAAGGCGATTGCCTGACCAATGCCCCGGCCGCCGCCTGTGACGAGCGCTACTTTATCCTTCAATGAAAATTGATTCATATCGAACATGATGTAATTCTCCTATTGCAAGTATTGTTGACGTGAGGTTAATCAGCCATGCCCGCCGGGGATTAAAACCGGCGGGCATGACGGATTCTTTTACCTTGCCGGGCGATTACCAGGCCGAACTGTTTTGCCTACTTGTCCACCGGCTTGTTATTGAAATTATTTTTGGCCAGCGCCTCGCGGTCGCCGCCGCTCATGCCGGCAATATATTTCACCAGCTTTTTACGCGATTCGATATCGTATTGCGTGGTGATGGCAATCTGCTCCATGACGGGGGAGCCGCCGCCGTGATAGTTGCCCACGTTGGCGATGCCGCCGGTCGCCGAGCACAGGCTGTCGCCCAGGTAACGCCAGAACTGCGCCTGGTCCTCAGAGGACATATTCGGGTTGCGCTTCGTGTATTTCAGAAGCAGTTCGCCCGTCTCCGGGTTGGCGAAGTCTTTTTCGTGCGGGAAAGTCGCCGTCACGCCGCCGGAGATGTCGCACAGAATTTCCGCCTCTCTGTAAACCGCTTCACCGGACAGACACCGGCCGACGTTGCAGTAGATGGAATGCGGAATGAAGGAGCCCGGACCGTAGGGAACAAATCCCATTCCGGGGATGTAAACTTCCGGTTTGCCCAGGTCGGAGGCCGTGTAGCCGGCCGCGTAGCCGAGCTCGCTGGTCATGATGATTTCGGCCAGTTTCTCACGCACATGTTCGGCCTTGTGGACATTGTTGACCTCCGCCGCCAGTGCCGCCGTGCCGAGAATGACATCGCCGATGGCGGGCTTGCAGCCGGAGTAGGAATGGCGGTGGAACAGTGCAAAAAGCAGCGCCAGAATGCCGCCGTGCTGATGCTCGCCGGCCAGGAAAACCCTTTCCCAGGGAATGAAGCAGTTGTCAAAAATCATATAGGAGTCGGTCGACCCGGGGACAAAGCCGCGCTTGTAGTGATGGCGTGGACGCAGGTTATGAATCGTGACCACTTGCTTGAGACCGTCCCAGTCACCGGGAATGGCGAAAGCCACCGCATAGTCTTTGTCTTTTTCACGCAGGGCGCGTGTCGGCAGCACGAGCACCTCATCCGCTACGGACGCCTCAGAAATATGAACTTTGCAGCCTTCGACGACAATCCCGTCTTTGAGTCTTTCCTTAATATACACATATGAGCCGGGGTTGGGCTGATCCGCAGGACGCAGCATGCGGTCGCCTTTGACGTCCGTCTGGGCGCAGCAGCCGACCAGGTCTTCGGTCTGGAAACGGGTGAGCCACTTTTTGAAGTTCTCGTGATACTGGGTGGCACCGTTGTTCATTTTATCCGCCTCGTAGGAAACGTTGTAAATGGCGTTGGTGCCGTCAATGCCCATGCAGCGCTGAATGCAGCCGCCGACTTTCTGGCACAGCATGCGGGTCATATCCTGTTTTTTGTGCAGGTCATTCGTGCTCATGTGAATGTGGTTGAAACGATTGATCTTCTCCCCCGTCAGATGCGACGTGGCAGTCATCAGCTCCTCATTTTCCGGCCTGGCCGCTTCATCGTATGTCGTTCCGATGACATCGAGACATTCCATCTGTAACTCATCGTCGCGATCAATGAGCTGGCCGTCGAAATAAAGGTTCCTTTTCATCTTTTTCAGACCGTTGATGTAGTCCTGCTTTGTTCTCATTTTTCCTTCTCCTTTTTCTTTATTGGTTTTTTCTGCTGTTTCTTTGTTGTTTTATTTTTCTGTTCACCTTCACTATCGGCAAGAAGAGCCCCCAGCGACTGGGCGTCTTCCAGTTTCAAACGCAGCACAACCCCCTCGTCGTCTTTTTTTGCGCGGATACCGCTGAAAACCATTTCCAGAAAGGGGTCCAGTATATCCATAATGGTTTTACGATCTTTGGGCATCCCCTGCATATGCCAGTGGATAAAAACATGTTCGATCGTCCCCATCAGCATAGAGCGCACCAGATAAGCGTCAACGTCCTCACGAAACGTACCGTTGGCGACACCCTCGCGGACACAATCCAGCAGCCGGTGTGCGGAGCGGCGGATGGCGGCGTGCGCGGCCGTCTGCCGGAAACGCTTGTTGGACATCAATTGCAAAAGCACCAGCGCGGAATAGTCGGGATTGTTTTGATACAGACAGACATAGCTGTACATAATGGCGCGCAGCCTTCCTTCTACGTCCTTGATATATGGAAGGACCATTTCTGATTCTTCGAAAGTGTCGTTGGTGATTTTCTCCGGAATGGCAAAAAGAAGATCTTCTTTGGTTCCGAAATATTCGTAAATGGTGGCTTCGGAGACGCCCGCCTCTTTACTGATTTCGGAAATGGTGGCGTCGGCGAAACTTTTTTCGGCGAAAATGCGCAGCGCCGCGTCCATAATGCGGTCTTTTCTGCTTTTGGGCCGGGCATGGTCTGTCATCGCGACACCTCTTTCTTCAGGTGAAAATTTACGACATCATAGTCAGACTGTCAAGTAATATTTTATTTTATAGTCTGACTATGATTTTTTTGCAATATTTGTAGAACAAGGTCTAAATAATGGCGTATCTGACGGTTTTTGTTCGGGTAACCACATCAACGGCGCCAGCTTCCCCTGCGCGGGCGACCGCGCATGCCCGCCCGTGCCGCCGGGCGGGATAGCCTGCCCCACAGCGGCTTTCAATATTTACACTGCAATATCAGGTGGTTATAAGCAGAAGGCCTACTCACCCGCTTCATTGAGTTTAAAAAATACATAACCCCAACACAAAGGATGGCAAATAATTTCCATAAAAAAAGCCCGGCCGCTTTGCACGCGGCAGGGCTTCTGAAATCCCACATTGAAGGCAGGCTGCCGGCCTTCAGACTTTAATCTATTTTTTCCTCGCGGCCGCGAGTTTAGCCTGAAGCGCGTCGATGCGCTGATGGTTGTCCTCTGAACCGATATAGGTTCTGAAGAGCCATTCCTGCACGCGCATCGCCCCGTCGAGGTCCTCACTGAGTACCTTGTTGGAAAGAGCTTTGGTTTCCTTGAGGCAGCCATGGTCGTAGGAAGCCATTTCCCGGGCAATCTCAGCCACCGATTCGAGCAGCTTCCCCTCGGGAAACACTTTACTGACATAGCCCATTTTTTCCGCCTCATAGGCGTCATAGATCCGGCCGGTAAGAGCGACCTCCTTGGCCCGGCCCAGTCCGATAATGCGCCACAGGGGATCCATCACAGGCGTCAAAGAAAGTACAATTTCCCGCTGGCCGAATTTAGCCCGCTCAGAGGCGTAGCGAATATCGCACATCAGCGTCAGGTCAAATCCACCTGCAATGGCCGCTCCCCCCACGGCGCAGATGACCGGCTGAGGGCAAAACAAAATCGCCCGGTAAGCACGGTGAAAAAGATTGATGTATGCCTCATTGGAGACTTTTTCGAGCTTGCGGATTTCATTTAAGTCAAAGCCCGCAGAAAAATATTTTTCTCCGCCGGTCAACACAACCACGTTCACGTCTTCACGGGCAGCCAGCGACGTAAATAAAGTGACGACCTCCTCGAGCACCTGTGGAGCCAGGGCATTGCCCTTGTCGGGCCGGTTGATGGTTACGGTGGCAACTTTTTCGTCCACTGACAGCAGCAAATATTTCAAATCCATAATCTTTCCTTTCACGGTCTATTTCTTTTCATTGTCGATTACCGCACAGCCTCGAAGAATCAAAAAATGAAACGGCAGCTGTGACGGCGCAAATGACGACACCCTCTTTCATAGCCTTCAGGATATTACACAAGAGGCAACAAAATCGGCAATCTGCTCTTCATTGAGCCCCAGACCGGGCCTGGCGTCCAGCCGTTTTACGATCATGCCTTTTTCAAAAAGCAGCAGCGTCGGAAAAACATCGATGCCGTATAAATCAGCAATATGCTCCTCATCGTCGGCAACAAGAAGCAGGCTGCCGGTACCCTCCATATTCTGCTTTTCGAATGCCGGCAGGGCTTTGCGGCAAAAAGGGCACCATGTAACATAAACCAGGGCCACAGCCCTGGGACTTTGGGCCAGCGCCTGCTCCAGGTCGCGAATATTGTCGACCGCAATGCACGGCTCATTCCCGTTCATCTGTGTCTCCCTCCTGAAGTTCCGGCGGATAACGGCCGTACACCGCCTCCAGGCGGCGCACAC
>JAAYKU010000158.1 GCA_012522275.1 Smithella sp.
AAGACGCACAAAACCGGACGTGATATTGCAACCATACCGGCCGCATAATAGAAACTTTAGCCTTTACATTCATCCTTCAGGAAAGGCGAAAACCCGCCGCCTGCCACGCACCACACACAATCAACTATAAACCATACGACATGGGTTTCCCCTCCGGTCGAAACGGCAGGAGGATGCCCGTCCGGCCTGTGGTCAAATACGGGCTCAAACAGATGACATTAGTATCGGCAGGTGGAGCGAAAACTTTAAATATCATTAATACATGGAAAAATGACGTCATTTAAGACGAAATAAGACAAAATTGGTGTTTAGTGACCAGTGGATAAGAAAGCAGTGGATGGTTCTTTAGTCCGGCGAGCGCCGGATAAAACTATCCGGGCAGGCATCAACCGACCGCCGATAACCCTTCATCCTTGCCTCTGATCATACGTTGAATGCAGGCTCCTTCGCTACAAAATGTAAAAGAGCCATAGCGTCTTTTTCCTGCGCCGGCTCACCGCTGACAGCCAGCCGCACGCCTCCTTCCGCGCCTGCCACGCCACCTGCGGCAATGAGCTGTGCTCTGGCCCCGGTAAGCAGGCCGATGGCATCGATTTCTGTGACGATTTCACCCGGCACAGGCAGAAGCCGCGGACCCTGCGCGCCCGGCTCGTTGACCAAGGCGGCAAGTTCGTCGATATTGCCGTGGATTCGCTTTTCCAGGCCGACCGGGATAATGAGCCGCACGCGCCTGCCGTAATAGGCCAGAAGTGAAGCGCCGATCGTGCCGGCTCTGGCATCTCCGATAAGGACGGCCGCGCGCCTGCCATCCAGGCTGACCGCGTTGGCCCCTTTGAGGATGACATCGTTTTCCTTCAGTGAGTCCGCCACATCGAAAATGGTTTTCCCCTTTTCCCAGACTCCGTTACGGATGACCACATCTCCGGGAAAACCTGTGCTGTCTGCCGGCATCCCGGATTCCGTAGCCGGCCGCGCAGGCGCAAGTACTATGCCGCGAAAAAAGCGTGCCGCGGTAAAATTTTTTGACTGGCCGATGATTTCCAGCAGCTCAGAGGCGACATATCCGTTGGTCGTTCCGGCAACCACAACCAGCGTGCCCCCTTTAAGGGCGGTAAGTACATGGGGATGCTTCGCGATCGCTTTCGCAATCAGCCTCTTGCCTGCGGCGGGCGTCAGGAAAAACTGTCTCATGGGGCCTCCTTGAATGATCGCGCCATGCCGTATCGTGGCAAAGGCATTCACGCTAAATTTACTCCGGCAGGCGGCCACCCGGTGTTTTCGTACAGCCGCGCTGCGCAGGAAAGCAGAATATATAATTGTCTTTCATTTATCAAGCATCACACAGGCGTTTCCAAATTTCTTGACACACGTCCGCCTCGCCCATATACTCGTTTCGCTTTAAAAACCCTTCTTTGAGTTGCACTGGAGGTATCATGGACAAA
This sequence comes from Smithella sp., assembly GCA_012522275.1. Classification (GTDB taxonomy): domain Bacteria; phylum Desulfobacterota; class Syntrophia; order Syntrophales; family Smithellaceae; genus UBA8904. Next base: position 1,443 of record JAAYKU010000158.1, read on the forward strand.
TTTTCCACGTTTAAACTGGCGGCCGTGCAGGCCGCGCCCGTTTTTTTCGACCAAAAGGCATCCACCGAAAAAGCCTGCCGTCTGATCGCCGAAGCGGGAGCTGGGGGGGCAACACTGGTCGCCTTCGGCGAAACATGGCTCGGAGGCTACCCTTTTTTCATCTGGAGCGAAAACGCCGACCCGCTTGTGCGCTGGAAGGCGGCGGCCGAATATCTGGCAGGCGCAGTCGATATACCGGGCCCCGAAACCGACAGGCTCTGCCGCGCGGCGCAAAGCGCCAATATCGATGTCGTCATCGGTGTGGCGGAGCGAAACACAGCTACGCAAGGCACGGTTTATTGCACGCTTTTGTTTATCGGCCGGGAAGGGAAAATTCTGGGCAGACATCGCAAACTCAAGCCGACGCACCGGGAACGCACCGTCTGGGGCGAGGGGGATGCGACAGGCCTCACCGTCTATCAGCGTCCCTACGGCAGGCTCAGCGGCCTGAACTGCTGGGAACACAACATGGTCCTGCCCGGCTATGTCCTGATGTCGCAAGGCACGCAGATTCACGTGGCGGCGTGGCCCGGCACAGAGCCGAAAGCTCCTGACTCGCCCGACCCGATGTGGGCCAGACAGCTTCTGCTGTCACGCGCCTTTGCCTCGCAGGCGGCGGCTTATGTCATTTTGTCGGGGGGGATGCTCTCGGCCGACGACGTGCCCCGGAAATACCGTGAGCTCGCCTCGCGCTATCGGGGAGACAGCTGCATCATCGACCCGCGCGGCGAGGTTATCACCGAACCGGTCAAGGGCGAATGCATCATAACGGCGCAAGGGTCACTGGAAAATGTACTTGCCGCCAAATCCGCCTCCGACGTCGCGGGGCATTATGCACGCCCCGATATTTTTCAGCTCAGAGTCAACCGGACGCCCCGCTCCATCGTGGCGGAAGAAACGGCCGCGGAGGCAGAGGATACGAAGGATGCCGAATGCTGAGTCCGGAAAAAATCATTGAATCATTCGCGGCCGCCTGCACGGCCTGCGGTCTGTGTGTGGAAGTCTGTCCGATTGTTTCTGAAACTGAGCTAAAAGACGCGGCGCCCGGGGAGGTCATGGACGAAATCCTCGAGCTTTTCCGGCACGGCAAAACAGGTCCGCTTGCCCGCAGTCGGATTTACTCCTGCCTGTTTTGCAACACGTGCGTGCCCGCCTGCCCGCTCGAGCTCAATCCCGGCTTCACCTTCGGCACGGCCAAAGGGTTGCTGCGCAAGCTCGGTGAGGTGCAACCCAAGGGAGTTGCCGGCATCATGGATTACGCCAAGGCCAGGCTGGAGGAGTCCATCATCTCTTTTCGTGCAAGGCTTACCGATCAGACGCAACTGATTACAGACCTGCACGAAAAACCAAAACCGGCCCGTACGGTTCTTTACGCAACCTGCTTCGGCCTCATGCAGGGGCAGGCCCTTTATACGACTTTGAAAATCATGGAGCGTATCGACCCGGGCGTGCGCGTCCTGGGCGGTTATGATTTCTGCTGTGGCGAGCTGCAGTTTCTGGGCGGCAGACCTGCGGAAGCGCGCCACCAGTTCGCGAAACTGGTCGAAGGGCTATCGGCCTTTTCACCCGTCGAAGTGGTGATTTTCTGCCCCACCTGCAAGATGACCTTCGACCACCACAGGCCGCAGACAAACTGGTCCTGGAGTTTCGTTACGGACTACATCGCGGACCATTTAAACGAACTGGGACCGCCGGACAAAATTGACGCAAACGTCACGCTTCATGACTCATGCCACTACGTGCGGGGGATAGAGCCGGCCACGGACTCGCCGCGGAAAATCCTTGCCGCCATACCGGGCGTGCAAATCAGTGAAATGAAAAACAAAAAGATGGACGCTTTATGCTGCGGCGGCTACGCCATCACGGGAACGGGCAGACCCGGCTATCGCTTCCGTGATCGACGCCTGGCCCAGGCCGGGGACACGGGAGCGGATCTGCTGGGGGTGTATTGCCCCGGCTGCCATATGACCCTGGGAGCGGGCGCGGCCCAAAAGGGGCTCGAGACGGTTTCCATCCTGTCGCTGCTGGGAAAGTCCCTGGGCATTGAGCCTGCCTGGGCTGACAACTTTTAGAAAATTTTCTTGCGGGCTGTCCATAAGCCGTCTGCATTTGATTATTTTTGACTTTTAAATTACATATCGGCGCCGTGAGTCGCCGGATCATTCTTGTGGAGGTTCATTATGAGTGGAATTCGCTCTACAGTCGATATTGTCATGGAGCGCACAAAAAACCTCACCCTAAGTGATGAGGAAAAACAAAAACTGCGCCTCGACGAGTGCAGAAAAAAATGTATTTCACTGGTGTCGCGCTACCTGGCACAGATCATCGATGCAACCGCCGTGCGGTCACAGCTTGAACAAGACAGGCAGGAATGCCCGGAAATGGAAAGCGTATTCAGACAGGAGCTCATCCGCGCCGTCGATCCCTTCACGGAAAAACAGTCTCTGGCCGCGGGGCTGAAAGATATCCTCAACATCGACACGGCGCCGTACATGGAGATCATCTCGTCTTTTGAGTCCAGTCTGGGGAGGCTCCTTGGGGAGGAAAAGGAAAAAGCGCTGGCCGCACTTAAGCAGCAGGGCGTCAGCGGTTCGGCGCTACTCCCTAATGTGGAGGGCACCCCGAGGTGGAAAGATGAGCGGGCAAAGCTCACGGCCTCGCTTTGGGAAGAGCTTTCCCGCCTTTAGAGGTATCCAAACCAGTTTTCTTCAACCGCTTTGAAATTGGCGGCCACTTCCTTCGCGCCCGCCACGATATTGCCGTGGCCGCTCAGTAGATAAGAGGCGCCCAGCCCGGCAAGCAGGACAATACTTTTTTTGAGCTGGCCGCCATCGCCTCCGGGCAGATCGCTGCGGCCGATACCGTTTTCAAAAATCACATCGCCGGGAAAAAGCGCCCCACTTTTTTCTTCATAAAAGCAGATCGAAGCGGGCGAATGCCCCGGCGCCTCCAGTACCTGAAATGTAGCATCCCCCAGCGTCAGAACGCCTGCCTGCAAAAGGAAGTCCGGCTCCGGCACGGCCAGATACTCAACTTGGCCAACAAGGGAATATTCGACTGCGCCCATACCAAAAAGGGTGTCCTCTCCGAAGGAACGGGCCGCCTCGTAATGGTCCGGATGGGCGTGGGTGGCCAGCACCGCGCCGATATCGGCGGGCGCCAGACCAAGTTCGGCCAGGGCCCGATGTACATGACCGGCCAGGTGACGATGGCCGGGATCGATGACAATATTCGGCCGGCCGGTGATCAGGTAAGCATTGCAGTTATTCTCACGATAGTCGGTCCAGATCATACCGTAGATATTGTCTGTGATTTTCACCAGCATTGTTGAAGCTCCCGAAAGACGCGCGATACGGCGCATAATTTTGATCTGTGTAGCAAAAACACGTGGTTTTGTCCAGCGAAGCGACCTGTGCGGACTTCATTGACCGGCCTGCGGGGCCGTGTTATGGGTGAATCAATATAAAGTGGAAAAGGAGGTTATCATCAATGGATCTATCGGTATTTTCACTCGAAGGAAAAGTGGCGGTGGTGACAGGCGGAAGCAGAGGCATCGGTCGTGCGGCCGCTTTGGCCATGGCCGACGCGGGAGCGCATGTGGTCGTGGCCAGCCGTAAAATAGCGGACCTCGAAAAAGTGGCGGCGGAAATATCCGCCAAAGGCGTAAAGGGAAAAGCCATCGCGACTCATGTAGGTAAAACAGACGAATGCCGCGCGCTTATCGACCAGACGATGAAGGAATTCGGGCGGATCGACATTCTGTTTAACAATGCCGGCACAAATCCCTACTACGGCCCGCTGATGGATCAGGATGAAACAACCTACGACATCATCATGAACGTCAACACGAAAAGCATCTTCGTTTTGAGCCGGCTGGCGGCAAAAATCATGAAAGAGCAGGGAGGCGGGTCAATCATCAACACCTCATCCATCGGGGGCATCCGCGCGGGTGATCTGGGCGTATATTGCACCAGCAAGGCGGCCGCTGTCATGCTCACACAGGTGATGGCCAAGGAATGGGGGCAATACAACATCCGTGTCAACGCGATCGCGCCGGGCATCATCAAAACGCGCCTGAGCGAGGCTCTGTGGAAAGATCCGAAGGTAAACGCCCGGGCCGTCTCGCAGATTCCCACACTGAGGCTGGGTGAACCGCAGGAACTCGGTGGAATGGTGGTGTTTCTGGCATCCGACGCGGGAAGCTATATCACGGGTGAAACGATTGTGGTCGACGGGGGCAAGGTGCACGGCGAACCGGCGTGGCGCGCAAGTAAATAAAAAATAAAAACCCCGCGGGCCGCCCCCGCGGGGTCTGTTTTGCGCGTCTGAGCGCGCTGATCCATCTTTACTATTTTTTAGCCAGCAGCTCGTCCATCAGTTTCAGAACGTTGTCTATTTCCGCCTTGTTCCAGAGATTTTCCTTATCCGTGTAGCGGATATATTTGATTTTTTTATCCGCACCGATCACCATGAACACCGCCTTGTCCTTGCAGTTGCCCAGATCCCAGGCTTTGGCCAGCGAAAGGTCCACATCGGTCAGGATAGTACTTTTGTATTTTTCTATTTTCGACTTAATGGCTTTGCGGATAATAAAATTCGGCACAGCCGAGTCTTTCAGATTGGCCACCCCCATGCCCCGGTACAGATCCCTGTTGTAATTTCTGGCCTTGAGCGCGTCATTCATCGGGTCGCCCAGATCCGACGCACTAGTGTTGCTGTAGGTCAGGGCGAGCACATGCGTGCCGAAGTCAGGAATAGTGGCCGGTTTGTCATTGGCATCTCGAATTTGAACATTTGCCACTTCCTGACCGACCGAGGCGGCATACGCCGGCCCGAAAGACACCCAAACGGCAATGAAACAAACAAAAGCAATCACGTTTTTCCAGTCAAGTAACCGATTCATTTGTGCCTCCTTCGTGTTTTGCAGGTAAATAAACTGTTAATATTTGAATTTAAACTCCAGCCGCACACCCTAATATCACTCAACTCTTGTCCAGTAATGACTTTCACAAATAAACATCAGACAGGCGGTAAGTTTGAGCTTGTCTTTTGATACAGGTCTGATCGTGCATTTGTATTCCTTGCCTTCCTCGACTTCCAGTATCTTTCCCGCGTACTGCCCCGGCTCCTTGGTCAGGTCGCGCAGGATCACCATTCCCAGAAGAGGTTTGTCTTTTTTGTCCCTCTTGCACTTCACGCACACAGTGTCGGGAGGGACCGTCGTCAGCTTGACGATCTTGCCGAAGTAAGCTCCGCCTTGTGCATAAATCTCAACGTGCGATCTTTCCTTGCCCTTATCATTACCCTTGAGAATCGGCAGGGACCACACCCCGACAATGGCTTCGTCGGCGGCGGCACACAACCCGCCAAAGGCAAAAAGAAGTATCGATATAATCAGAAAACTCAATGTTTTTTTCATATTATCCTCCAGGATGCATAAGCAAGGTTAATCGATATATAAGTATATGAAGAATGCCGGGCAAGCGCAAGCGGAAAAACACGAAACCGCGGGCAGGCGCCCCTCCCCCTTATCCGACCGGCCGCAAAACAGCCGGCAGCCCTCGCCTTGTATCTGCGCCAAATCATTGCCATAAAAGAGATATGGATTGACAAGGTTCGGGCTTTTGTTTAATCTTGCCTGACTTAACAAAAGGAGGCAGCCATGCCGGTCAGAGTAGCCATTAACGGCTTTGGAAGAATCGGCCGACTGGTATTCAGAGCCGGTTACAAAAGTAAAGATGTGCAATTCGTCGCGGTAAATGACCTTACCGACGCGAAAACAATGGCCCACCTGCTGAAGTACGATTCTGTACACGGCACCTTTTCCGCCGCAGTCACGTCCGACCCCGGCACGATCACGGTAGATGGAGAGCCAGTCAGGGTTCTGTCGAGCCGGGATCCGGAAACACTGCCCTGGCGCGATCTGGGCGTTGATGTCGTGCTGGAGAGCACAGGCATTTTTACAGACCGCGACGACGCGGAAAAGCACCTCAAGGCAGGCGCCGAAAAAGTAGTCATCTCGGCACCCGCCAAAAGACCGGATGTCACGTTTGTTTTCGGCGTCAACGCCGAGGACTATGACCGCTCCAGACATCACATCATTTCCATGGGATCCTGCACGACCAACTGCCTGGCCCCGATCGTGAAAATCCTTCACGAAGAGTTCGGCGTCGAACACGGTCTGATGACGACCATTCATTCCTACACCAATGACCAGGTAGTGATCGACGAGCCGCACAAAGACCTGCGCCGCGCCCGCGCCTGCGCCTTGTCGATGATTCCCACAACCACCGGCGCGGCCAGAGCCATCGCCGAGGTTATCCCTGAAATGAAAGGAAGACTCGACGGCCTGGCGGTGCGCGTCCCCACGCCCAACGTTTCGCTGGTGGATTTCGTGGCCACGCTTGCGCGTGAAACCGACAGGCAGCAGGTAAACGACAAGCTCAGAGAATATTCTCAAAAGGCGATGAAGGGCATTTTGCTGTGCTCGGAAGAAGAGCTTGTCTCGAAAGACTTCAACGGCAATCCCCACTCCTCGATTGTGGATCTTCCCAACACGACGATGATCGGGGGTAAAATGGTGAAAATACTTTCATGGTACGACAATGAATGGGGCTTTTCCAACCGCATGCTTGAACTTTTGTCGTTCATCATGAAATAAAATACAATCGAGAGGTAAAACGATGAAGTATCTGGATCAGATCGATGTAAGCGGAAAAAAGGTATTCGTACGGGTGGACTTCAACGTACCTATGGACAAGGCGGGCAACGTCACAGACGATACACGCATCAGAGCAGGCTTGCCCACCATCAACTATCTGCGAGAGAAAAAAGCGAAGGTCATCGTCGCCTCGCATCTGGGACGCCCCAAAGGAAAAAGAGTCGATGAGTTTTCGCTCAAACCGGTGGCTCCGGTGCTCGCGGGGCTTTTGAAAACGGATGTTGCCTTTATTGATGACTGCACAGGTGAAAAGACGCATGCAGCCGTGAACGCCATGCAGCCAGGCGAAGTGATTCTGCTGGAAAACCTGCGCTTTCACCCCGGAGAGGACAAAAACGACGATGCGTTCGCCCGGGAGCTCGCCTCTTTGTGCGATGTGTATATTAACGACGCGTTTGCCGTGGCGCACCGGTCGGCCGCTTCGAACACCGCCATCACGAAGTTCGCGCCTGTGAGCGCGGCCGGATTTCTGCTCAAAAACGAAATCGAATATTTCAATAAAGCAATGAAGGATCCCGCCCGGCCGCTCGTCGCGATCATCGGCGGAGCCAAGGTATCGGATAAAATCAAGCTTTTGGAAAATATCATCGACAACGTCGACTGCCTGCTTGTGGGCGGCGGCATGGCTTTCACTTTCCTGAAAGCCTCAGGCATCAGCGTCGGCAATTCGATTTGTGAAAATGACATGCTGGAACTGGCCCGCCGGATTATGGACAAGGCCAAAGCTAAAAATGTCCGTCTCCTTCTGCCGACGGACACACTTATCGCGCAGGCGCCGTCAGCGGACGCGGAAAGAAACATCGTCAACATCAGGGACATTCCCGATGGATGGATGGGGCTCGACATCGGCCCGGCGACCATCGCCTCGTTTTCCGATGCGGTAAATGAAGCAAAAACCATTGTCTGGAACGGGCCTTTGGGCATGTTCGAGCTTGTGCCTTTTTCTTCCGGCACATTTAAACTGGTGGATGCTGTTGCCCAATCTGGTGCGCTGAGCATCGTCGGCGGCGGCGACACGGACACAGCCGTCCACAAAACGGGTAAAAGCGATAAAATATCTTACATCTCCACCGGCGGCGGCGCTTTTCTGGAGCTTCTGGAAGGGAAAACACTGCCCGCCGTGGCGGCGCTGGGCTGAGACAGGAGGACATCATGAGAAAGTGGATTGTCGCCGGCAACTGGAAAATGCACAACACCATTTCTGAATCGGTACGTCTGGCGACAGAAATTAAAGAAGGCATAACCGATTTGAAAAACGGCGAGGTCGTGGTGGCCCCTCCCTTTACTGCATTGCAAAAAGTGAGCGATGCCCTGCGGGGCTCACCTGTGGCTCTTGCCGCGCAGAATATGTATTTTGAAAACAAAGGAGCCTACACGGGCGAAGTATCTCCTGTGATGCTCAAAGACACAGGTTGCAGCTACGTTATCGTCGGCCATTCCGAACGGCGCAAATATTTCAGCGAAAGCGACGAAACTGTCAACTTAAAAGCGCTCAAGGCTATGGCCTCCGGTCTGAAACCGATCATCTGCGTCGGTGAAACAGAGGCGGAAAGAAACAAAGGTATCACCGAGGCGGTCATAGGCCGTCAGGTGCGCGCGGCGCTGGCCGATGTGAGCGTGGAGATGCTGGCCGGCTTGGTCATCGCCTATGAGCCGGTCTGGGCAATCGGAACCGGCAAAGTGGCCAGCCCCGTCCAGGCGGAAGAAGTCCACGATTTCATCCGCCGCCTGCTGGTGGAAATTTACGGCTGCATGGCGGAGGATGTCCGCATTCTTTACGGCGGCTCCGTGACTGAAGACAACATTGCCGAACTCATTGCGATCGAGGATATCGACGGTGCGCTCGTCGGCGGCGCATCGCTGCAAGCAGGCGGGTTTTTGGGTATCATCGGCAAAATGCCCTGAAACGGCAGCGGAGACGGCAGATTCAAAAAAAAACTGCCGTCCCCGCCCACAATCCTTAGCCCATAATCTATAGCCCCTTGCCCGTTATCCGCCGCCGGCATTTTTTGTTATGGCCAGAATTCTCATCATCTACCACTCCCAGACCGGACACACTCAGCAAATGGCACAGGCCGTTCGCGAGGGAGCAAAATCAATTGAAGGGACTGAAGTCACGCTCAAAAGGGCGACAGACGCGACGCTCGACGATCTGCTGGAATGCGACGGGCTGGCCGTCGGCACTCCGGAAAATTTCGGTTACATGTCCGGGATGGTCAAGGACTTCTTCGACCGCACATACGGCAAGGAGGCGGGCAGGGTTTTTCGCAAGCCTTTCGTCATTTTTGTCAGTGCGGGAAACGACGGCACGGGCGCGTTAAACTCTATCGAGCGTATCGCGCTGGGATATAAATTCAAAACCGTGTTTCATCCGGTCATCGCCAGGGGAAACATCACTGAGGAAATCCTGGAAAAATGCCGTGAACTGGGCGCGACGCTGGCGGGCGGATGCGCGATGGGAATTTACTGAAAAAGAGACACTACGGAGAAAAGAGGGCCAACATGGAAGACTTGATTGCAAAAGCCGCCGGGCAGCTGGCGAGAAGCAGATACGCCGTCGCACTTACCGGTGCGGGTATGTCCACCGAATCGGGCGTTCCTGATTTCCGCGGACCCAACGGAGTCTGGACCAGAAACCCGGACGCGGAAAGGCAGGCATACGAAAGCTATTATCGCTTTCAGCGCGACCCGAAAGCCTACTGGATAGAGAGGATGACCGCCGTCACCTGGCTTAAGGATATGGAAAGCGCCCGCCCCAATCCCGGGCATCACGCCCTGGCCGAACTGGAAGAGATGTCCATTCTCAAAAGCATCGTCACACAGAACATCGACAATCTGCACCAGAAGGCGGGCAGCAAAAAAGTATTGGACTACCACGGGAACATCTCACTTTTAAGATGTTATTCGTGCGACACAAGATACGACCCGCAGCAATATGAACTGGAGCGCATGCTGGCTGAAGACCGCCTGCCGCCATACTGCCAAAAGTGTAACGGGGTGCTCAAATCCGATGTGGTCCATTTTAACGAAGCCATCCCCCCGGATGTCGCTAAGCATAGTCAAGAGGAGGTGGCCGGCTGCGACGTGATGCTGATCTGCGGAACCTCGGCCGTTGTTTATCCTTTTGCCATGCTGCCGCGTATGGCTAAACAGGAGCGTGCCGGCCGCAAAACCGTTATCATCGAAATCAATGCCGAGGCCACGCCTCTCACTGCGGAGGGCGTTTCCGATTATCTCATCCAGGGGAAAACCGGCACCATCCTGCCGAAAGTTCTGGAAGCGGTGAAACAGAAGAGGAAGGCTGAAGGCCAATGAGAAAGGGAGGTTGACCCATGATGCAGGCTGAAATAAATAAAACTGTACTGAATTATCAACTCGACGGACCGTCCAAGGCAGATACGGTTATGCTTTCTAATTCGCTCATGTCCGATCTCGGCATGTGGAAATACCAGGTGCCGCCGCTTGTCGAAGCGGGCTATCGCGTACTGCGTTACGACAACCGGGGACACGGTAAATCTGCAGCGTCTCCCGCTCCCTACACTCTGGAGCTTCTGACAGCTGATGCCCTTGCCCTGATGGATCATCTCGGGCTCGAGAAGGTTCATTTCTGCGGTCTTTCTTTAGGCGGCATGGTCGGGCAGATGCTGGGCGCTTTCCATGATGGTCGCCTGCTTTCCCTGACCCTTTGCGCTACCGCCTCGTTTATGACTATTACCGAAGCCGAATGGGATGAGCGGACACAGGCGGCCCGTACCTACGGCATGGACGCCCTTGCCGACGCAGTACTGGACAGATGGTTTACCAAAGCCGGACAGCAACGGCTTGCACAGGATGTTGCACAAGTGAGAAAAAGCATTGTCGAGACATCTTTCGAAGGATTAACAGGCTGCGTCGCGGCTATCCGCTCCATGGATTTGCGTGAAGCAATCAGTCGGATTTCCATCGAGACATTGATCATGGTCGGCACCGAAGACGAAGGGACACCTGTGAGTGCTTCAGAATTTATCCATGAAAGAATTGCCACCTCGTCACTTACGGTAATTCCCGACGCGGCCCATCTTTTAAACATGGAACGCTCCGAGATGTTTAACGAGCGCTTCATCTCCTTTCTGCAGAAAACCAAACTTTAGTTCCGCAGTAAAATCTGATGATCATTAAAATTTTTTCAAGGAGGCAGAAGGATGAAAAAAGAAGTTCCGGCATACGAAAAGTACCCCGTCAGCGAAGAGGAAATGGGCAAGCGCTACAAAAACTGGACAGAGGGACTCGCCTACCAGATGATGATTCTCTACCGCGTGGGAAAGGAAACGGGGGGAGAAAAGTTTATGGAAAGACTGAAAGAAGAATATTACAGGATGGGAAAAAACAACGCACGCCTCATAATGAAACGGACAGCAACAACAAAAGAGGACTACAAAGACTGCACCAGACTGCCCGGCATCTGCGACACCATCGACGATTCCGTGGCGAACTTCTGGAACGGCTATATTGAAAATTCACCTCAGGCGTTTGAAAAAGAAATTATCACCTGCCCGGTAGTGAAAAGCTACTCCATGGAACCTGATTTTTGCGACGTCATTTTAGGTGAGTTCGTCCGGGGCGTGGCCGGGGAGGCCAACCCGCAATTTACAACTGATGGATTCAGCAAGCTGCTGGTGAAAGGCGATGACTGCTGCCGCTACCGCATCGAATTGGGCAAATAGAGAAGGCTTCATTGAGAGGGACAAAATAATAAGCAAGATAAAAAGCCGCTCCAGCCGCCCACGGAAAGCCGGGGCGGCTGGAATTTATCTGATGAAATTTTCAACTTCATTAATAAAAGAAAAAGACACGACCCTGCCGTCACAGGTGCGTAGTTTCACTGTTTCGGCATTCATGAAGAGCACCTCCCCTTCGACCACCGTCCGGTCATACAGTACAACTCCCCTGATATCTTTATACCGCTGTTTTGCAGCCGGCTCTCCTTTCCAACCGGACGGCAACGGTTTTGCCGGTACGCCGGAAGGGGCAACGGCAAGATTTTTTGTATGCGCACGGGCCGACGGCGCCGACTCCTCCCGCGCCTGTTCTAAAGCCATATTCTCCCCGCCCTTCATCAAATAAGCAGGTATCCTGACCACCTGCCCCGGATAGATCAGGTGCGGGTTGGAAATGTCCGGGTTTTCCTTCCATATACCAGGCCATAAAAAGGGATCATTCAATTTCGCCCCGGAAATGCCCCAGAGCGTATCGCCTTTGACTACCTTATAGCCGGTCGGCTCCTGTGCCGATGCAAAAAGGCCAGGAAGTACCATCAACAAAAAAACAAGCAGACTGCGGATAATAATTTTCTTTTTCACAACTGATCTCTCCTGTAAAAAGAATTCACTTCCCGGAGGCTGTCAAACGGCGCAAAAAACCGGTGCACAGCCGCGGAAAATCGCGTTTATGGCTATAGTGGAAAGCCATCTATTTCATCTTCTCTTTCGCTTCGGTAAATACCGGCTCGTATTTATCATACCCGGCCGGCAGTGCCGCGCGGCGGTCAAAACGCAGTCCGTTTTGAAAACAGACAATGCCCTTCATCCGCAGCTTGCGCGCCTGACTGACATTGGCCGGGTTGATGAGCGCCAGATTACAGATGCCCATATAAATGTATGACTGAGCAATATGGCGGAATCCACGGATCCTTGTCGTTTTTTCAAAAATACCCGCGGCCTCTGCAAAACGGCCCGCGGCAAAGATCTCATGGGCCTTTTTGTAGTCCTCCTCCCCCGGGATCAGAACCTGCGGCGGTTTTTTTGCGGCGACAACTGACTTTTGAGGCTGCTGTGGCTTTTGCCGTTTCATCAGTTGCTGAAGGTTGGGCATGACCTGTGCGCCTCTTAAGGCGAGAGCCCCCAAAGACGGGTCTGCCGGATTTTCCCTGCGTGCGCGGGAAAGGGCTGCTTTGAAGGCATCCGTCCAGACGGGAATCAGCATTGCATTGTTTTTGCGGTAGATGTCGGAGCGGACGGCTGTTTCCAGCTTCTGCAACTGCGCCTCTATGTTGTATGCCGCGGCTCTTGTTTCTTTGTCCAGCGCCCTCCAGGCGCAGCCGACAAGCCCTCTGATCTGCTCCGGGTCAAAATCAGGCTCCATCAATCCGGACGCGATGACACTGAATCTGTTCCAGTCTTTTGCCTTGAGCGCCTGCCGGGCCGCTTCAACCCGGCTGCCCGTTTTATCACTGTTGTTTTGATAAACCGCTTCGCAGACGGCAAAGACATCGCCAAAGGCAGGGTCGAGCCCGTCGATGCTGCGGCAGGCACGCAAAACAAGGGCGTTATTCTTTCCTTTTTCCGATTCAATGAGCAGGCGCTGTACATGGATGTAGTTGCGAAGCGAAGCATCCGCGTGCCGCAGAAGCTCTCCGTGCTGATCTTTGCTGTGCCGTCGGGCATCTGTCTGCCGCAGCCTGTTAAGCTGCAGGCGGGCCGCAAATTCCGACGCGGCGCTTTTTTCGTACCATTTTTCCGCTTCGGATAAATCCATAGGCGCGACTTTTCCTGCCAGATAGATTCCGCCCAGCGCCATTTGCGCCTTCGTGTATCCCTGAGCGGCTGACCTGCGGTACCAGTCAACCGCCTCACGGGGATTGATCTTCAAGCCCACCCCTTCTGCGAAGGCCCATCCCAGAACATACTGGGCGGGGGCGTCTCCGCGTCTGGCGTTTTCGCGGTATCTTTCGATTCTTCCGGCGATTTCCTCCCTGAGCCCCTTGTCTTTGAAATAAAGCAGCGCCAGTGCGATCTGCGCCTTCTCATAGCCGAGCTCGGCTGACTGGAAAAGCCGGCCCAGGGCCGCGGCTGCGTCCCACTCCAGAGGCGCACCCCGGTCATGCATCATGCCCAGATAAAACTGGCCCTGCGGCTCATTTTGATTTGCCGCCATCTGGTACCACCTGGCGGCAATCCCTTCATCGGCGGGAACGCCCACGCCGAACTCATAGATCTCTCCGACAAGCAGCTGCGCTTTTGCATCGCTCTTTTGGGCCGCCTGCTCCAGCTTTCCGAAATCCTGCCTTGTCCATAAGGCGCACGTACAGGAATTCAGAGTAAAAAAAACTGTCCAGGCCAGGCAGAAGAATATTATGGTTTTAACCGTCTTTTTATGTGGCATGGCTCAAGATTACCTTCGTTGTGCCGAAAAATCAAGAAAGAGCATTTAATAATTGTCCTGCATCCGAAAAATGGATTGAATAATTCAGCCGGTTATGTTTAATTTTCCTTAACCGTATCAAGCTATTAGCCATTTGGACGAAAAAAATGACCAGCAATGACAAAACGATACAAAGTATCACCCGTATTCACGGGTTCGAAATCATAGGGCTCATTTCAAATCAGGGCGGCATGTCCGATGTCTATGAGGCATATCAATTGTCGATTGGCCGGCGTGTCGCGGTCAAAAAGCTCAAGTCAACTTTTATCAATGACGAAAACATAAAAGGCAGGTTTGAAAAAGAGGCAAAACTGCTCGGAAAACTTAATCATGACAATATTATCCAGCTCATCGATTTCAGCAACGAGCACCTGACGCTGATTATGGAATATGTCGAGGGAAAACCGCTCGACGAGCTGCTGACGGACAAGGAAAACCTGTCCATCGAAGAATCACTGCGCATTATTTCGGAAGTGCTCGCCGGCCTTCACTACGCTCATCAGCATGGCATTATCCACCGCGACATCAAACCCGGAAATATTTTCATGACCTACGACGGGCGCGTAAAAATATCAGATTTCGGCATTGCCAGCATCATCGAAGGCGACGAGATTTCGACCAAGACGGAAAAAGGAAACTGGATCGGCACGCCTTCGTACATCGCCCCCGAACAGATCATCGGCGGTCAGACAGGCCCCTGGACGGATATATATTCGACGGGCATCACACTGTATCGGCTGGTCACCGGAAAACTTCCCTTCTTCCATGAAAACCCCATCCAGACCGCCATAATGCATCTCAAGGAGACGCCGGTTGCACCGCATGAAATAGCGCCTCTGATTTCGAAAGAACTAAGCCGGATCATTCTCAAGTCCATCGCCAAAGACCCGCAGGATCGCTTCAGCACGGCGCAGGCGTTTAAAGAGGCGGTGGACCGGCTCTTGCGCCCCCGTAAAGACAAGGCCTATCTGCAAGAAGCCAAAGCGGAGTGGGAAAAAGCCTGCCGGCAACATACGACTCAGAAAAAACGCTGCCTTTTGAGTTCCATAAAACTCTCCCAGATGGCGCTCGACGAAAACCCCGACCTACCGGAGGCCAGGCAGGTTCTCGACGGCGCAAGTCGCGACTTGAACAAAATCAAGCGCAAAGAGTACGCGCTCTACGGAGGCTCCGTCCTGGTGCTCCTGGGCTTCATTATCGCGCTCATCCTTCAGTTGTCCACGGGTGTGGGCAAACTGGACCTCTATACCAGTGAGGCGGCCGACGTCTATCTTGACGGCGAAAAAATCGGCACAGCGCCTTTCGTCTTTCAGAACATTCCCGCCGGGGAGCATAAACTCTCCGTAGAACAGCCCGGCTTCTACCGCTCCCCGGACAGAACGATCATCATTGAAAAAGGCAGACTGCTGACCCTTAACGAATCTATCCCCGGCGGCGGCACGGTTACGATCACCTCCGCCCGGCCGGGGGCGAAAGTGTATATCGACGGAGTGGAAAGCGGAGAAACCCCTCTTTCCAGAAAACTCGTCATCGGGCGCCACACAATCAGCGTTGAGG
>JAAYKU010000159.1 GCA_012522275.1 Smithella sp.
ATTGCTTATGATAATCAATTCCGATATACTTCATCACGTGCACCTCCTTAATGTTTTCTAAAACGTAGGGGTTAGTCTAGCACTAGCGCCCTGTCGGAGGTGCACTTTTTTTCATGTTATCATTCCGAATCCCGCCGAAGGCGGGTGAGGAATCTTAAACGCACCGCCTTGTTACTTCAAACGTCCCTCTTTATCACTTCGACCCTTTCTTGTCACTTCAAGCATCCTTCCCTGTCACTTCGAAGGTCTCTTTGTCACTTCGAACGAATGTGAGAAGTCTTGAACGTAACGTCACCTCCGAAACCGCACGGGTTAAGAATTCTCCCCGGCATTCGCCGGGTCGAAATGACAGGGGTGGCCGCTTCTCGACATGACATGGAGGGAACCCCTCGACATGGCCTTCTATGCCGTCACTTCCAGGGAAGTCCGGCCAGTCTTGCGTGCCGGGTTGCCGACATACACGGCATCCGGTTCAGTGTCGGCGATGACGACGGCCCCCGCACCGATGAAACTTCTTGCGGCAATCGTAACCCCGTCTCTGATTATCGCGCCCAGGCCGACAAACGCCTGTTCGCCGATGGTGACCCCGCCGCCCAAAACCGTTCCGGCCGCGATGAAAACGTGACTCCCAATTGTGCAATGATGAGAGACGTGGACATGGCTCCTGATGATCACATTGTCCCCGATTCGGGAAAAGGGCTGAATCACCGTGCCCTCATAGACCAGGCAGTTTCTCCCGGGGTTCAGGTCCGGCCAGACAATGGCTCGGCTTGAGATGTATGTTGCCGCCGGGTATCCCATGGCGCATGCCTGTTCAAAGCGTGAGCGCCGCAGGCCATTGATGGCGTGATAAACGAGGGGGATTAAAATCCCGAAGGAAGCAGGGGGGAATTTCTGTTCCAGTTCTTCGAAAGGAACAACGGGTAAGCCCTCATGCGTTGCTTTGCCCTGCAGATAGCTTCTGTTCACCGTAAATGCGACGACCTCGTAAGCGCTGTCATGAGTCAGACAGTACCAGGCCAGGCTTGCTAAAGGGGTATGGCCGAATACAACCAGGGGGCCGCTTGAAATGTCCGCTGTTTTCATTATGGGAACTTTCTGATCCTTTTTCATGGATTTGCGTCTTTTCAATGGTCTTGGTGTTGGCGGTCATCCGTCCGGTCATTCTTCATGCCCGTGCGAACCTACATGCTATTCCGAACCCCGCCGTCAGCCTAGAATGTCATTCCGAATCCCGCCGAAGGCGGGTGAGGAATCTTGAACCAACGGCAAGGCCCCGGGATAAGATTTCTCCCCGGCATTCGCCGGGTCGAAATGACATGGGTGGCTGATGCCGCCTTGTCACTTCGAACGAACGTGAGAAGTCTTGAACGTAACGCCTTAGGACGGCGTGAAGGACAAGATTTCTCGTCGCTTCGCTCCTCGAAATGACATAAGGAGGTACGCCTCGAAATGATAGGGTGTCCAATTTTCACAGACCAGCTCTCTTCATCAAGTTTGGTGTGTGCCGGCGATGAGGGTGATGTTCATTTCCTTTTTATTATTTTCTTTCTTACGTCTGAAACCTTTTTTCTTGTTATAAGAAAATACTTTGCGGTATTCCTGAAAAAACTTGTTTTATATAATTGATTCAATAAAACTTGCCCTTTAGTGGGATAAATCAGTGGATACATCTCTTGGTAATTATAATCAAAGCTCTTATAACCCAATAATTTTTTGTTGTATCGCATGGCCGCGTTCGTTGAAATATCTTTAGCATAAAATTTTAAAAACCATATTTTCATCTCTGACGACGATAAAGCAAATCTATATTTTGATTTTATTTCTTGTGGTCTGGAAGCGCTATTTGGCAAGACTCGATATACAGCAAGTACGTCATCCATATAATGAAAATGTGTTAATTGAGAAAACATTAACCACATGGGCGTATCACCCATCTTAAACAAACCACGATACCTGGAACGTAGGTCAATTGTGTCATTTAATAAATCAGTTCGAAATAAAGCGGTCGCCGTTCTTATTTTATATGTCGAGTCTATTAGTTTATCAAAAAGCAATTCTTTATTTTTATCGTAGTCATATTGTAACCCCACAGCTTTGTTCTTTTTTTCGTCCATTCTACCATCGACATATAAAAAATTACATTCACCATGAACGAAACCATATTCTTTGTTTTCTTCCAGAAACGCCACCTGCTTTTGAAGCTTCAAGGGATCGATCCAATAGTCGTCGCCTTCGCAAAGGGCGATGTATTTGGCTACGCCGCGGGCGTTTTCGTAAGGCGCAAGGGCTTTCTTTCTTATCTCTCCTTTGCCGTAACTGTTCTCTTCCTGACAAAAAGCGAAGATAAGCCCGGGATATTTATCGGCATATTCTTTTACAATTTCTGCGGTTTTGTCTGTGGAAGCGTCTTCAAAAATACATACCCGAACCGGGAAGGTGGTTTTTTGCATCAGTATCCCATCCAGACAGTCGCGAATATAAGGTTCGTGGTTGTAAGTCAGTGTACCGGTCGCAACCAAAGGCAGGGTGTCTTCCGGCCATATCTGCTGGGTGATGGGAATGGGATGGGTAAGGGGAGTATGAGTGTTTTGCCTGTTATTCATATTTACTCTAAATTAAAGGAGCGTATTAATTTGGGAAGTTTCTCTATGCCTGACTTGTTATAAACAACCTTTTTTAGTCATGTTTTATCTCCTTTCAGTCGATCGCAATTAAAGTTACTTGCTATCAATTCAAATTCTTCTCTCAGAATTGACATTACAATCAGATCATGAAAACGACCGCCTTTGAAAACAGCATTTCGCAATGTACCTTCTTTTTTATATCCACACTTTTCGAGCACCCTTAAGGAGGCGACATTCGATTCTAAAACATGTCCCCTAATACTTTCAAAACCTCGTTCATGAAAGGCATACTTCAGTACCAATAAACGGGCTTCAGTTGCCAAACCTTGGCCCCAGTACTTTTTTTCTCCAATCATAGCAGGGCAGCCTGCACTTCTGTTTATCCAATCTATATCAATGATTGAAATTAATCCAATCAGCATGGCATCAATTTTCAAACAGATCCCCAACCTAATCTCATCCTTATTGTTGATAGCATTTAGCACCCATTGCCTTTCATATTCAGAAGAAACAAAATATTTGGGGCCAACAACCATGGACCATATTTCATCATCGTTTCTCCACTTTATTGTGGTTTTATAGTCATCCGGCTCTAACGCTCTAAGATAAACTTTGAATTTATCCATAATCTAACCCCCCAGTAGTTTAATGATTTGTTTAATATATTTTGCGCCATATCTTTGATCGATAGGCACGGCAATTAAATTTGTCGCTAAATGATATTCAAAACTGCCCGGTTTTGTCCAGTCCGTTACGTTTGGCCAATAGGTAGCTACGAATACCCCCCTCTATCAGATTCTTTTTTAATTCTTCGCCATTTCCCGTGAGATAGGGGTAAACCATTGGAACCGACGAATTGTCGAGTTCCAGTGGCAATTGATTAGTCTTAATGAAGCGCTGCTGCAGCGCTTCATATAGATGTCTGATTTCTTTCATGCCAACTCAAATTTGTTCAACATTTCATTAATTTTTTCTTTTGAATTAAACATCAAAACATCAATTATCGACAGCCATGGGACAAATTCGTTGCCGAACTGCTTATATTCTATTGGAAGCGATTTTATAAAATAAAGCTCTATGGCCTGCCTTGCGAAATCCTCCTTGCTGTATAATTCCTGTCCGCCGATGGCATTGATATACACATCAGCATCGAGCCGCTTGCAGATCGCTTGCAGTCTTGCTGCCTTTCCAAGGCCCTTTGTCTCCGGAAAATGCTCCGATGACTTGTAAAGCTTTGTATTCATTTCAAGATAGCGGGCACATTGCTTTACGCTTTCCATGGCCATTTCGGCAATGGAACCGTATTGCTTTCCCAGCACGCCATGGACAATATCAAAGGTCTCCATAAAGTAAGGCGCTTTTTTATAAGTCATCTCAATGGTCTTGATGATTTTTTTAAACCCTCTGGCTTGCGAATCAATTTCTGTTTCGTTGATCAGCTTGTTTGGACTGGATTTTATGAGAGGCATCGTTAAGTACTTGGCCGCCCCATTTATTAAAATTCTGTTGCGGTTAATCCAACCACCTTTTATGAATTGCACATCATCATAAAATACAAACATATCCACAGCGTTAATCATTTGAAAATACCCGATATAGGGGAATAAATACGGTTGCATGATGCCGATTTTCATGGATTCACGTCTTTCCAATGGCGTTGGTGTTGGCGCTCGCGCTGGCGCTGGCGCTGGTCTTGGTGTTGGCGCCCCTCCGCCCGGTCATTCTAGCGTCCCTTTCTGTCACTTCAAGCATCCTTCCCGGTCACTTCGAACGCATGTGAGAAGTCTTGAACGTAACGCCTTGGGACGGCGTGAAGGACAAGATTTCTCGTCGCTTCGCTCCTCGAAATGACATGGGGGGCGCACCTTGCAATGACATGGGGGCGCACCTTGCAATGGCATGGGTGGTACCCCTCGACATGACATCCTTTTTTGTCATCTATGAAAAAGCTTTTCAAATTAAAGTACACCTCACCCTTTATTGTTTTTCGAAAGCGGAGAGACTTCAGATATCTCGGAGCGTTCGAAAAACAAGTATCCATATCTTTACTGATC
>JAAYKU010000018.1 GCA_012522275.1 Smithella sp.
CTCGATGAAGATATGCTGCCTGTTTATTTTGTCGCCTACTCCGCCTGCTTCCGTGCAGAGGCGGGCTCCTACGGGAAAGACACACGGGGGCTGATCAGGCAACATCAGTTCAATAAAGTGGAGATGGTTAAATTCAGCAGGCCGGAAACATCTTATGATGAACTCGAAAAACTCACGGCTAACGCGGAAGAAATTCTCAAGCGCCTGAACATTCCTTTCCGTACGGTCTGCCTGTGTACGGCGGATCTGGGCTTCTCATCGGCTAAAACTTACGACGTGGAAGCGTGGCTCCCCGGACAGAATACATACCGGGAAATTTCCTCATGCAGCAACTTTGAAGATTTTCAGGCCAGGCGCGCGGCAATCCGTTTCCGTCGGAAGGAAAGCGGCAAAGTGGAATTCGTGCATACCCTCAACGGCTCGGGGCTTGCAGTAGGCCGCACGGTTGTAGCGGTTATGGAAAACTATCAGCAGGCCGACGGCAGCATCGTCATTCCCGAGGTTCTACGTCCGTACATGAGGGGACTGGAAAGGATAACCCTTTGAGGCTGCCTGCAGGGATAACTGAAGAAACAATTTATGGAGGGATGGCCGAGTGGTCGATGGCGGCGGTCTTGAAAACCGTTGGACGAAAGTCTCGCGGGTTCGAATCCTGCTCCCTCCGCCAGAATTGAAAGCGGCAAGTCAATATCATCGAGCGGGTTTGGAGGACAGCGTCTGGACCCGATACAAACTTGACAAATTATCATTGCCGCACCCTTAATAATCCGGTCTTCCGGAACCGCGCAAAAACCCGCCGTCGCGGCGGGTTTTTGTTTTTCCGGCGCAAATGCCGCAAAGGAGTGTCCATTTCACCACACAAGGACAAACTTCCCGCACGCACCGATCCTTATGAGTAAAATAATACAAAATAACTCAACAAAAAGGAGAAGAGAAAATGAAGGTAACTTCGATAGACCATATCAGCTATGCGGTAACGGATATCGACAAGACCGTCGAGACCTGGTCGAAACTCTACGGCATTACGCCATGGACCTACAGGGAAAACGGCGGCACTGATGTAAAGGGACGCCCCTGGAAAATACGCATGGCCTTCGCATATGTAGGGCCCATGGAAGTTGAACTTGTCCAGTGCCTGGAAGGAAGGATATTCCAGTCCAAATTCCTGGACAAGTGGGGTGAAGGCATACATCACATCGGTTTTTTTGTCGACGATGTAGACGCGGAAGTTGCCGCGCTGACCAAAGACGGCGCAAATCTCCTCATTCACGATCCGGGCAGATTCGCCTACCTTGACGCGGGCGGTCCGGGCGGCGCCATTTTTGAGTTGATGCAAAGAAGCTGAAAAGCCCTTCAACAAATGAGCAGTCCGTTATTTCGGCGCATTGCCGGAAATCATTTCTTCGGACAAGACACAGCAGCCGGAAAGCTAGATGCAGCATCATGCCGCTATATTATAAATCTTATGCCGTGTCACCATTTGTATATAATATATACAAAATGACCTGACATTGAGTCTTTTGTATACATTTTCGTTGATGAATACTCCAACCGACACGCGGTTCCAACATATTCCCCCGGCAAAAACTCATCATAATCTCAACAGGTTTCCATCACTGGTGACTCATGTTACTAACCTCAGTAAAGTGGCACAGATTTCGCTAGTTTTTTCAATAGGTGTTTGCTGTCGCTGAGACGATTATCGTCAACCTCAACCCTTTATACACAGCGGTAGAGCCGCAGGGGCTGCACACACAACGGGCATGTCGGCGCTCGCCACCTCAGGCGTGTCTTTGGACGTTGCATTCGTTCTTGCTAAAACGGCTGATATCAAAAAGTGGTTTTCGCCAAGCTTGGCGATTATTCGCGCACACGCGGCAAAAAAGGGAACTCGTCTGTCGAGCCGGAGAAAGGGCGGCACGCAGAATGTTGCGTTCGGTGGGCCGGGTGAGTTTATCATCAAGCCCCACGGCAATAAAAGGGTACTGGAACAACCCGGCCGCACAGTTAAAAAACAGCTGGCTTCACACAGGCGATATCGCCATTCAGGACTAGGACAACTTCCTCAATCATCTGCAGGCAAGGTGCTGCGCAAGGAATTGCGGGCAGAAGATGTTCAAAAAAGCACCAACAAATAAATGGAGGTTTCAGATGCAAAGATTACCCGGTAAAAGTGTTGTTTTCTTGATGTGCGTTTTTTCTCTTTTTTACTTAACCCTTTTCAGTCCGTTGCCTGCCATGGCTGCTGAAGCTGTGCTTCCCGGCAGCATGGCCGAAAAAGTACCGAAGCCCAATGCTTTTTTTGATGCAGATAAAATGGGTGATATGTCAGAGTATAACCCGGCAACAGTTGTCAGCCCCACCGGTGACACCATCAAAATTGCTATTGTAGGCGCCTTTTCCGGACCTGCACAGGTAAATGGTCAGTTTTACTGGAATATGGTTCAGTGGGTGGTGTATGACTACAACAAACGCGGCGGAATCATGGTGGACGGCAAGAAAAAGCTCATCGAGGTTATCAAAGCGGATCATCAGTCTCGCCCCGATGCCTGCCGAAAGATCTGCGAAAGAATGGCCCTGCAGGAAAAAGTTCATTTTTTCTGGGGAACGGACGGCAGTCACTTGATGAAGATTATTAACGAAGTCGCTAACAGACATAAAATCATTACCTTGAATGCCACCACTCTTTCCGATGATATTCAAGACGCGACCAATTTCACCCGTTATTCTTTCCAGGCAGCTTTTACGACGGAGCAGGCGGCCCGGGCATTTGCGTATTTTTACGGCCAGATGCGTAAAAAAGAGAAAAAGTTTTATATTCTGAACCAGGATTACTCTTTCGGCCGCGAGTTTGCCAAGGCGTTCAAGGCCGGGCTGAAGGAGTATTATCCGGAGTCCCAAATTGTGGGCGAGGATTACCACAAGCTGTTTCTCACAGATTTTGCGCCGTATTTAGAAAAAATTAAGGCCTCCGGCGCCGAAGTAATCTTTACAGGTGACTGGAGCCCGGATGCAGGAAACCTTCTTAAGCAGGCGCGGCAGATGGGAATAATGCTTCCCATGGCCAATATTTATATAACCAGCCCCGATTATCTTAATGAAGTCGGTATAGAAGGGACAAAAGGTCTGCAAAATCTCAACACCTTTGTGGTGGATAACCCCCAGTTCAAAGGACAGAAGGGCTATGTTGAAATCTACAATATGTGGAAGCATCTTTGGCAAACTAAATGGACCCCGCCTTACAACACTATAACTTATAAAGTATATAGCACCAGTTGGGCTACCTGGACCAGCATGACCTATTGGTTGATGAGTGTTATCGAAAGAGCTCAAAGTACAGACCCGGAAAAGATTATCAAGATTTGGGAGGGCGATACCTTCCGTTTTGTGAACGGAAAGATCGTTAAGATGAGAGCGTGTGATCATAAGCTTATTCAAGATCTGGCCATCGCGGAATTTGTACCACCGGAAGGGCAGAAAGTTGCTCACAATATTCCACCTTACCACTGGTATGACGGTACGTCCAATGTCGGGCCGGTGGCCATTGTCCCGGCTGCCAAAATTCTTCCCTGGATGGATCAGAAGCTGGATCGCTGCAAGGGGAAAAACGGCTGGGGTGAATGATCCCTAAACCTTGCTCCGTTTATAAAGCGGGCATGCGTCGTCTAAATCCGCCGCATGCCCGCAACCATAAGAATGACCGCCTTGCCTCCTTTTAAACCGCCCCTGTTCGTATCAGGAGGTTCCTACGAATTACCCCGACAGAGTCGGTAAAACAA
>JAAYKU010000160.1 GCA_012522275.1 Smithella sp.
AAGGTCTTAATCATCTGTCTTTTGTCGTATCTTATCGGTTCCGTCAATTTTGCCATTTTGTTTTTTAAAATCGCCGGCAAGGCCGATCCGCGCCTGAGTTTCAGCGGCAATGCCGGAACGACCAATGTTTACCGTCTGGCGGGGCTGCCGTGGGCCGTGCTGGTTTTTATGCTCGATATCGGGCGCGCGTTGGGGGTGGCCGCACTGGCAATGTATTTTGTGAGCGGCCCGTGTGTTGTCTGGGCCGCTTTTTTTCTGGTTATGGGAAACGCCTTTCCCTGTTTTCACAGCTTCAAAGGCGGCAAGGGGGTTGCCAACTACCTGGGGTTTACGGTCCTTTGTGTGCCCTGGGCCGCGCTTCTGGCCGCCATCTTCTGGGTTTCAGTTTACTGGGTTAAGCGAGTACCGTTTATCGCGTCATTTTTTATGGTGGGCGTGCTGTCGGTGGGGCATGCCGCTACTTATCAGTGGGACCGGCTCGCCAGTGTTGGTGCTTTAGCGACTTTCGCGCTGATAGTCTTTAATCACCGAAACAATATCAAAGAATTCTGGAAAGAAAGAAAAATACCTGCGTAACACTGACCGGCAACGGTTTGAGACCATCCCCTACAAAACCAGCTTGACGGCCCGATGCGCTCTGAGCTCTTCATACAGGGACGTTCTGTGCGAATCGCTTTCCACCGTCACCTCGACGTTTAAGGAAATATACTTTGCGGTCTCACTTTGGCGTGACACGCTTATCTTGCATGAACGGTCACGGATGATGCTGTGCACGGCGCTTTGGATTTCATCACGGTCGGTGCCGATGACTTTGTAGAGCCATAAACAAGGATACTCCAGCCGGAGTTTCTGCTTCCGGATTTTCATCATAACCTGCACCTGCCTTTCAATTGTTAAACTATTTTCAGAAAACAATATAGTCAAATCATTTTCTTTTTTCGGCTGCTTTTGTTTCTTTTGACAATTTTCGCGGATTTTGCTAGATGGTCAGACAATTATGCGCCGGCGGCGCTTTTTATCCAGCACCTCAATAATCATGAACCTGTTTTGCAAGACGTTTCAGAAGTTCGTTATAAGCGGCCTGTCCTTCACCCAAGCGCCGCTTAACTTAAAAAAAGGAGGATGTTACTTATGAAGAAAGTTCTATTGTTTGTATGTGTGATGGTTGTGTTTGCCCTGGTGGCCTTTGCGGCCGCTCCGAAATCCTATCAGGTAACCGGCCCGGTTCTGGAAATCACTGATGATGTGATCGTTGTCCAGAAAGGAAAGGACAAATGGGAACTGGCTAAAAACGCCGAGACGAAAGTGACGGGGGATTTGAAAGTCGGTTCTAAGGTTACCATCGATTACAAGATGACGGCTGGAAAGATTACAGTCAAATAAGCAAGGCAAAAAACAATCAGGAAAAAACAGAAAACCGCAATGAATAAGGGCGGCGCTTATTGACGAACAACCGGAAGCGCCGCCTTTTTTGCGCCTTTACGGTTGTCACCGGACAGATTATTTACACACTTCTGAAATTACGATTTATTTCCATATAACTGTGTCGATTGACATTCCTTCAATCATCAATAAACTTTATTCATCCGGGATGGCCCGCGTCGTTCCGAAAAAGGGTAAGCTTTTGAAGATATTTTGGATTAATTTGATAATATTATGTTTTCTCGGTGCCTGCGCTGATGGCGGCACACCGGCTATGGAGGTGCAAAAACAAATGACAAAAAACTACGATAAGGAAAAGGTTGCCGTGGCCACGGTTGCCGGCGGCTGTTTCTGGTGCGTGGCGGCCGACATGAAGAAGTTGCCCGGCGTGACGCAAGTTGTCTCCGGCTACGCAGGCGGTACGGGGGAAAACCCCACTTATGAATCGCACGCGACCCAGGGATATCTCGAAGCGGTGCAGGTCCATTATGATCCGACAAAGGTATCCTATGAACAACTGCTCGATCACTTCATGCGTCACATAGATCCGACGGATCTCGGTGGACAGTTTGCCGACCGTGGCCCCTCCTACCGGACAGCCATTTTTTACAACGATGAGCGGGAAAAGGAAATCGCCGGAAAAGTTATGCAGGCGATCGGAGCAGCGGGAAGATTTGACAGACCTATTGTTACGGAATTAATCAAGTTCAATGGTTTTTATACGGCGGAAGATTATCACCAGGACTATGAGCTGAAAAACAGCCACCACTATAGAGCCTATCGCAGCGGGTCTGGTCGCGAGTCTTTTCTGCGGAAAGCCTGGCATAGCACAGCGCTGGCGGGCCGGTCGGCGTCACCGGGTTATGTGAAGCCTGAAGACGAGACGCTCAGGCGCACTCTGACGAAGCTTCAATATGATGTGACGCAGCGAAACGCTACGGAACCCCCTTTTGAAAACGAGTATGTCAATAATAAAAAAGAAGGCATCTATGTGGATGTCGTTTCCGGCGAACCTCTTTTCAGTTCGCTGGATAAATATGATTCGAAAACCGGGTGGCCCAGCTTCACGCAGCCGCTGGAGCCGGGCAATATCGTCGGGCTTGAAGATCGGAGTCATTTTATGATCCGTACAGAGGTGCGCAGCAGGCACGCGGATTCCCATCTGGGGCATGTTTTTCCCGACGGGCCGAAACCCTCCGGCCTGCGCTACTGTATGAATTCGGCTGCTTTGCGGTTTGTGCCGAAAGAAGAAATGGAAAAGGAAGGCTACGGCCGCTATCTGAAGCTTTTTGCACCGGGAGAATAAGGGCGCCGTGTGATTATCGGATGGGACACTTGCGGCCGCCGTTTTATCGAGGTGTCGGTTCAGGCGCGATGCGGGCGGCGATTTTGCGGACATTACGGATGGCCTGTGCCGGATCCATTGTCAGCAGACGCCGGTTTTCCATAACGATTTTTCCGTTGATGATGCTCGTTTTGACGTCCGCCCCGCGCGCGGCATACACAAGTTGTGAGTATGGGTTGTAAAGCGGTGTCAGGTGAGGCTGGTTCATGTCCACAATGATGATGTCCGCCAGTTTCCCTGTCTCGATGGAACCGGTCAGCCCCTCCAGCCCCAGCACCCGCGCCCCGTCGATTGTCGCCATCCGGATGACAGTCGCGGCATTCATCACCGTGGGGTCGAGAGACACGGCCTTGTGAATTTTTGCCGCCAGATTCATTTCCTGAAACATGTCCAGTGTGTTGTTACTGGCGGCTCCGTCCGTTCCCAGGCCTGTGGTTATGCCCCGATCAAGCATTTGCGGTACCGGAGCGACGCCCGCCGCCAGTTTCATGGAGCTTGCCGGATTGTGGGAAACTTTCACGTCCAGGGCGGCAAATACATCGATGTCATCGGAAGACAGCCAGTTACAATGCACCGCCACCGTGTCTTTGTCGAGCACCCCCAGGTCCAGAAGATGACGTACCGGTTTTTTCCCGTAACGCTGCTCGACCGTTGCCGTCTCCTGTTTGTTTTCCAGAAGATGAGTCATGTAAAGAATCCCCGCATCGCGGGCCGCGGCTTTGACGTTGACGAGCGTTTCCGGCGAACAGGTATAGGGAGAGTGGCAGAAAAAGGCGGGCGTGATCATGGGGGAATACGGCTTCCAGCGCTTTACGAATCGCCCGGCGGCCGCCATCATTTTTTCATACGCGGGATTGTCCGGCGTGGCGAAATCGGCGAAACCCTGCGCCACCACCGCGCGCATCCCGCAGGCTTGAATCGCCGCGGCAATCTGATTTTCAAAAAAGTATCCGTCGCAGACGGTTGTCGTGCCGGATTGGATCATTTCCGCCATGGCCAGCATGGTTGCGTCATAAACCATTTCCTTGTTTACAAAGCGCTTCTCCATCGGGAAAATGTGATGTTCGAGCCAGTCCATGAGCGCCAGGTCGTCCGCCAGGCCGCGGAAGCAGACCATGGGAAGGTGAGTGTGCGTATTGATGAGCCCCGGCAAAATAAGGCAGCCGTCCGCGCGGATGATTTTATTGGCGGCGGGACGAAGATTTGTGGCCACCAGTTCGATGCGGCTGCCCCTGATGCCGACGACAGCGTCTTCCATTATCTGCATATCCGCCGACATCGTCAGCAGCGTACCGCCCTGAATGACAATATCAAAGTTATCCGGCTGCAAGGGTTGGCAGGCTCCTCGTTTTTCAATCATTGATCAAACGTTAAAAAAACAAGCGGGAGTTTAAGGCAGCTGCGGCGGGAATGCAAGAATATGTTGCGCCCGTCGTGCGGCAGGCGGACTGTGGGCAAAATTGTATCGAGGAAGGCGCCGGAAACCCCTATTTCACTGTCAGTACGGCGGATGTCTTGCTGTCGCCCTTGCTGCAGGTTGCCGTGACCGTTAGCAGGTCATCTTCGATGGCCTGCACCCTGTAGGAATAGGTAAAGGTTCCCGCCGGCTGAGAGTCGTAAGTTTCTATGCTCACAACGTTGTTATTTTTTTTGATCTCGACATATTTGATGAAATGAGACCCTTTGAACATAGATTTGTGGGTAATGGTCACCAGAAGAGCCTGCGTTTTTGTGTTGTACCGCAGTTGAATATCCTCCGGCGGCGAGGCCAGACCCGCGTGAGCGAAAATGCAGACCGCAGGAAAAACAATCAATACCAGGAAGAAAAACAAAATCCATCCACTTTTCTTTTTCATATCTTTGTCCCCTTTCAGCATTGCACAGGCGGAGTCAACCGGGAAATTTCGACTCTAAAAGCCGTCCGCCGATAAGCCCCAGCAGTGCGCCGCACACGCTAACGACGATCCCCAGCAGAAAATGTATCACATGAATGAAGAATGCCGGCAGTTGTGCGATAATAACCATTGTCGCCATAGCCATTGCCGCAATGAAAAAGATCACGCTCAAAGCGATTTTCTTTTTAAGCAGAGGCGTGGTGACTTTCCTGAATCTTATTTTTCCGTCGAGCAGGCCGGTGACAA
>JAAYKU010000161.1 GCA_012522275.1 Smithella sp.
CGCAGACACCGACTATTTGCTGCCCTTCTTCATCATAATAAATGATGAAATCACGCACGGAGTTATATATATCCATCAGCGAGCGCGGCAGCATCTCGCCTTTTCCCGCTGACTGATTGATTAACCGATGAATCGTCTTGACGTCACCGAGTCGCGCTTTTCTGAGCATTTGCGCCCCCTCCTGTGCCCGTTGCCTCATCCGGTGCGTTTGCCGCAGCGATCATCGCCCGGGCGTGTTCTTTCGCTGTTTCGGTCACATCCACCCCGCCCAGCATCCGGCTGATCTCTTCTATCTTCTCGCGCTCGCCGATGCGCTCCACCAGCGTGGAGGTGCGCCCGCCGGACACCTTTTTGCTCACCTTCAGATGAGCCGCGCCATAACTGGCGATCTGCGGCAGATGCGTAATGCAGATCACCTGATGATGCGCAGATATTTCCTTCAGCTTGCGCCCGACAATTTCCGCTGTAGCTCCGCCGATACCGCTGTCCACTTCATCGAACACCACCGTCCCGACCGACCCGGTTTGCGACAAAACATTTTTCAGCGCCAGCACGATGCGCGACAGCTCGCCTCCGGAGGCGATTTTGTTGAGCGGTTTGGGTTCTTCACCGACGTTGGCCGTGAGATAAAATTCTATTTCATCCGCCCCTTTCGGTCCGCATGACGCTTCCGGCGGTAAATCTTTTTTCAAAAATTCCACAAAAAAGGAGGCGTGCGGCATATTCAGATCATGTATCTGTCTGTCAACCGCTTTTTTAAGCAAAGCGGCCGCTTTTTTTCTTTGTGCGGACAGAGCCTTCGCCTTTTCGAACATCTGTGCCGAGGCTATCTCCTTTTCTTTTGCAAGCCCGGCAATCTCCTCTTCCACATTGGAAACGCGCACCAGCTCCTCTTCCATTTCCTTTTTACGCGCCAGCACCAAGTCCATCGTGCCGCCGTGCTTTCTTTTAAGGCGGTTGATCGCGTTTAGTCGTTCGTCAACCGCGGCCAGACGCTCCGGATCGAAAACGAGGCGCGCCGCGTAATCACGCAGCGTCAGGGCCGCCTCCTGCAGTGCAAGGTAGCTACCTTCCAGCTCGGAAAGAGAAAGGTTCAATCCCTGGTCGATTTCAAGAATTTCCCCGATCTGAGAAATGGCTTCTTTGAGCTGTTCGCTCACGGAGCCGCTTTCCCCGTATAAAAGCGCGTAGGCTGTTCCTGCGCACTCAGCGAGCTTCTGCGCATTGGCCAGCATTTTTTTTTCATCCGCCAGGGCCGCGTCCTCTCCTGCGCGCGGATTGAGACCGTTTAACTCTTTGAGCTGAAACTCGATCAATTCGATTTTCTCCGCCCGGCGGCGGCGCAAATCCTCCAGCGAGGCCAGACGGGCGCTGATCTGCTGGCGCCTTGCATAAAGAGCCTCATAGGCTTCACGCGCGGCCAGACAGCCGCCGAATTCGTCGAGAATGTCGATATGATTTTCCGCCGCGAGTATAAGCTGATGCTCGTGCTGGCCGCAGATGTTGATAAGCGCCTCGCTGATGGCGGACAAGTGAGTCAGCGTGGCCATCCGGCCGTTCACATGCGCCCTGTTTTTACCGGTGCGCGAGATGACCCGCCGGATGACCAGTTCGTCTTCGGCGGGAAACCCAAGCGAGGCCAGTTTTTCACGGACGGCCTCATTTTGTCCGATATGAAAAAGAGCTTCCACGTCCGCCGCATCCTGGTGCGTACGGATCATATCGGCGCTGGCGCGGTCACCCAGAAGAAGGCTTACCGCTCCGATCAGTATGGACTTCCCGGCGCCTGTTTCGCCTGAAATGATATTGAGCCCCTCATCGAACGAGACGTGAAGCTCGTCAATGATGGCAAAATTGTTAATGCTCAGCTCTTGAAGCATTTTTCTCTTTCCCGACCCCTGGCGGTATGCTGCCCCAGCCGAGTTTGGAGCGCAGAATTTCCCAGTAGCTCCGGTGGGGCGAAAGAACCAGCCTTGTGAAGTGTTTCGATTTCCTGACGCTGATGACATCACCGGAATTGAGCCGGTATGATTCCTGGCCGTCGAGCGTCACGGTTGCGCCAGATTCTTTGGACCAGATAGTAATCTGCAGTATCGACGATTCCGGGAAGATAACCGGCCTGTTGGTCAGAGTGTGAGGGCAGATGGGATTGATGATAATCAAATCCTTGCCGGGGAAAACAATGGGGCCGCCCGCGGAAAGACAGTAGGCGGTAGAACCGGTCGGGGTGGAAATAATCAGACCGTCCGATTTATAGGTAGTCAGGTATTGCTCATTGATGGAAGTTTCCAGCTCCACAATGCGCGACAGATTGCCGCGATTGATCACAACGTCGTTCAAAACGATACCTGAACCGATAATCTTTCTGTTGCGGCGGACTTTGACATCCAGCATCATTCTTTTTTCCGTGGTGAAATCGCCTTTTAAAATCAGCTCAAAGGCCGCGTATGTTTCGTTTAAGTTGACTTCCGTCAGATAGCCGAAAGTTCCCATATTGATGCCCACGATGGGCACGGGATGA
Organism: Smithella sp.; assembly: GCA_012522275.1. Lineage (GTDB taxonomy): Bacteria > Desulfobacterota > Syntrophia > Syntrophales > Smithellaceae > UBA8904. The sequence continues at coordinate 2,522 of JAAYKU010000161.1, forward strand.
CAGGCGACATAGCGGGCCGTGCGCAGCATCGTGCCGTCTCCGCCCAGTACCGCAATCAGATCAACCCGGGGGGCCAGATCTTCAATTTTGAAACCGGCGCTGCCGACCATGGCGGCGATGTTGGCCTCCAGAAATATTTTCCGGCCCCGCCCTTCCAGCCATTTTTTCAATTTCGCGGTAAATCCGGCGATATTTTCCTTTTCGACGTTGGCAATAATGCCCACTTTTTTAATTTTCATGACACAGATCTCCAAAAAGGTTTTTTCCCGTAACATAAAAAAAACCCTCTGTCTATCGGTAAATTTCCCGCTGACACAGGTAAACCCCATGATTTATCAGGATATTTCTGAAGGATAAAACCTTGACGGAAGGCTTGCGATAAGATACGGTGCGCCCCGGTGAGGTGAAGGATTATGGGTCTGATCAAAGGCAATTTTTCTTTTATGCGCTTTGCGGTGGAAGGACAGCTTCCGCAGGCATTCACGACATTTATCAACAATCGGCTCAAGGCGAACTCCTTTCGCGAAAGCCGCCACTCCACAGAAGAAAAACGCCAGGGCTGGGTATCGGCAACGGACATCCTGGATACGGATTTTGAAAAAGCCGACTATGCGCTGGGCGATTACCTGATCTTCTCCCTGCGCGTTGACAAAAAGCTGATAGCACCGAAACTGATAAAAGTACGCCTCTTGGAAGAGCAAAGGCGCTTCATGGCTGAACATAACCAGGCCCGCATCGGCAAAGCGGCAAACGAAGATTTGAAAGAAAAGCTGATGCTTGAGCTTCTGGCCAAAAGCGATCCCGTTCCCTCTTTTTACGACGTCCTGTGGGCCGTCGGGCAAAACAGGGTTTATTTTTCATCTCTTTCCGACAAGGTGGCCGACGACTTCATCGATTTATTCAAAAAAACTTTTTCACTGGGACTCAAGCGCATCGTGCCGCAGGAATACCCGCCTGTTTCACAAAACACAAAGCAGGCAGGCAATGACGATGACGCAGCCGATATGTCCCTTATCGGACGCGAGTTTCTCACCTGGCTGTGGTTTAAATCCGAGGAGAGAAACGGACGCGTCGCCCTTTCCCCAACGGACGAGGTCGAACTCCATCTGCTCAAGCGCGTCGCTCTGGAAGCGGGAAGAGGTGAATATGCCCAGGGTGTGGTCTGCTCGGGACTGCATGCACAGCTCACAGAAGGCAAGGAAGCAATCCGTCAGGGGAAAAAAGTCAAAGAGGCGGTCATAAAGCTCCACCGCGACCAGAATGAATGGGAGTTCAACTTCAAAGCGGACACTTTTTATTTTCAGTCAATGAAAATGCCGGCCGCCGACTGGCAGGAAGATACCCAGGATCCGGCCGGCAGACTCCTGGAGCGCATTTACCTGATCGAAAACGCGGTCAAAACGATTGACGAGCTGTATGCATCCTTCCTCGCGCTACGTTTTTCAAAGGACTGGGCCGCAACGGAAAAGCCCCTTCTGGCCGGATGGGCGGCAAAAGATAATCCATAGGACAAAACCGTCGTTCCAAAGAAGACGGCCCCTGCCTGTGCGTCAAAGCGCCGCACCATTGACGCTCAAGCGTCATCATTTCAGACAAGCCATCACTCAACACAAATCACCGCAACAGCAATCCATCTGTTACTATTAACGATTCATCAAGAGCAGGCCCATGGCACGGTGCTTGCTGTACATATCTGCGTTTAATGTTTCCTCGCTCATTGACGATATAAGAACAGATAAAGTTTTTCCGGATTATTTCAACCCGTTGAAACTGTGTAACCCAAAAGCACGCCGGGAAAAATTGACATGTGTGTATCCAAACCTTTTATGATTTTGGAGGGCATGCCATGGAAAGAAAAATCGTCAGACACATCGCTTCATTGAATCAGGCCTCCTTTAACTTTTTACCCGGCGCGACAACACCGCCCCGGGAAAGTGCTGAAAAACACTTCTTTGATTTTGTCGATAAAAATCCCCTCTTCACAGACAATTCTGTAAGCTCGATGCGCGCTGTGATTCTCGCCACGCGAAAAACACGCTCATCGTTCAGTTCGCTCAAAGAAGGCGGCCGCAAGGCGGCGACAGGCTTCATCGCGCGCAGTTACTGCCACTTTGGCAACAAATAGCTTTACAAAACAATTAAAATCGCTTAAATAGATTCATCGACACCGTTTGAATAAGCGGCTACTTTTCTAACAATTTCATAAACCACATGACAAAACGATACAGAGGAGGGGTAAAAGCTATGGACCAGAAGCAAATAGCCAAACAGATGATCGAGTTTAACAAAACGGCTTTTGACAACAGTTTTGACGCAATGACCGCACTGCAGGATCAGACTGAAAAACTCATATTGAATTTCCTGGACAAAGCGCCATGGGTTCCCGAGGAGGGAAGAAAAACCATCAACACGTGGATTGCAGGCTACAAGAAAGGACGCGACGACTTTAAGACGGCCGCTGACGACAGCTACCGGAAAGTGCTTGACTATTTCTCAGGCATAGAAGCCACGGGGGCGGCAAAAACAAAGAAAAAATAACTTAAAGATACAGCTTCACAAAGAGGGGGGGCAGCCATGGACCCGAAACAAATCGCCAAACAAATGATCGTTTTCAACAAAACAGCCTTTGACAACAACTTCCGCGCCATGCAGGCCTTACAGGAGCAGACCGAGCGGCTGGTAAATAAATTCTGGGAGAAAACGCCGATGTTCCCCGAAGAAGGTAAAAAAGCAATCGGCGACTGGATGGCCGCCTATAAAAAAGGCTGCAATGAATTCAAAAATCTCGTGGACGACAATTTTAAAAAAGTCGAAGATTTTTTTGAAGAGAAAAAGTAACGGCCGGGCGCATCACTGAAGTACAATCAACGCTTCAAATACGGAGCGAGTGTGTTTTCCAGAATCAGCCTGTGCTTTTCAAGTGCATCACTGCCGCCGGCCGGGGGTGGTTTCATCAACGGACAGAAGGTTACGGTGACACGCGCGAAGGGCTTTGGTATCATGTACCTGTCCCAGCTCTTCGCGTGCCAGGCCCGGCTTGCTTCGACATACACGGGTACGATGGCGGCATCTGCCCCGGAGGCAATCGCGACAGCGCCCGGTTTAACCTTCCCCGCCGGTCCGCGAGGCCCGTCAAGCAGATGAACGGCCACCAGGTTTTTTCCCTGACGCAGGCGCGCAATCATTTCTTTCAGGGCGGTTGCGCCGCCGCGGGAGGATGAACCGCGCACCGGATAAACTTTCGCGCTCTCGGCCACGTGCGAGGCAATGTCCCCATCCGTACTGCGGGAGATCATAACCAGGGCTTTATATTTCACGTAACGCCGAAACAGGCGGACACCGATAAAAAACTGCTGATGCCAGCAGCACAGCAGCACCCTGCCACCTTGGTCCACATAATCACGCCACTGTGATTCATTCACGACGGTCAGCCGGAAGCTCATCGAATACAGCAGGGCCAGGTAATAAACAAGGCTTCCCCCCGCTTTCACCGTTGCCATCATGCGCAGCTTTTTGAACATACAAAGCTCCTTTACAAAACTTTAAGAAAATAATCACGATTGCTCTTTGCATGCAAGCGCAATTTGGAAACGTGTTTTATTTCACTACCGGCCTGCGGCGCGGGGCTTTCCCGTTTTGCTTCGATTGCAGGAGATTAGGCTCAGGTCTTGCTATATAATATTTCTAATATTTCAAGACTTGACCCCATGAGC
>JAAYKU010000162.1 GCA_012522275.1 Smithella sp.
CGCAAAAGACCGTGCTGGCCGACATTGACCTTTCCATCACAAAGGGTGAGGTCGTTGCCGTGCTCGGCCCCAACGGATGCGGCAAGAGCACGCTCATCAAGATCATGCTCGGTCTTCTTCGTCCGGATGCGGGCCGGGTTTTGCTAAACGGCGAAAACATACGAAAGCTGGATACCAGATACCTCGCACAAAAGATCGCCTACGTCCCGCAAATCCACAAAAGCTCCTTCCCCTATAGTGTTTTGGACGTCGTCCTGATGGGCAGGATTCCTCACAAAACATTCTTTTTCCGCTACTCAAACAAGGACATGAAAATTGCCCAAGACGCACTGGAAAGGCTTTCCGTTTCTCATCTGGCATCACGGGCCTATACGGAAATCAGCGGGGGCGAGCGCCAGCTTACGCTCATCGCGCGGGCGCTCGCCCAGGGCGCCACAACATTCATCATGGACGAACCGGCCGGCGGCCTCGACTACGGCAACCAGCTTAAGCTTCTCGATCAGATCGTCAAACTCTCGCGTGAAGGATATACGTTTATCAAGGCAACTCACTCCCCCGAGCATGCCCTGTGGATAGCACACCGGGCCGTGCTGATCAAAAAAGGTACTATCATTGCGGACGGCCCGTGCGACGACGTCATCACCACAGAAAATCTGTTTCACCTGTATAACGCCAGAGTCAACGTTTTAAAATTCAACGATGGTCCTTTCAATGTCTGCGTCCCCCAGACAATTTGCGGCTGCATGGACGCCTTGCATGATCGGAAAGAATCCATATTCGAAAACAATCAAAAGGTGATGCAATGTCAATGAAATCAGTTGATGCTGCAATATAATTCTGAAGCACCCCTTTTACAAAGCATAACGCCACAAGATATGACCATCGTTCCGGAGGCTCAATCATGAAAAAGCTCAAGACACTCCCGCGCCCGACACTATGCGCCTTATCATGCTTTTCGGCTGTTCTTGTTGCCGCTGTTCTTATCTGTGCCGGCCAGGCACAGTCAAAAGAAATCACGGATATGTTCGGGCGGGTTTTTTCCATTGCCGAAAAGCCGTCGAAAATTTACAGCCCCTCGCCGCCTTTGACCCATCTGCTCTATGTGATCGACCCTTCCATGCTGGCCGGGCTAACCTCTCCCGTACGCGGACATGAAAAACCCTATCTTAAAAAGGAAGTGCTTTCCCTTCCAGTGCTCGGCGGCTGGTACGGTCAGGGTAACACGCCGAATATTGAAATGGTTTTAAAGGTCAACCCCGAACTGATCATTCTCGCCAAGTTCGACACAGTCTTCCATTCCAGAACCAATGAAGCGATCATGAAGATCCTGCCGTCTCCGGTCGTATCGGTCAATCTCGCCACTCTTTGTGACTATCCCGCGGCCATCACCTATCTGGGGCAACTGCTGGGCCGTGAAGAGCGAGCCGGAAAGCTGGCCGCCTATGCCCGAAAAACGCTCACGGACATGGAGGCTTTTACAAAGGATATTTCTGCGGATAAGATGGTATCCGTATATTACGCTGAAGGCGCAGACGGCCTCCACACCGACTGCGACACATCGGTCCATGCACAGCTTATCCCTCTGGCGGGGGGACGTAACGTTCATTCCTGCGCTTCGCCGAGCGCCTACGGCATGGAAAAAATCTCCATGGAACAGTTGCTTATGTATGATCCGGATGTAATTCTTGCCTTTGAGCATTCTTTTTATCGCAGAATCTTCAATGATTCACGCTGGCAGCGTCTGCGCGCCGTACAAAATAAAAGAGTCTATCTCATACCGAATCAGCCGTTCAACTGGTTTGATCGACCTCCCTCTTTCATGCGGCTGCTGGGCGTCAAGTGGGTTGCCGGCTGCCTGTATCCACAACACTGCCCGGTCGACATGGTTAAGGAAACCCGTCATTTTTTTAAACTTTTTTTTGACGTTGAGCTGACTGTTGAAGAGGCAAAAAATATTTTGGGTGGTAGATCAAAAAAGAAGGGCATACGATGACCATTATGTCCGGCGATATTTAACCTTCTTCATCTTGTACATCATCTTGTCGGCGTTGGAAATCATATCATCTAGTGTCGTCGGCTGCAGCGGGTCATATACGGTATAACCGATGCTGACCGCCAGCTTGAAGCTGACCGCCTTCCTTGCGTTATAATTGTTTATCAGACGATAAAGGCGTAAAAGCAGCTTTTCCATCAAGGCTTCATCCGCGTCAATGGCGAGGATGGCAAACTCGTCTCCTCCTATCCGGGATACAATATCAGAGACGCGAAAGGTTCGCGTCAGGATTTTCGCGATCGCGATCAGGGCGTGATCTCCTTCTTCATGACCGAAACGGTCATTTATGTCTTTCAGGCCGTCAAGATCGGCGAAGAAAAGCAACAGCCCCTTCTTTGACCGTTCCGCTCTTTTTACTTCTCTGGTCGCCAGTGTGAAAAAACCGCGCCGGTTGTATAAATCCGTGAGCTGATCGGTCAAGGCCATCGCTTCTAGCTCTTTTTCCATTTCACGGCGGCGTGTGATATCCGCACCGAAAAATGCCAGCCTGGCCACCTTTCCCTTGTCGTCACAGACAGGATAAACCACCTGGTCGATGAATCTTTTGTTGACTATATCCTCAAAGCGCGCGGACCTGGCGCTGCGGACAACTTCCTCGACCTGCTTTCTCCTTTCAATGGCAATGTCCACCGGCAGCAGATTGTACAAATTCACGCCGATGACCTTGTCGAGCCCGACGCGTATGCGCTTGGCAAAAGTTTCGTTCGCCTCGAGCACTGTTCCGTCAAAATCTGCCAAAAGCAGTGATTCCGTGACGGCATTTAGAAGAGCACGCAGATTATTTTCGTCCTCGTGCCGGTTTTCCATCCTCTTTTCGTTGACTGTCAGATCGCGGACAATGC
>JAAYKU010000163.1 GCA_012522275.1 Smithella sp.
ATCAAGGGACCGGGGCGTGTCGATCTTTTCTGCGGTTTCGGCAGCGAAGCGGAAGCAGTAGCCGGCAGCCTCAAGGAAAAAGGAGAGTTATATTTTCTGTTGCCCAAATGACGGAGGCGTTCAAATAGCCGGCCGGGCATGGCGATCACACTGCACTTGTGCATCAGGACACGTCCGCAAACATGCTCAAAACACAATTCTGGAAATTCATCTCGATTTATGTTCTGGTGGCGATTATCAAGAAACAGTTGCAACCAAAGCAGAGCCTTTACACGATTTCACAAATTATCAGCGTGGCGCTTTTCGAGTAAATACTGTTTTTACAAGCGCTTGCGGATGCTGAGAGCACAAAGGAAGATACCAGATTAAACAACCAACTTAATTTATCGATTAACGTTGGAACAGTGGTGCTCTTTCTATTTTATTGACAGGATGGGCAAATAGTCATATAGCCAAAGCCTGAAAAACGGATAAAAGGCAGATTGAATTATGCTGGAGCTTAAAAATCTATACTTTACCGTGCCGAAGGGCGAAGGCAATGGTGTGCGCAACATTATCGACGGAATCGATTTTATTTTCGAGGATGGAAAATTTTACGCGATTACCGGCCCCAACGGCAGCGGCAAGACAACACTGGCCAAACAGATCATGGGCATCAATCCCGTGTCCGAAGGGGAGATAATTTTCAACGGTACGGACATTTCCGCTCTGACAATCACCGAGCGCGCCAAATACGGCATTGCCTATAGTTTTCAGCAGCCGGCGCGCTTCAAGGGCATCACTTTTCGTGACCTGCTGACCATCGCCACCGGTATCGAAGACGAGCATAAGCTGCTGGAAATAGTGCGGCGTGTGGGCATCTGTCCCTTGTCTTTCCTGGACAAGGAGGTGGACGCGAAGCTGTCCGGAGGTGAAATCAAGAAAATTGAGCTTGCCGTAACCATCGCCACCAATCCGAAGCTGGCCATCTATGATGAGCCGGACACGGGGATCGACCTGTGGACGATAGGGCCGATGGTCAACCTCCTGAAAAAAGAAATGTCTTCAGGTCAGACGACGACGATTGTGGTGAGCCACAACAGGGCTTTTCTGGAGGCGGCGGACGTGATTCTCATTATTGATTCCGGGAAAATCGTTTATAGTGGAGGCTTGGAGGAGGCCCTGCCGCTTCTGGAGGATCTGAGCGTGTGCACCTACCGGAATACCTGCGAAGGAGATCACGATGCTGAATGCTTTAGATAAAACTCTGCTCAAAACTGTCGCAGATCTGGAGGAAATCCCGAAAGGCGCCTACAACATAAGAAAAAACGGCAAACTGCTGGGCCGGCAGGTTTCCGCCAACATTGATATCGAAACCAACGCAGATGGTACAGGCATTGTTGTTACCATCAAGCCGGGAACCACAAATGAATCGGTGCACATTCCCGTGATACTGAGTCAGGCCGGCCTTTTCGACGTGGTTTACAACAGTTTTATTATCGGTGACGACGCGGACGTCGTGATTATCGCCGGCTGCGGGATTCACTGCGGAACGTCGGAACCGGAGGGACACGCCGGCATCCATGAATTCAGGGTCGGCAAAAGAGCTAAAGTGGTCTACGTGGAAAAGCACTATGCCTCGGGCGAAGGCACGGGAAAAAGAACGCTCAACCCGACCACCAAAGTGTTTCTGGACGAAGGGGCGCGGGCGGAGATGGAGCTCACCCAGATAGGCGGTGTGGATGAGACCAGCCGCGTCAATGAGGCCGAACTGGAGGCGGGCAGTCTTCTGCTCATCACAGAGCGTGTGATGACGGACGGCAGTCAAAGCGCCATATCGACCAACAATATTGTTTTGCGGGGAGCGGGCAGCAGCGCCAATATGATATCGCGTTCGGTAATGAAGGGAAATTCCCGGCAGGTGCTCTACGCCACCATCGAGGCGCGCAATAAATGCTTCGGCCATATCGAGTGTGACGCGATCATCATGGACAACGGAACAAATGAAACCATGCCCGCCCTCAAGGCCTTTCATCCCGACGCGGAATTGACCCATGAAGCCTCCATCGGCAAGATCGCCAGCGATCAGCTTACAAAACTGATGAGCCTGGGGCTGGCCTACGACCAGGCGGTAAACAGAATCATTCAGGGCTTCCTGAAATAGGTCTTCCGGACGGATTCGGAGCGATATTCTTCAAACAGATCCATTTTTCATAGACGACAATGGAGCGGACCATGTTTCAGCTTTTTCTCCTGTGTGTGCTGTTGCTGGTGTTGTCCGTGATTGTTAACGGGGGGTGTGCCGGGCTTAAGAAAACCGTTTTGCCGGTCCACTTTTTCCCGTTTATTTTATTTCCGTTTCGGAACCTGAAGAGCCGCCAAAGCGTCTGGCATTGGAGTCATTGACAGCAGTACAAAACGAAATGATTCAGGCGGGGTATATATTGTCCAACGTGGCTGCGTTTACGGCTCGCGGCAGATACTGAGCCGGCGTTTTTCTGTGGAAAGACGCGGGGGGAGGGGCCGGACGGTCACGGATAAAGAGGCTGAAGTTGCAGCAGGAAGAGATTATCGCTTTTCTCGATTTCGTCGAAGAGAAGATGATGAATGCGGACACACTGGGTTTTTCACCCGATGTGCTGGCTGTGCTGGGTAATGTCGAGGCGGGCAATGAAGAAATTGAAATGCTGAAATTCCGCATCGACCAGGAAATTCTCATAAAAATATTCAATATCGCCAACTCCGCCTATTACGGGACTTTAAATAAAGGCGCTGTCCACACATTTTATGAAGTAGTAACCCGTTTGGGGATGAGCCATACCAAAGCGCTGATTATCCTTCTTGCGCTGCAGCTGCTGGCCCGCGGCGATGAGAAGGTAGAGGCTGTCTTCGCGTGCAGCTTTGCCTCTTCCGTGCTCGGCAAGCTTCTCGCGCAGCAGATGGGTTTAAGGGAGGATGCGGCCAAGAGAGTCGAGCTGGGCGGTTTATTTTCCGAAATCGGCAAAATGATCATGATCATTTACAAAAAACTTCACGCGGCCGATGACGACAGCATCGATGATGTGTTTATCGAAAAATACTCCCCCTATCTGGCGGAAAGGATTATAGATGTCTTCAGTCTGCCCGATTACCTGAAAACAATGGTCTTTCAGAAAGGTTTAGGGGTGGAGGCGGGCCATATCACACTGCCGGGCATTGTCCGCCTGGCGATAAGTTTTATACGGGAGAGCTTCAAGAAACACCGTAATCGTCTGCTGGTTGAACCGCTGGCTGTCCCTATCGGGTTTGACCGGCGCATGTCTTTAGAGTATATCATCCAGGAGCAGTTCAACGCCGTCGGGCTGGGCAGGTATCTGACAATCGGCAGGGGTGAAAAAAGACTTCTGCCGGCGCGTGAAAGCTCAAAAAAGGACGAAAGGCTGCCTTGAACACGCAAGTGTCGGCAGCCGGATGCTATCACTTGATTTCAGGGGAGGAGCATGCAAGAGACTAAGCCATTGTCATCCGATTTTTATTTCATGGAGAGCGAAGAGGAGGCTATCCGCCTCGATATCAAGACCAACCCGGACGCGGTGCGTAACCAGGCCCTGTGGTGCGGCGTGGCGCCCGGCATGCGCGTGCTGGATGCCGGCTGCGGCGCGGGGATAACCACTTCCATCCTCGGCGAAATGACGCGGCCGGGCGGAAGCGTCCTGGGGATTGATTATTCCCGCGAGAGAATTGACTATGCCGTTGAGCATTACGGACGCGGGGCTGACGTAGCCTTTGAGCTGCACGACTTGAGAAAACCGCTGGATGCTCATGGCAGGTTCGATCTGATCTGGATCCGCTTCGTTTTGGAGTATCACCGCGTCGGCGCCACAGATATTGTGCGTAATCTGATCGAAGCGCTCAAGCCGGGCGGTTGCCTGTGTCTGCTGGATCTGGATTACAACTGCCTGATTCACTACGAGCTACCACGCGCGACGATGGATATGCTGCATCAGATCATGAAAGCTGTTGACGAGCGCTTTAATTTCGATACCTTTATCGGCCGTAAATTATATTCTTTTCTCTATGACGCTGGTATGCAAAATATCAGTGTCGAGCTCAGGGCGCACAACCTGTTTTACGGGAACATGAAAGACAGTGACAAGTTCAATCTGACCAAAAAAATCGAAACAGCCGGCTGGGCGGTCGATGAGCTGATCAGTGCCTCCTATCCCGGAGGATATCGCGCGCTTTATGACGATTTTGTAAAGTATCTCAACGATCCGCGGCGTTTCAGCTACACCCCGCTTATTATGTGCAAGGGGTACAAGCCTGTAGCCGGCTAAACAGGTTGTCCGTCGAAGAGCCGTCGTATATTCAAAAGGAGATCTTCCGGACGGTAAGGCTTGTGAATGAAACCGGCGGCGCCGGCCTGTGACAGCTCCTCGGCCTGGCTTGCGCTGACATACCCGCTGGTCATCAGCACCTTGGCTTCGGGATTTATTTCGAGAATGGCGTGCAGGCATTTTTTACCGCCCGCGCCGGGCATGATCAGATCGAGGACAACCAGGTCAATTTCATCTTTTTGTTTCGTGTAGATTTTAAGCGCCTCTTCACCGCTTTGTGCCGTTTCCACATGGTAGCCGAAAAACATAATCGTATCTTTGACCGTTTCCAGAATACTTATTTCATCATCGACCACAAGTAGTTTTTCCGTCCCGTGGATAATCTCATTTTGCGCCGCCGGCTCTTCCAATGGGGCGAAAGCGGTGGCTGAAGCGGGCAGCAGAATGTGAAAAGTCGTCCCGCAGCCCGGCGAACTCGTGCAGCTGATGACGCCCTTGTGATTTTTTACGATACCCAGCACAACGGCAAGGCCCAATCCGGTGCCGGCTCCCGGTTCCTTTGTTGTAAAAAAAGGATCAAAAATGTGTCTGATGACCCCCTCGTCCATGCCGTGCCCGGTATCGGTGACGGACAGTTGAACATAGCGCCCCGGGGCAACCTGCGAGCGTCCGATGAGAGTTGTTTCATGCACAATCAGATTGCCCGTTTTGACGGTGATCACACCGGTATCTCCGATGGCGTCGCGTGCGTTGATGACCAGATTCATTATGATCTGTCCGATTTGTGTCGCCTCCGCCTTAACCGGGAAAATGCTTTCGGCGAGCTCCGTCTTGATTTCGATCATTTTGGGAATGGATTTCACCAGCAGCGAGTGGATACTTTTTATTTCGTCATTGATGTTGACCGTTTTGGATACAGGCTCGACTTTTTTGCTGAACATGAGCAGCTGTCGAACCAGCTCCCGCGAGCGGGTGATCAGATCGGCGATGCTTTTGAGATAGGGCAGATCCGCCTCATTGCCCAGTCTGCCGGCGAGCATAAGCTGGTTATAGCCCATGATGGCCTGAATGATATTGTTGAAATCGTGGGCGATGCCGCCGGTCAAGGTTCCGACGGCCTCCATTTTGGAGGCCTGCAGAAGCTGCGCTTCCATACCGCGCAGGGCGGAGATGTCCTTAATGGTCCCGACCACGCCGATGACTTTTCCATCCGCGTCGAAATCGGGGGCGGCGCTCAAGACAATCTGGCGCGGCATGCCCCGCGTGCTGGCAATGGTAAAGTAGCTGTCGCGAACTCTGAGTTTGTTCGTAATTACATTCTTGATAGTTCCGGCAAATGCCCCCCGGTCCGCCGGACCAAGGAAGTCGCATAGGTATTTGCCTTCCAGGGAGGCTTTGTCATGCCCCAGAATTTCTTTCCACGCCTGGTTTACATATCTGATGGTTCCTTTGTCATCGAGCCGGTAGATAATGTCCGGTGTGTTGTCACTGAGATTGCGGAATCTGTGTTCGCTTTCCGCGACTTCTTTGTGCACACGGGCATTGTTGAGGCTGATGCCGATCTGCCGGGCGACGCCGACGAGCAGGCTGACCTCGCTTTGCGTTGTCTTTGTTTTCGTATGCGTGATGTCGACGGCCAGCACACCTTCAGATCTGCCCTTGAATACAATGGGCACGCAGATAAAGGAGCGGATGCCCAGTTCTTTGATCAGTTTAGTGCTTCTTTGCGATAGATTTGGTTCGATTTGGTCGGCGATATCAACGAGAAAAGGTTTCTGATTGATAAATGCCTGATAAAAATATCCCCTGGATTCGGGGTTGGTGAGGCTGAATTCCAGATTCCCGGACAGGGCTGTTTCTTGTTGAGTGAAACCGCGACCAGCGCGAAAAATGAGTTTTGTTCTTTCGGGATTGGCCAGCATCACCATACTTCGTTCAAACATCAGCCGTTTGTGCAGCGCTTCCGTAATGAAATCCAGAAGCTCGTTCTGGTCAAGGATGCTGGAGATCGCTTCGCCTATTTCCCTGACCAGCTCCGATTCATTGTGCCTGACATTGATCTGATTGACGACGTCATTCGAGGTTATGCCCTGCTGTCTGAGATTTGCGGCCATCTCTTTGTTGCGTAGAAAGGAGCCAAACAGGAGGGTCCCTAAAGACCCGGATAAGACCAGTAAAGCGGCGATCAGCCATCCATGGACAGGCAAAAAAGCAAGCAGGCCGAGCGACAGCGGGATCAGCGCCAAAATGGCGTAAGAGCCGATTCTTTTCCACAACAGGGATTCGGGCATGTTCCATCGAATAAGATAGCGGCAATGGGGGTCGCCGCGGTGAATGCACTCCGGATGATCCACCATAGCGAATTTTCCCGTAAAAATCCGGGCGATGGCTTCGAACACGCCGATCCGGTTATTGCACTGAAAAGGCTCTTCTTTGAC
>JAAYKU010000164.1 GCA_012522275.1 Smithella sp.
AAAGGCGATGGGTTCCCCGGCACACAGACAATCTGGCGCGGTCTGGTTCGGTTGTATGGAGCTGCTGAAATGTATGCGATCCTTACAAAACAATTTTATCCTCATCCGATGCAAACCGGCCCTTGAAGCACCCCCCTGTGCTTAGTGTGTATAATGACCAGCTTTAGCGGGGGACAAGTAGGGAAAATAAATTTGGAACCTTTTGTACAATGATCGATATTCAAAGCCAGAAAGATTTTCGTAAAATCGATATCAAGAAGGTCGGGGTGAAAAATATCAAATACCCGATAACGGTGCTCGACCGCGAGCGCGGCACTCAGCCGGTGGGCGCTACAATCAATATGTACGTCAACCTGCCGCACCATTTCAAGGGCACGCACATGAGCCGCTTTGTGGAGGTGCTCAACGATTTCCGCGGCCAGATCAATATCAAGACGTTCCAGACCATTCTGGAAAAAATCCGTCAGAAGTTGCGCGCCCAGTCCGCCCATATGGAAATAGAGTTTCCCTATTTCATGAAAAAAACAGCGCCTGTGTCAAAAGCCAAAAGTATGATGGAGTACCATTGTCTGTTTGCCGGGGAAAACAGCGCTGACAAAAATGATTTCTGGGTGGGCGTGGTTGTACCGGTAACCACTCTTTGTCCCTGCTCCAAGGAGATCAGCGCCTTCGGCGCCCACAATCAGCGCAGCATCGTCACGGTCAAAGTCCGCTTCCGGAAATTCTTCTGGATCGAGGATCTGATAAAAATCGTTGAAGATTCGGCCAGCGGTGAGGTATATTCTCTTTTAAAGCGCGTGGATGAAAAATTCGTCACGGAGCAGGCGTACAAAAACCCGAAATTCGTGGAAGATCTGGTGCGCAGCGTGGCGGTAAGGCTAAACGCCGACAAAAACTTCACCTGGTACAGTGTGGAGGCGGAAAATCTCGAAAGCATCCACAACCACAGCGCCTATGCCTGTGTGGAAAAAGAGTAAGACCATGGCCGGACCAAAAGAAAATCCATTTTTCAATTTATACAGCCACGGGTTTATCCGCGCGTGCGTCTGTGTGCCGCAGTTACGCGTGGCGGATGTCTCCTTCAACGCGGCAAAGACGATTGAACTGGCGCGCCAGGCGGCAAAGCAACACTCCCTGCTGGCTGTCTTTCCACAGTTGGGGCTGACTGCCTGTTCCGCCGGTGATCTTTTTCATCAGGAGGCTCTGCTGGACAGTGCCGAAGCGGCCGTGGTGAAAATTAAAGACGCGTCCGTAAAGATAAACACCATCATCGCCTGTGGCGTCCCGCTTCGGGCGGAGGGACGCCTGTTCAATTGTGCCGTTATTTTTTATCGGGGCGAGATTCTCGGCATCTGCGTCAAGTCCCTTTTGCCGGACCACGGTGAGTTCGACGAGGGCAGGCACTTTACACCGGCGGGCGCGGCTGTTTTCTCCAGCGTGAATCTTGCGGGGCAAAAAGACATCCCCTTCGGCGCGAACCTGATTTTCAGAGCCGCCAATGTGAAAACCCTGAATCTGTATTTTGAAATCGGCGAAGACGCACAAGCGCCGATCCCGCCGTCCTCATACGCCGCTCTGGCCGGCGCGACCGTCATCGGCAATCTTTCGGCCTCCGGCGCCGTCATCGGCAAAACCCGCCTGCTTCGTCAACAGGTTGCCGGCCGCTCGGCAAGGTCAGTGGCGGCTTACCTCTATGCGGGGGCGGGGTTCGGGGAATCGACCACCGACCTGGCCTGGGACGGCCAGGCGATCATTTGCGAAAACGGAAAGCTGCTTGCCGAAGGCGAATGTTTTTCTTTGTCCGATCAGGTTATCTGCGCCGACATCGACACCGGCC
>JAAYKU010000165.1 GCA_012522275.1 Smithella sp.
GGGGCGATCACGTTGTTGATCATCCTTTTAGGGTTAGGTGTGTCCGGTTTCCTTTTGGGGATATGGATGGGTTGGGGGCAATGGAATAGCATTTTCTTGGGTTGTATGTTGTGCTTATCGTCGACAACCATCATCGTGAAAGCCTTTGATGATCCTCGTTATAAAAAGAAACCATTTACCGAAGTCGTGTTTAGCATTCTCATTTTTGACGACTTGTTTGCGATCGTGCTGATGGTTTTCATGGGAACCTTGGCACTCAGCCATCATTTTGAAGGAAGCGAAATAATATTTAGTCTGGTAAAAATGCTTTTCTTCATGATCGTGTGGGTGGTGTGCGGGATATTTCTCATACCTACTTTTCTTAAAAAGATAGAACGAATACTCAACGATGAAACTCTTTTGATTATCTCTTTGGCATTGTGTTTGGGGATGGTCGTGTTTGCCACCAAGGTAGGGCTTTCCGCGGAGTTGGGGGCATTCATCATGGGCTCTATATTGGCGGAAACGATTGCTTTAGAAAATATCGAGCGGGTAACGAAGCCGATAAAAGACTTTTTCGGAGCTATTTTCTTTGTATCCGTGGGCATGATGATGGATCCGCAAATCATCGCTGATTATTACCCAAGCATCATTCTGATAACAATTCTCGTCTTGTTCGGGAAGGTTGTGTTCACTGCCCTGGGTGCTCGTTTGTCGGGCGAATCCATGTTGATATCGGTACAATCAGGTTTTAGTATGGCCCAGGTGGGAGAGTTTTCATTCATCGTAGCGGGAATGGCTATCAGTTATAAGCTCGCTGATGGATTCATTTATCCTGTCATTATAGCCGTTTCCATTCTTACCACTTTTTCTACCCCTTACCTGATGGCCGGAAGCAATGGCGCTTATAATTTCATGATGCGTACTATCCCTTCCAGTTGGAGACAAAGGATAATCGATACGGACGAAAAATTGGCCACTCCCAGCCCTCCGACTGACTGGACGGCATTTTTGAGGAGTTATATTTTTAATATCATTATATTTACCTCTTTGTGCATTGCTGTGGTTGCGACGTCCGTCTATTTTTTGCATCCCTACTTGATACAACATACGAGTCCATTGTGGGCAGATATAACGTCCCTTGCAGTCACGTTTTTAGCAATGGCCCCATTGCTAAAAGGGCTCGTTTACCGGGGAGGGGAACAACCCTATCGAATACTGATGTTATGGCAAGAGAATATGCGAAACAGGCTGGTTCTCTCTGTTCTTATCGTTATTCGATATATCATTGCATTTGCTCTCATCTTCTTTATTTTCTGGAAATTTGTGGACATCCCAACCTTCGTGTCAGTAGGCGTAGCTATCCTTATTTTATTCCTTGTTTTTCGCTCCAAGTATTTGTTGAAAATATATTGGAATATGGAGTATCGCTTCGTTTTAAACTTCAATGAACGGATCATGCATGAAAAACAAAAGAAATCTATAGAAACAGGAGGGGTTACTACCCTCGACTTTACGAATGAAAGCTGGATGGAAAAAAACCTATACGTCGGGAAGTTCAATCTATTGCCGGGATCGGAGTACGAAGGGAAATCCTTGAAAAATACCGATTTCAGGCAAAAATACGACTTGCTGATTGCAGCCGTGTACAGGAATAAACAAGAGGTATACTTTCCAAACGGCGATTTCGTTCTGTTGACAGATGATATCATCCTGGCCGTGGGAAATATCGTACAGATCAATCTGCTCACGGTCGATAAGAATAGAATCGAACTCAATAGAAATACACTTCGGACCATTCACGAATACTCCAAGGAAAAAAATAGAGACCCTGACTCAAAAATAAATTCTGTATCCCTCGTGGTCGATTCCAGCTCCGGGCTCTATAAAAAGAGCTTATTGGATTCGGAAATGGGCAAAAGAGGAGGAGCTTTCGTTGTGGGCATAGAAAATAAAAAAGGTTACAAAATCAATCCACCCGCTTCGGAAGTATTTCAGGATGGTGATATTATCTGGGTCATAGGAAATAAGGAAAGTATTCGCAAATTGGTTGACGAAAACTTCTATTTCTAGGGACACCTCCCGAAAACGATCCCGCTTATGTTCGTGTCTGGTAATGACAGCCAAAAAGTGGCCATCTGTGATAATCCAAATTGGACCACCCTGGAGCAGTTTAAAAACAAGCGATGCGGGGTCGACCATCTCACCTAAATGCATCGCAGGCGAAGGGGGCGCCCATTAAAAAGTCCTTATTAATGTAAATGTTTGATATTATTTATGTTTGGTGAGTTATTTCAATTCGTCGGACGTGAATTCAAACGCCGTCCGGCCCACCGGGAACATCAAAGGTTTTCACGGTTTGGCCCCGGGCCTTTTTTGTTGGGTGCAGGCGGTGAGGTATACGAAGGTCTATGTCTTGGCGGTGGCGGCGGCTGGCGTTTCAGTGCGTGTTTTTCGTCCAAGATTTTCTTGACACCCGGCAGGCCTCAATCTATACTCCGCGCGCCAAACATAGGTTCTTGTAAAAAATACGTAAGGACAGTTTGTTTTGGACAGCACCCGCGCAAGGTAAGCGCCCGTGTTGTTTCAGGGGTGCTTTAAATAAAAAACAGTATTGAAGGAACAGGAGGCGTTTTATGTATCGGATTGATCTGCTCAACAAGATTTCGGAAAAAGGGCTCAGCCTTTTTACACCGGATTATGAGTATCGTGAAGGCATCGACGATGCCGATGCGATTCTCGTCAGAAGCAAGGAAATGAAAGAGATGACGCTGCCCGCCGGTGTGAAAGCCATTGCCCGCGCCGGCGCCGGCGTCAATAATATTCCCATCGACAAGTGCTCCGAAAAAGGCATTGTCGTTTTCAACACACCCGGCGCCAACGCCAACGGCGTCAAGGAGCTGGTTATCCTGGGCATGCTGCTTGCGGCGCGCAATGTGATGGGGGGCATTACCTGGGCCAAAGGGCTGGTAGGCGAAGGGGTAAAAGTTCCTGATCTTATCGAAAAGAGCAAATCGAAATTCGGCGGCACGGAAATTCAGGACAAAACTCTGGGCGTCGTAGGGCTGGGTGCTATCGGCACGATGGTGGCCAATGCCGCGGAGTCCCTCGGGATGCAGGTCATGGGATATGACCCGTTTTTGTCCATCGAAGCTGCCTGGAGGTTGTCGCGTACCATTAAAAAGGCGCCGAGCCTGGACAGGCTTCTGGCCGAATCCGATTATATCACTTTGCATCTGCCTCAAAACAACGACACAAAAGGTTTTGTCAACACGGCGAAATTCGCGATCATGAAAAAGGGAGTCACCTTGCTCAACTTTGCCCGGGGCGGGCTGGTGGATACGGATGCTCTGAAAAAAGCTGTCGCCGACGGAATCGTCGGTTGCTATGTTACGGATTTCCCTGACGAAGAGGTCATCAAAACCGATAAGGTCATTCCTATCCCCCATCTGGGCGCCTCCACTGAAGAATCAGAAGAGAACTGCGCCGTCATGGCGGCTTTGCAGTTGATGGATTTCCTGGAAAACGGCAATATCAAAAACTCGGTCAATTTCCCGGAATGTGTCCTGGACCGCTCCGGCAAAAAGAGAATAACTCTTTCCAATCAGAATATGCCCGGGATGATCGAAAAGATCACCAAGCTGCTGGCGGAAAACAACCTCAACATCGCGGACATGATCAATAAAAGCCGCGGCAATCTTGCTTACAACATCATCGATGTGGAAGGCGCCGCCGGCGACGATCTGGTGGGGAAAATTCAGGGCATTGAAGGCGTGATCAGGGTGAGGATCATTTAAACTCCTCAAAAATATCTGATTTTTTTGACAGAACTCAATCAGGCGCCCGCTTTAAAACGGGCGCTTTTTTTACGCCTGCTCTCTTTTGCAATTTCTGTCCTGTGACAATAGCATGAATATCCCTTTTCGCCGCTGTGTCTTTGAAATCATGGAAGATGCATCGAAAACAGCAAAATGATCATTGAACGAAAAAAATTTGCTCTTTGGCGAAGGGCAACTATATTAGAAAACAGGGCCGGCGGGCCTGTGTAAACGGCACGGCTGCCGAGGGCGTTCTTTTGAGCCGCCGTGGTTGACCGGTGCGATCGGCAGATCATTTATATATTTCATTCGAGAGGAGCATTTCATGTTCAACAACAAAACGGATAAAAAACAGCAGGAGGACTTTTATATTTCCCGGGAGCCGTTTTATCTTCCGCAGGGAAGGGAAATAGAAATATTTGAAACAGCCTATGCACAAAAGTTGCCTGTTTTACTAAACGGGCCCACCGGCAGCGGGAAAACACGTCTGGTGGAGCATATGGCCTGGCGTCTGAAGCGCCCGTTGTTTACGGTTGCCTGCCA
>JAAYKU010000166.1 GCA_012522275.1 Smithella sp.
CGGCGCGTCCCTGGTCAACAGAGGCAGCGCGGGAGTTACGCTCACGCCGGAAGGGAAAATAATTTACGACTACGCGAAACGTATGCTTAAGCTGAGGGAGGAAGCAAAAGAAAGAGTCGCCTTGCTTGGCACGAAGACCGGCGGCAATATTTATATCGGCGCCAGCACGATACCCGCCACCTACCTGCTGCCGCGCGTATTGAGCCGGATGCACAAAAATCATCCGGATATTACCATGTATATCAAAACAGCGGACAGTGAAGATGTCATGAACATGGTTTTGGACGGCGAAGTGGAAATAGGCATTATCGGGAAAAAACCTTCAAATAAAAAACTGGAAGCACAAAAGCTTTGGAAAGACCGTCTTGTTTTAGCTGTGCCTGAAAAACACAAATGGAGAAAAATAAATTCTGTTGTGATGAAGGATTTATTTGCCGAACCCTTCATTGTACGAGAGAAGGGCTCCGCCACCAGAGATTTCATGACAAACTATCTCAAAGAGGAAAAATCCTTAAACCTTTCCCAATTCAACATCTGCGCCGAGCTGGGCAGCTCTGAAGCCGTTAAAGAAGCGATTATCGCGGGCCTGGGTGTTTCGATCATTTCCATCCACGCCGTAAAACGCGAACTTGAGCAGGAGCTGTTGAAAGAAATCACCATCCAGGGCTGCCGGATGGAAAGATACTTTTATTTGATTTACCGGCGCAATTTCGATTTCCGTGTGTTTCACAAAATCTTTGTCGATTTTCTTGAAGAAGATAAAAATATCACATGAAATATCTCTTCTGTTATAAATCTCCTTGTAACGAGGAGCTTCAGGCACGCTTTGCCGCGCCGCCCGGCGTCCCTTTCATTTTATTTCTATGAAAGCGCCTGGCCATTGGCCTCCTCCGGCGTTGGTTCCATTTGTTCCCCTGGCGGGGCCGATTTGTTTTTGAACAGATCATAATACAAAAGCGGCACGACAACGAGTGTCAGCACGGTCGAAGCCACGGCGCCGAACATCATGGCAATGGCCAGGCCCTGAAAAATCGGGTCGAAAAGCATCACAAACGATCCGACAACAACCGCCGCGGCCGTAAGCACGATGGGACGCATGCGCACCGTGCCGGCGCGGATCACTGCATTGGCCAGATCGCCCGTTTCGCGCCATTCCATCTGTATGAAATCGACCAGCAAAATAGAGTTGCGCACGACAATGCCCGCCAGAGCGATAAACCCGATCATGGAGGTGGCCGTGAAAAAAGCGCCGAAGGCCCAGTGTCCGGGTAGAATCCCCACAAGCGTGAGCGGAATAGGCGTCATGATGACCACAGGCGTGATAAAGCTGCGGAACCAGGCCACAACCAGTATATAGATGATGATCAGCACCACGGCAAAAGCAATGCCCAGATCACGAAATACTTCATAGGTAATGTGCCATTCCCCGTCCCATTTCATGGCATAGCGGTTAGTCAGCCACGGCTGCACCGACGAGTATTGCTTCAGTTCATAACCCTCCTCGAGTTTCATGGAAGCGATCGCGTCTTTCATCTTCAGAATCGCATAGACAGGGCTTTCTTCCGTTCCGGCCACATCGCCTGTGACATAAGTGACTTTCTTGAGATTTTTATGATAGATTGTTTTCTCTTCGATACCTTCGTGCACGCTCACCAGCTCCGCAAGCGGCACAGCCCTGCCGGTGGACGACGGAATCATCAAAGACTGCAGGGAATTGATATCGGCGCGCTTGGCCAGCGGCATCCTCAAAAATATTTCCACCGGCTCTCTTTCCCGATCCATGTGCACCACACCGGCCGGACTTCCGCCCAGCGCAATTTGTACACTTGCAGCAATATCAGCGGTGGTGATGCCGCTTTGGGCCGCACGCGCGCGATCCACGACAAAGGATATTTTGTGCTGATCCGCTTCCACGAACCAGTCCACATCGACGACCCCTTCCGTTTTGTCGAATATGTCACGCACTTGCCGTGCAATTTCTATCTGGCGGGACGTCTCCGGCCCGTAAATTTCCGCGACCAGTGTGCTCAGAACCGGCGGGCCGGGCGGCAGCTCGGCAATTTTGATCTTGGCGCCGTAACCGTCGGCGATACGCTTGAGTTCCGGACGCACGCGCTTGGCGATATCATGGCTTTGCGCCTTGCGGTCGGACTTGCCGACCAGGTTGACTTGTATGTCTGCGACATTACCTCCTTCGCGCAGAAAATAATGACGGACCAGACCGTTGAAGTTGTAAGGGGCGGCTGTCCCGATGTAGGCCTGATAATCCGTCACTTCCGGCACCGTTTTCAGATATTCGGAAAGCGCGCGGGTCACGGCGGCCGTCTGTTCCAGTGTAGATCCTTCGGGCATGTCGATGATGACCTGAAACTCACTTTTATTGTCAAAAGGCAGCATTTTCATGGTGACCTGTTTGAGCGGTAACAATGTCAGGGCCAAAAACAAAAGCCCGGCCACCGAGACCAGTGCGACAAGCCGTTTTTTAGGAGCGGCAATAAGCGGCCCGATCAGCTTTGCGTAAAAACCGCCCTGTTTTTTCTCCTCTTCTTCACCGGTATGGCTATAGCGGACATTCTTTAAAACAATATAGGCCAGCCACGGGCTGACGATAAAGGCCACCAGCA
>JAAYKU010000167.1 GCA_012522275.1 Smithella sp.
AAAAAAGGCCCGGAAAATATTTTCCGGGCCTTTGGAACTATCAGCATCTTTTCCCGGCCAAAACTCGCTTGACACGCTTTATCAGCCGGCGCCTTTTCTTTCGGCCGCTTCTTTGAGCTCCGTAAAGATCATCCGGCCGGCGGTTGTCTGCAGCACACTGGTGACCACCACCTCGATAGTCATGTTGATCATTTTTTGCGCTCCGTCAACAATGATCATCGTTCCGTCGTCCAGATAACCTACACCCTGGCCCGGCTCCTTGCCTTCACGGATGATTTTAACCAGCATCTGCTCGCCCGGCAGAACGACCGGCTTCATTGCGTTGGCCAGTTCGTTGAGGTTGAGGACTTTCACACCTTGCAGTTCGGCCACCTTGTTCAGGTTGTAATCGTTGGTCATGAGCTTGGCGTTTAATTTCTGCGCCAGAGCGACGAGCTTGCCGTCCACACCTTTAATTTTCGGGAAATCCTGCTCGACAATCTCAATGTCGATTGTGGTGCTTTTCTGCATCCGGTTGAGGACATCGAGCCCCCGTCTGCCTCTGGAGCGCTTCATGGAATCGGACGAATCCGCAATAAACTGCAGTTCATTGAGGACAAAACGCGGCACGATGAGGTTTCCGTCGATAAAACCCGTGTCACAGATATCCGCAATTCTGCCGTCGATGATGACGCTCGTGTCCAGCAGGCGCCGCTCCGCAATTTCCTTGCCTTCGGGAGCGCGGAAAGTAATCTCGTCAGCTTTTTTGGAGCCGAGCACCAGCCCCAGATAACCGAGAATGCCTGTCAGGAGCAGGTAGATCCAGGGAACGAACTGCTGATTCTGCTGTATCTTGACGACCATATTCAGGCCGAAGCCCAGCAGAAGGGCAATGACCAGCCCGATGACAATGCCGACGACGCCGCCTGCGATAACCTTCAGGGAGAGCTTGCGAATGTCCTTTTCCACCATGATGACCAACAGCGCGACGACAAGGCCTATAATGAAGCCGACAAATGCCTTCAGAAAATCGTATGAGCTGGGCGCTGCCAGGTAAAAGGCGATGAAGTAGCCGCTGACACAGCAGGCTAATACCAATAATGCTCTAATAATCAAAGATTTCACCTCCTTCGAAAAAATAATGCGGCATTATAAGCCGCGTATTGAATAAAAAGATAATTGAATAAGCAGCCGGGTATATGGAGGCCTGTTTACCCGGCATGTAAAAATACAAACTGACTTTTTTCAGTTTTCAAAGAACAGCGGCGCTTCTTTAAAGAAGCGCCGCATCCGGCCTATTGTACCGTGAAAATCATTTGCAGGTCGCGTTCCACTTTTGCTTCCTGCGCATTGGAGGCGACGGAAATTTCTTTGACCAGCAGATTTTTTGCCGTGTCCATCATCTTGCGTTCGCCGAAAGAAAGGTTTTTATCGCTTTTCAGTATGAATAAATCTCTCAGGACGCTGGCAATTTCAAAAACAGAACCGGTTTTGATTTTTTCCAGATACTCGCGGTAGCGCTTGTTCCATGTCTGCTTGTCAATCGTCACGTCTTTGTTTCGCAGAATCTCGTAAACCTTGGGTATCTCCTTTTCCATGATCACCTCACGCAGCCCCACTGCTTTGGCTGAATTTGTCGGGATCATGATCTTCATACCGTTACCCATTATTTTCATCACATAAAAAGGCTGTTTTTTTCCCATAACCTCTTTATTTTCGATAGCTTCAATGACACCGACACCCTGGGCCGGATAAACCGCCAAATCACCTACTTTAAACATCTTATTATCCACCTGCCTTTCTTTAAGAACGTGAGATATTACCACCGTTTGGCCCGAAAGTCAATGATTAGTGCAAGTTATCAATATGATTGTGTATTGTCGCTGACACCTTCTACGGCAGATAAATCAGCGGATCTTTGGGTTTACTGTGATGGCGGATTTCAAAATGGATAAAGCAGGCACCCGTTTCATCGGTTTCACCGGCCCGCGCGATCACCTGACCTTTTTTAACCGTCTGGTCGCGCTGGACCTCCCTTGCTTTGAGATGAGTGTAAACCGTGGCAAAACCGTTGGAATGACGGATGATGATCGTCTCGCCATAAGCGGACAATGTTGAGGAATAAATGACAACCCCGGCGGCAGCCGATCTGACCGGCGCTCCCGCGGTGCATGAAATTCTGATCCAGTTATGAAACGTCTTGTTCGGCTGGATGCCGAAAGCTGTCTTTACCTTCCCCTGCACGGGCCAGACAAGCCTGCCTTTTTCCGTTACGACAACATCTTCAGCCGGTCGCAAAGCCTCTTTGGCCTTTTCCACCGGCTTTTTCGGCTCTTCTTTCTCAGCGGCAGGAAGCTTCGGACGTGCAGCGGGCACAGAAGGCGCAGCCGGAGTCTTTTGCGGCGTCGCAGCCGGGGGAGCACCACGGGCGGCCGCTTTCGGCGTCGTCTCTTCTTCCAGGTCGCCGGTTTTGCGCGCCTGCACCATCACATCTTCAATCACCTGCTGCGCATCCGGAATAAAAATGACCTGACCTTCCTTAATGTGCGCGATATCCGGAATATCGTTTATCTGTGCCAGAGTCTCCATGCTGACACTGTAGGCGCGGGCAATGCTGTAGGCGGTTTCGCCTTTTTTTACAACGTGATAAACGCCTGTTGATTTACTTTGCGGAGTTTGTGGCCCGGCACATGAAGTTATAATCAAAAAAAAGAACGCCGCCACGATAATCGGCCGGAAAAGCCGGCCGGACGCTTGCGGAGATCCGTTTATTCTTTCCATCCGCTTTCTCCGATCAGGCTGACAAAACGGCAGCCGCCAAGATCTTCCTTGTCCACCCGGGCGGGATCTTCTGTCGAGCGCGTCAATTTATAAAGAGTCTGAACATCCCGGCTGCCGACCGGTACAACCATTGTGCCGCCGGGCGCGAGCTGCTCGAGCAGATATGATGGAACTTCCGGAGCCGCCGCAGTGGTGATGATCGCGTCGAACGGAGCCTCCTCACGCCAGCCGTAGGAGCCGTCGCCTATGCGTATGGCAACATTGTAGCAATTGAGCTTGTCGAGCACTTTGCGCGCGCGCGCCGCAAGTGACGCCACCCGTTCAATGGAAAAAACACGGTCGGCCAGCTTCGCCAGAATCGCCGTCTGATAGCCGGAGCCCGTGCCGATCTCCAGCACTCTTTCCTTGCCGGTAAGCGCCAGCGCCTCCGTCATCAATGCGACGATATAAGGCTGTGATATGGTTTGCTTTTCTCCGATAGGCAGAGGGTTGTCGCTGTAGGCCTGATCTATCAGGCCCTCATCCACAAAAAGGTGACGCGGGATGGTTTCCATCACCTTCAGCACGCGCGGGTCTTTGATTGAGCGGGCCCGGAGTTGCGCATCCACCATGCGCATGCGCTGTTTTTTGTATCTGTCCATCAGGATACCTGTATCTTTTCCTTCTTCGGCGGAATCGCGTAGATTTTCTGCACGGTTTCATGCCTTCTGAGGCCCATGGCCTCACGGGTCACAATAAGGTAATAGTATTTCACTTCCGCGTTTTGACGCTCAGCATTGAACTTGTCTATAAAAATGTTGATTTCCTCGCACATCAGGCCGACTGCAGGCGACACTTGCCCCGGGCGGTTTAAGCGCGCAATTTTTTCTTCGACTTCCCGGGCGATCGCCGAGAGCTTCTCCAGAGCGTCTTCAACGGCAAACCCGGCGCGCGCCAGAACAGCCGCCCGCTCGCGCAGCATCTCGTCAATGAGCGATTCCTGATGATTTTCCCTTGCCGAAGACAAGGGCTTTCTTCTCCAGTCCCTGGCAATCATAAATTTTTCTTGTATCATTTAAGTTTTCAATTTTCAACACGGAAAGGCCGCGGCGGCGGGCATGCGGTTTTTTCCCCTTTACAGACTTCGATTATTCAGTTACTTTACCTGTTAAAAATAATAGTCTTTTTTCAGGCAGACCGGTAGATTCATGAGTTCCGAAGTAAAATTTCCAATGTCCCGGGCCGTACGCGCGGCCTATTCCCACGGCGAAGAAGATGAAACTCTGCTCCCCCTGGTTTTAGCCGATGACAGGAAAAACCCTGTCGGCAGAATCAGTCCCGGAGATTCCGTAATTTTCTACAACATCCGCGGCGAGAGGGAAATCGAACTGACCCGCAGCCTCACTCAAAAAAATTTCTCCGAATTCCCGATTGCCCCCGGTCTCGATGTAAACTTCGCCACAATGATCGAGTATCACAAAGATCTCAACACTGAAGTCGCCTTCCCACCCGCCGGCGTTCCGGATGATACGTTAAGCGACGTCATCGCCGCGCACGGGCTTACGCAGGCCAAAATCACGGAGGCGGAAAAAGCCGTACATGTCGGCTTCTTCTTCAACGGCAAGAAGGAAAAACTGCTGCCGGGAGAGGAAAGGATTGTCGTTCCGACGCGCAAGGACGTACGTCTTTTCGATGAGGCGCCCGAAATGTCCATTGAGGAAATCACCGGCGCGGCGCTAGATAAAATAAATGACGGATCATGTAATTTCATCGTCGTTAATTTCCCCAATGTCGATGTCGTCGGTCATATCGAAAACCGTCCGGCAATTATCCGCGCGGTCGAGGCGGTTGACCGGCACGCGGGCATCCTTATTGACGCCGCGCGCCGGCAGAACATAACCGTCATCGTCACCGCCGACCACGGCACGGTGGAAAAATGGCTCTACCCCGATGGAGGCGTGGACACGGGCCACACAAACAGCCCTGTGCCGTTCATCTTGCTGCATCCGGACAAAATCGTAACACTCAGGCCGGAAGGTGAACTTATCGACGTCGCCCCGACCGTCCTTCAGATACTGGGGCTTGACACCCCCCGGACGATGACCGGCCGCTCACTGATCGAGGATAAGGGGAAGGCAGTTTCACCCGTGCGCCGCGTGCTGTTCATCATCCTCGACGGCTGGGGGCTAAATGAAAACACACAAGGCAACCTGATTGCCGCCTCCGCCACGCCTGTCGTGGACAGGCTTTTCAGCACTTTACCCCAGGCGCGCCTGGCCGCCTCCGGTCTTGCCGTGGGCCTGCCGGACGAAACAGTGGGCAATTCCGAGGCGGGCCACCTCCACATGGGCGCGGGCCGGCGCATCTATTCCGACCGCGTCAACATCGACCGCGCCATCGCCGATGGAAATTTCCGGAAAAACGAAGCGTTCCTCCGTGTCATGCGGCAGGCGAAAGAAAATCAAACCGCCTTGCACCTGATGGGTATCGTCTCTTTTTTCAGTTCACACGGCTCTATCGGGCATCTTTTCGCCCTGATGGAAATGGCTCGCAATCAGGGCATCGAACAGCTGTTTATTCATGCCATGCTGGGACGGCGCGGCGAACAGGCCGAAAGCGGCGTGCATTATATCCGTCAGGTTGAGGAAAAATGTCTGACCCTCAAGCTGGGGCAGGTGGTCTCCGTCATCGGCCGCTACTGGTCTATGGACCGCGAGGAAAACTGGGACCGGATTGAAAAAACCTACCGTATGCTGGTATATGGGGAGGGGAACAGAATTTCGGCGGGGCAAAATTCATGAAAGCTCAATTCAACGCGACCAGCATCGAACTGGCTGCAGGAGACATCACCCTTGAGACAACCGACGCCATCGTCAACGCGGCCAACGAACACCTGGCGGGCGGCGCGGGCGTGGACGGAGCGATTCACCGCGCCGGAGGGCCGGCCATTATGGCCGAGTGCCGTAAGATCGGCGGCTGCCCGACCGGACAGGCGGTGATCACCACAGGCGGCTGGCTGGCGGCCCGTTATGTAATCCATACCGTCGGACCGATCTATAAGGGGGGCGCAAAAGGCGAAGCGGGTCTGCTTTCTTCCGCCTACACCAACAGCCTCAAACTGGCGGCGACGAAGGGCTTGCAAAGTATTGCTTTTCCGGCTATAAGCTGCGGTATTTACGGATACCCCGTCCACGAAGCGGCGCATCTGGCCCTTGCGGCCTGCATTGAATTTGCCCGTAAAAACAATGGAATCAAGCTTATTCGTCACGTATTGTTTGATCAGAGAACTTTTAATATTTTTGAGCAGGAATTCAAAAAGTTAGTTTAGCCGAAATTGAGGGGCGTCAATGGAAGCAAAGCCGACTTACGCTGAGCTTGAGGATAAGATAACCGCTTTATCCGAAAAAGTTCGCGATCAACTGTCGCTGGAAAACCAGTACCGCAGTCTCGTGGATTCCACTAATGATTCCCTCTATCTGGTGGACATCAATGGCCGCTACCTCTTTATGAATCCCAATCATGCCCAGCGCATGAACATTCCCGGATCGAAAACAACCGGATATTACTACAGAGATTTTCACACACCCGAGCAGGCGACCGAATTTGAATCCAAAGTAAGAACCGTTTTCGAAACAGGCATCTCTTTGCACGACGAGCATGAAAGCGCGCGCGGAGAAGGATATTTCCTGCGCACCTTCAGCCCGGTCAGGGATCAGGCCAACTACGGCAATATCATCGCCGTGTCAGTCATTTCCAAGGACATTTCGAAAAGAAGGAAAATAGAAGAGGCACTGCTGCAGTCTGAAGAGAAATACCGTCAACTGATCGAACATTCCACCGAGGCCATTTTCATCCTCAAGGAAGGAAAAATCACCTTCGCCAACAGCCGCACGGAAACAATGCTGGGGCACCAGATGGATGATCTCGAACTGATCTCCTTCATCAACCTCGTGATCAGTGAAGATCGCGAAATGGTCTTCGAAAGGCAGAAGATCATTTTGCACGGCGATACATCGGCCGGCAACTACAGCTTCCGGATAGTCAATAAAAACGGCGGCACTGTCTGGGTTTCTCTCAACAGCGCGGCAATTGTCTGGGACGATGAGCCTGCCACATTGAACTTCATGCGGGATATTACCAGGCAGAAAAAAAACGAGGCTCGCCTCATGCAGGCGCAGAAGCTCGAATCCATCGGCACGCTGGCCGGCGGCATCGCCCACGACTTCAACAACCTGCTGATGGGCATTCAGGGGCACACTTCTTTGGCGCTTCTAAAGCTCAGCAAAGACGATCCTAATTACGAACACATCAAAACCATCGAATCGCTCGTCATGAGCGGCGCCAATCTGACCAGACAGCTGCTGGGCTTCGCGCGGGGTGGTAAATACGAAGTCAAAAGAGCGGACTTAAACGCGCTCATCGATAAAACCTCGCGCACGCTGGGACGTACGAAAAAAGAAATACGCATCAGCCGCCGCTTCGAGCGCAACCTGTGGCCGACCGATATCGATCAGGGTCAGATAGAACAGGTTCTGATGAACCTTTTCATCAACGCGGCGCAATCGATGCCCGGCGGCGGAGAGCTTTATCTGGAAACAAAAAACACCTATCTTGACAACAGCCATTTCAAGACATTCGCGGTCAAAAGCGGAAACTACGTGAAGATTTCCGTCACCGACACAGGCATCGGCATGGATGAAAAAACAAGAGAAAGAATATTCGAACCGTTTTTCACCACCAGGGAAATGGGGCGCGGCACAGGCCTGGGGCTGGCCTCGGCCTACGGCATCATAAAAAACCACAACGGCTTTATCAACGTCTATTCGGAAAAAGGACAAGGCTCGACTTTCAACATCTACCTGCCGGCCGCCGTAAAAAAAGACGAAACGGACGTCGCGGCCGGAGAGCTGCCCGGCGGACTAAACAGGTGCACGGAGACAATCCTTCTGGTCGATGACGAAGCGGTTGTCCAGGAGGTGGCCGGCGCCATGCTCAAGGCGCTGGGCTGCACAGTGATCGCGGCTTCCGACGGGCCTTCTGCGCTGGATATCTACACTGAACACCACAGCCGCATCGACCTGGTCATCCTCGATATGGTCATGCCGGACATGAACGGCGGTGAAGTTTTTGACGAAATCAGGAAAATCAACCCGCAGGCAAAAGTCCTGCTCTCGAGCGGCTACAGTTTAAATGGACAGGCCAGCCGCATCATCGCGCGCGGCTGCAATGGCTTCATACAGAAGCCCTTCACCATTGACGACATATACAGACAAATTCGTAAAATTATGGGCCATGCATCCGATCCGCCCGGCCCCATGCAGCCCACGCTACCCTTTTAAAGGTATTGACACACATGCGCAGAAGATTCCGGCAAAGACAACTACAGCCTCTAGGCGAGATACTTTCGCGTTCACTCAAAAGAAGAGGCCTTGCCGCCCGACTCGAAGAAAGCAGGCTCTTTAAACTGTGGCCCGAGGCGGTAGGTCCGGCTATTGCAGCCCAGTCAAAGCCTGATGCGATACGAGGGGGAATCATGTTTGTCAGGACAACCTCCTCTGTCTGGGTACAGCAGCTGCACTTCATGAAAGACGAAATAAGGAGAAAAATAAACGAACTGAGCGGAAAAACCTGGGTCATAGACATTCACTTCGGCGTCGGCTATATACCGGATGCTCACGCGCTGAAAAACGCAGCGGGCCTCGGCGCGGGAAAAACAGCCCTGAAGGAAAGAGACAAAAAAATGATCGCGCAGTGCACCGACGCACTGGCCGACCGTGAACTGGCCGAAATATTAAAAAGAGTGATGAAAAAAGAAATCACCCGCCGGAGGTTTCTGCAGGCAAAGACAGGTCACTGAAAATGTCCTGCATCTCTTTAGTATATCTTTTCGGCTTTTCATAAATATACAAAGACTGCTCCACCTTCAGCTCTTCACCTGAAGAGCCGCGCCCTTCCAGCAGCACAAACTCCGCATCGGATGCCGCATCCGAAAAAACCAGCTTCATTCTTTTGGGCTCGATGGCGTTTTTGCGAAACAGGCTTATCATCTCCACAAGCCTTGTCGCCGGATAAATCGTAAACACACGCCCCGCCGGCTTGAGCGCGTGTCCGGCTGCGGCCAGAAACCGCTCCAGAGAACCCGCCACCTCATGGCGGGCGATCGCCTTTTCCGCCATGGGATTTACGCGCCCGGAAGTGAGCCTGCGGTAGGGGGGATTGAAAATGATATTGTCAAACAAGTGAGGCTGATATATTTTTTTGATATTGTGCGCGTCACCTTCATTGATTTGCACGCGCCCGGCCAGGCCGTTGTCCTCGACGTTTTGGCGCGCCAGCTCCGCCAATGCCGGCTGCAGCTCGAGCCCGTGCCAGCGCGTCTGTCTGAAGCGATGGGCCAGTACCAGTGCGATGATACCGTTTCCACAGCCCAGATCCAGATTGACACTGTCCGGACGCAGTGAAACAAAGTGGGCTAGGATAAGAGAATCCAGATTGAAGCGGTAGCCGCGCCTGCTTTGCCGGATTTTCAAGCTGCCGCCCAGTATTTCATCGATCGTTTCTTCGCCGGTCATTTCAGCCATTGTCCTGCCGGTGTCCTTCGGCGCAAAATGCGCCCGCCCGGCTTTCTACACCTGCCGTGTAAAAAAGAAAAGCCTGATTTTGCCCCGCCGGGCCCGAAACTTCCAGCGCATGAAAAGAAGACAACCGCCGTGCCCACCTCGGATCGGTTGCCGGAGCCAGGCTCCGGCAACCGGAAAATCATGAATAACTATTCACCCCAACCGTTCTTGCCTTTGCAACGATCCAGGTTCTGATCCATCCAGGGGAGAACTTTTTCAGCGGGAACTTTGTAGACCGGACCCGTGTAAGAGGCGTTTTTGAACCAGTAGAAGGGTTCGATATTCATTGATATTTTCTGCTGCTGTGGCGGCA
>JAAYKU010000168.1 GCA_012522275.1 Smithella sp.
CTCCATTTGTTTTTCCAGAATCCCCTCGCGGCTTTCCTTCATTTCAGCAAGAAGAGCATCCACTACGGCAAGGTGTTCCTCTGTAAGCAGGTCGCGGTAATTACGGGACAAATACGCGGCGGAGTCGATCTGCAGCACGCCCTCCGCGGCCCGGTTGATGGTGGTGATGATGCCGTTTTTATCCACAGAAATGATGCCCGCCGATACATTGCGCAAAACCGCGGCCATGTATTTGCGTCGCTCTTCCAGCGATATGTTGGCCTCAATAAGGCCGGTCTTGCTCTTTTGGAGATCGTCCGTCATGGAGTTGAATGATTTGACCAGAAGTCCGATCTCAT
Organism: Smithella sp.; assembly: GCA_012522275.1. Classification (GTDB taxonomy): domain Bacteria; phylum Desulfobacterota; class Syntrophia; order Syntrophales; family Smithellaceae; genus UBA8904. The sequence continues at coordinate 339 of JAAYKU010000168.1, forward strand.
CATCGGCCTCGACCTTGATGCGGCTGTCAAGATCCCCCTGGGTAATCCGGTTGGTCGCGGTCACAAGGTCCTGAATCGGGTTGGTAATGCTCTTGGCCAGCGACAGGCCAAACCATGTGGCCAGAAAAATGATCACGAGCGTGACAATGGACATGATCATGACATACGACATTTTTATCGGGTTTTTCATGAATTTGATCTGACCGTACTGCTCGGAGGCGTCGGCGATGACACGCAGCTTATCGACAAACCCCTGCGGGACACCGTAGCTGACACTGACGCGGCCGATAACCTCCGTGGGAACCGCATAGGAGAAAACCGGCGCAACCCCCACGATAACCTCACCCGAGGCCACGGGGGCTATTGTCGATACCTCTTTGCCGGAATAGATATCCTCCTTCATCTTGGCGGACAGCTCCACGGATGTCAGGGCGGGATTTTCGTCGTCAGTAAAAACGATGCTTTTATCCGCGAAATCAAAATAGGCTTCGAGGCGGCCTACTTTGTAACTTTTCTGTCGCTGGGATAAAAGGCTTTGCAGATAATCGTTTTTGTCATCCTCATATAGACGATTTTTGGTAATATCCGCGCTTATCTGCCGGGCGTGAAACCTGGCGAGTTCCTGTCCCTGCGTGTAATACTCCTGGGCCACTTCCAGCGATCTTGCCAGGCCGTCGCCGATTTTTATGTTGAACCAGAATTCTATGGAGTAGGAAAGAAAATTGATGGCAAACAAAAAAAGGAGAATCGTCGGCACCAGCGAAAGTCCGACAAACGCGGCGACCAGCTTGTTGCGCAGCCTCGAGCCGATCACGCCCTTGCGGCGTTCGGAAAACAACTTGAAAACATTGCGGACAATCAGAAACAGCAAAAGCAGAATGAGGATAATATTGATGCTGGTCAGGCCATAGACCAGTATATTGGACGATATGGGTAGCTCTTTCCTGGCCGATAACTGACTGGCCAGCACCGTAAGGGCGATGGCCAGGACGCTTATGACCAGCATGAGAATCCGTTCACGCCGGCGCTTTCTTAATTCACTTTCGTCAAGATAGGCTTTGATGCTTTTTTTTTTGCTCTTCATCCGCTTTGCGTCTTTTCCTTCCGAGTGCATAAAAACTTCAATACGAGAATCTTATTTTGTAAAGGGGAGTTTCAAAATCCCACAGGGACACAAAAAACAGCACATACTCCATATTGAGCGGCAGACTCACCTTGTCGATTTTCACCTTCGTCAGCAGATGGTAATTATTCCCCCTCGACAGGCTGGCAAGGGAAATCACCGCGATTCCGTCAAAGTCCGCCATTGCTTTCCGGGCGCTTTCAAAATCCTGAAACACCACGGGCTGGCCGGCGCCGTTTGTGGTGATCGTGAATGTTTTTTTCAGATTGTCGTATTTAATCGTGCGCTGAATTTCTTTACCGGCAATATGCTTGTTCCAGAGCCGGGGCCTTTCCAGATATACATCCAGGTGCAGCGTGAATACGGCGGGAACGCCCGCCATTATGGCGGAAGCCATCTCCGGCTTGAAACAGTCAACCAGTCTGGCATAAAGAAGAACATTGCGTGTATTGCTGGTGATTAGCACATCGGTCATCCGGGGCATAATTTGCGCCCTTGCGTCCGCCGGCCAGACACATACAGCGGCAAGGATGACCAGACAGGTTAAAAAGCCTCTCCTCGAAAATCGAATATTGTTTTTCATATCAATCATTTTTTCAGGAGGGCAAGCTCTTCCTCGGTGTGAATGTCCCCTTCAGCCGGCCGCCTCAGGACCTTTGCACCCGATGAAATTGCCGCGATCAGGCAAAGGCCGCCGTCTGCACCGGCCGGGCTTTGTTTGGGCGCATATTAGGTAACCTACCGATAAAAATCAAGGTTAAATTGAATAACCGGAAATCAGGCGGGGTATTTCAAGCGAAACCGGCAGCCTGCCGGATGCACGGGGAAACAACAAAAAGCGGCGGTCATACTTCCCAGGGGCAAAACCGAAAAGCCCATGCCCCAAAGCAAAAAAACAGGCGCAAAGGCTATGCCTGAGCCGCATCAAGAATCGTGAAAGACGGTATCTTGCAGGGTGGTAGATCGGCCGGCAGCTCATAGCGGTTGTCGGGGCTGATAATCTCCCAGCAATGCTCCTGACGCATCAGTTCCCGCAATAAGAGATTGTTGAGCCTGTGCCCCGACTTATAAGCAACCAGATGACCGATGATCGGCATGCCCAGCAGAAACAAATCACCGATGGCATCGAGAATTTTGTGCCTGACGAATTCATCAGGCACGCGCAGCCCGTCTTTGTTGATGATTTTCTCATCGTCGAGAATAATCACATTATCGAGCGAGCCGCCCAGCCCCAGCCCCCGGGCCTGGAGAAACTCCACTTCCTTCAGAAAACCGAAAGTTCTGGCTCCGCAGATAAGAGACTCATAATTCCGGTCCGTAAAAAGCATACTGAATGACTGGCGTCCGATTGCCTTGTGCTCGAAATCAATGTCATAGGTAATTTTAAACTCATCGGACGGCAGCAGGGCGGCGCGTCCTTCGCCCTCTTCGACAACAACCGGTTTTTTAATGACCAGCATCCTCTTTGAGGCTCCCTGCGTCTTCGTGCCTACTTTCTTGAGCAGATTGACAAACGGCAACGCGCTGCCGTCCATGATCGGCACTTCAAAGGAATCGAGCTCAATAACGGCATTGTCCAGCCCCATACCGCTGAATGCGGACAGAATATGCTCCACCGTGGAAACAGTGACTCCGTCATACCCGAGCGTCGTGGCCAGAGTCGTATCGGAAACCATCCTGTAATCAGCGGGAATCGGCTCCGCGCCGGGCAGGTCCCGACGGATAAAAATCACGCCCGTATCGGGATCGGCGGGCCTGATCGTCATATTGACCTTGCGGCCTGTATGCAAACCGATACTGTTACAGTTTATCTCTTTTTTGACAGTACGTTGTAAATACATATTAAACCTTTATATTTTAAGTGACGTTTTAATTTGCAATGAGCATGCCAAACACCAGAAAACGGACATCGCCTATATGTATCCGTATATATTGATGTTTTAAAAAGTGATGCTCGGCTTCGTCCTCATCGCCGGCTCCGCAGTGTGGCAAATACAACACACATTAAAAGAAGAAGATCCCGGCGTCCCCTTTCGCCATATAAAAAAGCCGGCTGGTGTTTCATGCTGTGGCCTGCCAGGTAAAAACCGAGTCACATATAACGGGTTAAGACGGATTCGTAAAAATATGTGCAGGCAAGGCACATAAATAAAAAAAGGTAATGGAAGATGAGTGATGGATTGCTCGACAAATGTGTCCGGAAAATGCTTTTCCTGCAACCGATAACCTCTTGCCCCGAATCTCGACACGACACATCATCCGGATTTTTTACGAAGTCGTCACACTTGAACGTTGAAAAGACAACAGGGCCGCACCACCGGCCATGTGACTCCTTACTCCTGGCTTAGCTCTTCGGTCTGCGAGCTTCACGCCAACCGCCCCTACCTCTGGAGAATCTCTCGCATCGCCTTGGCCAGCTCTTCTTTTTCAAAGACTTTTTCGATGGCGTCGCCGATGGCCAGGGCCGCCTGATCACCCAGTCTGCCTTCCGAAAACAGCACATGATCAAGCGAAGTCGTAGCCTGAACCGTCACTTGATTTACAATTCGTTTACTGACGGAGTCGGCAAGGTAAAGGGTCATCTTTATTGTTGTGGTATATGTATTGGTCGGAAATGATTTGCGGCAATTGATCTCCATCTGTTCAATCACGCCGCCGATCAGGAGCCTGCCGGTCACCGCCTGCTGCATCGTCTCTTCGCGCAAATCCCATTTGGGACCGACGGTGGAAACGTTATAGCCGGCTTTCCGCAGGTATTGCCTCACCCCTTCGGCCACCGCCAGCGTCGGCCGCGTGTGCCTGGGCAGAACCAGCACTTTCGCTCCGCCGCTTTCAATCACCCGCCCGATGACAAGCGGGTCGTCGATTTTGCGCGTGTCCGTAAATTCGACGACGTGAATGATGGACTGCAGTTCTTTACCGCCGGGCTTCATAAATGACGGAACCTGCGCGTAGTGCGCGTCATAATTCATTTCGATGGAATAGATTCCAGTGGTCGCACAGCCCAAAAAGCACAAAAACGTAACCATACAAGTAAGTATCAGAAAATTGAACGAAGACCTCTTCATCTTTCCCTCCTTATTCTTTACCTTCGAGGGGCCCGGATTTCTCGCCGGGCGCCCCTGCGGGCCATTATCACAGCCCTCAGCGCCCCTGTTCAAGACAGTGAACAAACAGGCCGCTGCGCAGTTTCGGCTCAAACCAGGTGGACTTGGGCGGCATAATCGCACCCGCGTCGGCAACCTTCATGATTTCCTGCATACTGGTGGCGTAAAGTGAAAACGCGACGGCATAACCTTCCTGATCGACAAGCTTCTCGAGCTCACTCATACCGCGTATGCCGCCGATAAATTTAATCCGTTCATCTGTGCGCGGATTATCAATCCCAAGCACCGGCGCAAGCAGATGCTCCTGCAAAATAGCCGCATCCAGGCTGGCCACAGGGTCTGCGGCATCGTAAACACCTTCTTTGATGGTGATACGATACCACCTGCCTGACAGGTACATGCCGAAATCATGCGGACGTTCAGGAGACCTGGCCGCAAAGTTATCGGACACGGAAAAACGGTTGCTTATTTTTTCTTTAAACTCTTCCGGGGTAAGTCCCCGCAAATCTTTCACCGCACGATTGTAATCCATAACTTTCAGCTGATCGTGCGGAAAAAATACTGCCAATATCATGTCTGATTCCCGCGGTCCACCCTCTTTGCGCCTCTTGCGCGCAACCGCTGCGCCGGCGGCCGCGCGATGATGCCCGTCAGCTATATACAGAGTGCTTACCTTGGCGAATTCGCTTTTGACTGTTTCGATTTGCACCTGGTCCGTCAGCAGCCAGGCAGTGTGCCTTACTGAATCTTCCGCCGTGAAATCATACTCCGGCTCACCGGCGGCAACTTCCTGTACAATTTCATTGATGCCGGAACGCGCCGAATAACTTATAAACACGGGGCCGGTCTGCGCGTTGACATAATCGACATGGCGGGTGCGGTCGTCTTCCTTGTCCTGGCGCGTAAGTTCATGTTTTTTGATTTTCCCTTCGTCATATTCCAGCGCACTCATCACGCCGACAATGCCGGTCTGCACCTGGGCGCCCATCTGCTGGCGGTATATGTAATAACAGGGCGAGGAGTCCTGCTGAAGGATGCCCTCATCTCTCAATCTGGCCAAGTTTCTCTTTGCCGTTTCATAGATGATCAAATCATCGGGGCGCGTTGCGTCCGGAACGTCTATTTCCGATTTCTCCACGCGCAGGAAGCTCAGCGGCTTTCCTTCCACCGCCTGCTTCCCTTCTTCCCGCGTCATCACGTCATAGGGCAGAGCCGCTACCTGAGCCGCGTATTCGCGCCGCGGACGGAGTGCCCGAAAAGGTAATACCAAAGCCATAAACAATCTCCTCATCGTCAAAAATACGGTTGACAGTGTCTAACACAATGGCATAATCGGGGCAATATTAAATTGACGTAAAATAGGCAAAAGGAAGGCAGGAACAAGACATATGGAAAGCACACTCGTTTTTATTCACGGCCTGGAAAGCACGTCACAGGGAAACAAAGCACAATATTTCCGGAAGTTTTACCCGCAGATGATTATCGAGGACTATACGGGAGATTTTCAAACAAGGATGCAAAAACTCGAGGAGGTTCTCAAAAACAAAAATAACCTGATTCTGGTTGGTTCCAGCTACGGGGGACTGATGGCGGCACGTTGGGCCTTGGACAATGAAGCACGCATACGAAAACTCATTTTGCTTGCCCCTGCGCTCAATATCGAGGGATTTGAAAAGGCGGTAAAGCACAAACTGCAGATCCAGGTGATCATCTATCACGGCACAAAAGACAATGTGGTTGACCCGTCCGCCGTCCGGCGGATTGCCGAAAGCACTTTTGCACAACTACAATATCACGCGGTGGATGACGACCACCCGCTAAGTAGTGTCTTTCCGACTCTCCCCTGGCCCGGACTTCTGGAACGGGAACGATGAAAGGCGGCCTCAGTCTTCGTAAAAATCTTCAACCATTTCCAGATACTGGGCGAGGAGTTTGCGGCTGACGACAAATATGTGGCCGATATTCTTTTCGATCACCCGGTTTAACTGCCCGCTGGTAAAAGGAACGTTTCCCCCGCCGGCCATCCCCCAGGTCTCACCCGCCACGCAGGAGCCGGCGGGCGCGATCGGGTCTCTTGAGCCCTTGTAGTCGAAAATTCTCACCCCCGCTTTTTTCAGTATATTCATATTAACCGGCCTGCCGTCGAACTTCGGGTTTGTTGACGGCAGGCAATATGTTCCCTCGTAAATCTGGTTGCCGATAAACACATTCTGAATCCACTGAACATGGGCCGTGACAGGGAATTTTGTCCCGCGGGTCAGCCAGTACAGAAACGGCGCGGCGTCAGTGATCGCCTCTCGTTGCTGCGCGCGACCGTAAAAACCCAGCACCACCGTGTATTGCACGCCCGGCTGAATTTCGTTCATCCCCGCCTCAATGACCTGCGGCGGGATATTGACCGCCCCGAAAAGCTCCTTCATCAAATAGGGGTCATAATCGCGACGGATAAGCCTGCGGATCGGGGCATGCCCGCTTTCCTCATCATCGAATTTCACCGGCGAGGCCATCAAGGCGACTTTTTTTATATCCATCTTTTTCCTCGCAGCAATCCTCTCTTCCGCCCGACGCGCAAGATATGGCATCATCAGCGTCCCCCCCATGCAGTAAGCCATTACATAGATCTCAGAGTCCGGATGACGCTTTTTGATCAGATCAATATAAAAATCAGGAATGGTTTTGCCGTAAAAATCAAGCCCCAGCTCCGTTTCTTCCCAGCCCGGGTCGCCGTGATCGACCATATAAATTTCGTAGCCTTTTTTCAACAGCGCCTCCACCACGGACTTGTCGGGCGCCAGATCAAAAAGCTCCGGTTTATTGATCAGCGGCGTCGCCATGTAGATCACCTTACCATTGGGCCTGATCCGATTACGGACAGGATAATGGCGCAGACGCACCCGGTGCAGCAAGGAGCCTTCCACATACTCAAAATCCGAGCAGCCGATGATACCACCGGTGGCCCTTTCGGAATATTCCTTGATGTCGAAAGCGTTTTGTGCGTACAGGTTCTCCAGGCGTCTGTGATTTTCAGCAAGATACTCCTCAAAAGACCGGCGGGATTTTCCGCCGGAGTCCGTTGTGGCAAAAGGCAGATAGCCGTCAGCATAGGGTTGTTCCGTAATAAGCACCAAAAGGCACTTCAGAAGTTCCTTCATCGCCTTGAGACGGGTGAGGCCGATGTTATTATACAGACGTTCCAGTTCACCGAATTCACCCATGTAGTTTTCCAAAAATTCTTTGCCTTTTGGTGTCGTACAGATCCGGGCGGCCTTTTCGCGGTCGAATTTACCGTCTGCAATAAAAAAACCGGTCATCGTGTAAAGCAGGCGGGAATAGCTTTTATAGATCCAGCCGTTCACGTCCGCGATGGCATCCGGGTTTCTCGAAGCGCCCACCGCCAGGCGGGCCGCGGCCTTGATCGGTTCGAGCACCGTATCCAGAAGCGTGCTTTGCCAGGCCGCCGCGATGGCCCAGGGGCCGAAAAGGGAAATATCCTTACCGATGGACTTCAGCATCCTCTGGTAACCGAACAGTCCGCGGATCTGTCCGCCGATCATTTTACTTTTCCAGGGCACGGCTGTGTCCAGAGATTGAATATTGTCGGCCGGTGTCAAGCCGATAATATTGAGCAGTTCATCCGGAGTCAGCTTTGAGATCGCAACGCTTTTATCCTCGGTCATACCTCACACCTCCCTGGCCGGCGCGGCTGTTTTTTAATATTTTACAGCGGAATTTGATTTCAGGCAACCGCAACTTACCCGGCCGTTGACAAAGGCCTCTTTTTATATTATTCTCAAAGCGAATACTCTGGTGGCAAATGTTTGTTCCTTTCTTAAATTTAATTTAAAAACCCCATTTTTTCGACATTGCCAATTTTCTTTATATGAGGACGCCATGGCTGACGAAGATAAAAAAAACCCCTTTATCGACCCTTCTCTTTTCGAATGGATGAAAAAAGCAACCGATATCTGGCTGAGCAATATCGCGCAGGCCATGCCGTCGAGCTCGGAGACGATGCTCAAAACACAGTCGGCCGTCCAGAACCGCTTTACCGAACAGTTGCAGACAAGTCTTAACCTGCTGAAATCCTTTTCCCGTATGATGACTGAGCCGGAATCAGCCTCCGCCGCCGTTAATTCCATGGGCGTCCTGCCGGAGATTATGATGAAGATGGCCCGTGCCGGATTTGAAACCGCAATGCGGACGCAAAGCCATCTGATGGAAAAAGCAGACAGAATCGGCAGGCATACAGAGGCCTATAATTTCGACAATCTGGATCAGCAGGTCTTCAGGGCGCTGACCGATGTCTATGAGAAAGAACTGCGTCAATACCTGAAAATTCCTCCCTTGGGACTGACCAGATTTTATCAGGAGCGGTTCAATGATATGCTCGATAAGCACAACATCTTTCAGACCACGCTTGCCGAGTTTCTTTCCGTTCTTTATCTGCCCATGGAAAAGTCTTTCCAGGTGCTGCAGGACAAACTGCGGGAAATGGCCGAACAGGGCCATCTGCCGGGCGACGCAAAGGAAACTTACGGAATGTGGCTCAAGATTCTGGAAGGCCACTACATGAATCTTTTCCAATCCAGCGAGTATCTCGACGCACTGCACCGGACGCTCAACAATCTGGAGGATTTTCTTATCGCCAGGGAAACGGCGATGTTCGATTTTCTCCAGGCGCTGCCGGTGGTGACACAAAAAGACATGGATGATCTGTACAAAGAGTTTCACCTTCTCAAAAAAAGAGTTAGAGAACTGGAAAAGAAAGCAGGCATCGGCCCCAACAAACTTGCCGTCGCAAAGTAGCCGCACGGCCTTTTGACGGTTAACTTTATTTAGGAAGGGCTCACATGAACTCGACAAAAATACCTATCGACCTGATCCTGGAAAGACTCGCTGATGACGCGGACAAAGTTCAGAAACGGGTTTCCAAAGCCTCCGATGTGCTTTTAGGCGAGCTCAATTATGAACTCGGCTCCACCCCCTATGAAATTGTGTACGAAGAGGACCGCGTCCGACTGAAGCACTACTCACGCAATGAATCGGCTGAAGACAAGCCCAAAACCCCGCTTTTGATGGTTTACGCGCTGATCAACAGGGAGACGATGCTCGACCTCCAGCCCGACCGCAGCGTAGTCAAAACATTTCTGGAAGGCGGCATCGACCTGTACATGGTGGACTGGGGTTATCCAAAGCGTAAAGACCGTTTCCTCACCATTGATGACCATGTCAACGGTTACATAAACAACATAGTCGATTTCATCCGTGAAAAACATAACGTCCCCAAAATCAATCTGATGGGCATCTGCATGGGAGGCACGTTTTGCGTGATGTATGCAGCCCAGCATCCGGACAAGATTAAAAACCTCGTTACCACCGTCACGCCGACGAATTTTGATACAAGACAGGGGCTTTTACACATATGGATGAAAGACGTGGACACAGACAGAATGGTCCGCACCTTCGGCAACATCCCGGGTGACCTGATGAACTTCGGCTTTCTCCTGCTCAATCCCGCCCGCCTGATGATCGATAAGTATGTCGGATTTGCTGAAAACATGGACAACAGGGACTTCGTGGAAAACTTCGTGCGCATGGAGCGCTGGATTTTCGACAGCCCCGACGTGCCGGGTGAAACCTTCCGCCAGTTCATCGACGACTGCTACAAGAACAACCTGCTTATTCAAAGCAAAATGTTTTTGGGAGGGAAAAGAGTCGATCTGAAAAAGCTGACCATGCCGCTTTTGAATTTTTATGGAGAATACGATCACCTGGTCCCACCGGAGGCCTGCAATCAGCTCACAAAGGCTGTCGGAAGCAGCGATGCGCAGGACGTTTGCCTGGAAACTGGACATATCGGTATTTATGTCAGCTCTAAATTTCAGCGGCTGTTCGCCCCTAAAATCGTGCGCTGGCTCAAAGATCGCGACATTGCCGAAGCGCCCGGCCCCAAAGAGGCGCTGAGGCCGGCCGCACAGACAAAACCTGCAAGGACGGACGGGGCAAAAGCAAAAAAAACGGCCGCCACCCGTAAACCTGCTGCCGCAAAAAAAACAAGCCGGAAAAAATTACCGGAAAAAGTGAAAATAAAACCGCGTTCAACGCCGCCAGCCCGCAAACTGTCGCTGATCGATAAAATCAATGAAGCCATATAGGGGGGAAATAAAACATGCCAGCCAAAGTAAATTATTTTCAGGCCTTAAGCAAGCTCAGCAAAGACATGGCCAAAACCAAAGACCATCTCAAAATCGGTCACCTCATTGTTTCCACCGCAATGAAAACACTCAAGGCCAAGGCAGCCGTAATTTACCTGAGGGATGAAAACGACGAACAGGGAGATCAGACCACCCTGGCCGTGCAAATCGGTCTGTCGGACAAATACGTCCACGCTTCGCCCGATCAGGCAGTCAAAATCAGGCCGCAACTGATGAAAGAAGGTTATATCTATTACCGTGACGCCACAACGGACAAGCGCCTGACAAATCACAAAGCCAAAAAGGCGGAAGGCATCGGCTCTATTCTGGCGATGCCGATAATCGACCGGGGGGAAATGCTTGGAGTGTTAAGCATCTATACAAAGGAAATCCGTAAATTCGCGCAGGACGAAATAGATTTTTTGTCTATCCTTGCCGAGCGCGGCGGTGCGGAAATCGCCAATCTCTTCCTGGTGCAAAAATTGCGCAGACAGTCAAAAACCTTCCTTGATCTCGCCGCCGGAATTTCGCAGAGCCTCGACATCAAATCCATCTTGCAAACCATGACCGAAGACATGGTTGAAGCCCTTAAACTGAAGGCGGTTGCGGTCCAGCTTCTGGATGAGGACAAACGCACGCTCAAGCGCGTCGCCTGTTTCGGCCTGAGTGAGAAATATATGAGCAAAGGACCGGTGCGGGCGGACAAAAACATGGCTGCCGCCTTGAAGGGAGAAACAATCATCATCAAAGACGTCTTCACGGACGAAGGCACACAGTACAAAAAAGAAAAGAAGGAAGAGGGCATCGCCTCCATGCTGTATGTGCCGATTAAATCCAGAGAAGAAATCATCGGCGTTCTCATCATCTACAGCAGCCGTAAACGAAAATTCACCGAAGACGAGATTTCGCTGGTCACGGCGCTGGCCTATCAGGGAGGCCTGGCCATCAACAATGCCTGCCTGTATCTGGACATGGAGGACAATGTCAGAGACCTGAAAGAAAACATCTGGAGTCACAAGTGCTGGTTCTGACATGGGCCGGCTGAAAAAAAAATGCATCCTCCATAAATCAACAAAAATGAAAAGGACTGCTTATGATTGGAAAAACAATTGATCAGTTAAAGGTTGGGGATTCAGCCGAATTCGCGAAAACCGTATCGGAGTCGGATATTTACCTCTACGCAGGCATCACCGGCGATTTCAACCCGGCGCATGTAAATGAAGCCTATGCGAAAAACACCTTCTTCCAGACACGTATCGCTCACGGCATGCTCACGGCGGGATTTATCTCCGCAATTATCGCCAATCAACTGCCCGGCCCCGGAACCATCTACATGAAACAGGAACTGAGCTTTCTTGCGCCTGTGCATATTGGAGATACGATTACCGGTCGTGTCGAGGTTCTGGAGCTCAATGTAGAAAAAAACCGGGCGTGCCTCAAAACCGTCTGCACAAACCAGGACGGTGTTGTGGTGCTGGAAGGAGAGGGCCTCGTCAGTCCGCCCAAAGCGCCGAAGACGGTCTGAAGGAAGATGTTCAATGTTATGTCTTGAAAAGAAGGTGCTCTAATGAAAAATTAAGGAAAGCGGCATTCCAAAGGGCTGTTTTCCGGACACGGGCAATAGAAAAAACCGCCGCAGATACCTGCGGCGGTTTTTTAATCGTGTCTGCACTTTTTACTTTTTTACTTTGACGCGAAAAAAGATTCCACCTTCTTGAAGTTTTCGTCGGCCGCCGCCTTGAATTCCTCACGCCCCTTTTTGTAGGTCTTGATCCAGTCATTGATCAGTTTTTTGCCCTCTTCAGGGAAAAGCGCCGACTGTTCCATCAGGCTGACCACCATCTTCTCCGTCTGCTCCTGAATGACGGCCATGGCCTCAAAAGAGTTGTCAAAAGCCTTCTTGTTAAAATCAATCATCTGTTTTGCGATCTGCTTGGGTTCCATTTTTTCCCTCCTGTTTTTTGTTGTTTTCAAGTGTTGATGTTTTTGTTCCCCTCATCCGCGTTTTCGTTGTAGAACCATTATAGCCATGGAAAATGCTTTGTCAATGAAAAATGTTGCAATGCAAAAATATTTATTAAGGATAAAATCCATCTATGAAAACAATAATAATAAATATTTACAAATACTTACAAATATAAAACTTATTTCGCAGGCGACGGGTACTTATTTTATGTTGCAATACTCACAATAATTACGTATGAGGATAAAAAAGGATGAAACATGGAATTCAAACCGCTCAAGCTCAAGAAATACACGAACCGCCGCCTCTACGACACGGAAAAAAGCGCATATGTAACAATGGAGTATGTGACAGAAGTGATCCGCGAGGGGCGCCAGATACAGGTCACCGACGTTAAAACCGGCGAGGATGTCACTCCGTCCATCCTCACGCAAATAGTCTTGGAAGAGGCGCGCAAAAAGAAATATCTTCTTCCTTTGCCGCTTTTGTATCTGGTTATCCAGTATGGTGAAAACGTCCTGACGGAATTTTTTGAAAAGCACCTAGAGCAGACCATCCGTAATTACCTCCTGTTTCGTAACATGGCCGATGACCAGTTCAAAAAGTGGCAGGAATATGCGGAAAACTACTCCAGGGCAAACCCACAGGCAATGGCCGGCCTGACCCCGTTTCAACCCCTGTTTGATCTGTTCAAATCTCGCGATGCCGGCAAAAAAGACGACCACACATGACGGGCGGGGTATGTGACAAGCTCATGGAAAGTGAGGCAATCAAGGATTTCATCTTTCCTTGCAGGGCATAAATTCAGTAAAGTCAATAATTTCCGCACGCCGATCAAAGCACGCGCAGTGGATCGTCTGTTTTTTATGTAAGCGTCAACTATTGCCTTGACATTACAAAGTCCATCTCTTAACATGCCGCGAACTTGAACTTTTTTCATTTTTTGGGCCTATGTATTCAAAAAAAATCGTTATCCGCTATACGCCGGACATCGTCCAGCAGCCTGTAATTTATCAGCTGTCACAGAAACACAATCTGGTTTTCAATATCCTCAAGGCAAGAATTTTCCCCAAGCGCGAAGGCGTTATTGTTTTGGAGCTTGTCGGCGAGAAGGAAGATTTTGACCGCGGGATACGTTTCCTTAAGGAAATGGGATTAAAAGTAGAACCTCTTTCCAAAAGCGTTCTTCAGAATATGGAAAAATGCGTCCACTGCGGAGCCTGCACCGGGTTTTGCCCCACCGGGGCGCTGTTTTTTGAAAAAGGGACGCAAAAAGTTCTGTTCGACCCGGAAAAATGCAACGGCTGCGAATTGTGCGTGTCGGCCTGTCCCGTGCGTGCGATGGAAATAAATTTAATCTGACATAATTCAGGCCGCCCTCTTCATCACCTGTTTGTTTCATTAATTTTCCACCGCCGCAAAGTACGGTCCATTTTCTTTTGGATAAATTATGCCATTTGATATAAGAAACAGACCGGTATTTTAACACCCGGGCAGAACAAACCGTCCGCTTAATTAAAAGACATAAAATGATGGCCCGCAACAGACATTTTAACTGACAAAGGCGGCCTCGTAAAAGCGCAACAACATATGCGAACTTATTACGGTCGCCTCGCAAATCACACAAAAAGGCATCCGACACCCCCATGGACTCAAGTAAAAGCTGTTTTGACAATGAAAAATACATCTCCGAACAGACGACGGAAATTTTGAAGCGTCTTGAGGGGTTTAACAACAAGCTCTATCTGGAATTCGGTGGTAAACTCTTGTACGACTATCACGCGGCCCGCGTCCTGCCCGGCTATGACCCCAATGTCAAAATGAGGCTCATCAAGGAGCTGAAAGACCGGGCCAATGTTCTTTTGTGCATTTATGCGGGCGATATCGAACGTAAAAAAATACGCGCGGACTTCGGCATCACCTACGACACGGACGCCATGAAGCTCATCGACGACCTGCGCGAATGGAATATCAGCGTGACGGGTGTGGTCATCACACGCTTTGAAGACCAGCCCTCCGCCGTGCAATTCAAGAACAAACTCGAGCGGCGGGACATCCGCGTATTCACCCACAGCTTCACCAGGGGGTACCCGACCGATGTGGATTTGATTGTCAGCGATGAAGGGTACGGCGTAAACGACTATATTCCCACGGACAAGCCCCTGGTCATTGTCACGGGGCCGGGGCCGGGCAGCGGCAAGCTGGCCACCTGCCTTTCCCAGCTTTATCATGACTATAAAAAAGGCATCAAATCAGGCTATGCAAAATTTGAGACCTTCCCGGTCTGGAATCTTCCGCTGAAGCACCCGGTCAATGTCGCTTATGAAGCGGCAACCGCCGATCTGCGCGACTTCAACCAGATCGACCCGTTTCATCTGGAAGCTTACAGCGAAGCATGCGTCAACTATAACCGCGATGTGGAAGTATTCCCCATTCTGAGAAGAATTCTGGAAAAAATCACCGGTGAGGCGTCACTTTATAAATCTCCTACCGATATGAGCGTCAACCGCGCAGGATTTGCCATCACGGACGATGAAATCGCCCGCGAAGCCGCTCAGCAGGAAATGATCCGGCGCTACTTCCGCTACCGTTGCGAATATGCAATGGGCTTTTCAGACAAAGAGACGGTGCAGCGTGTGGAGCTGATCCTGAACGATTTTAACTTAAAGCCGGAAAACAGGCGTGTCGTGCTTCCCGCCCGCCGGGCCGCACAGGAAGCGGTAGAACTCAAGCGCGGCAGCGAGGGGATTTTTTGCGGCGCGGCTCTTGAACTGCCCGACGGACTCATCATCACCGGAAGCAACTCGCCGTTGATGCACGCGGCTTCCAGCGTGGTCATTCACGCCATCAAGCATCTGGCGGGCATCCCGGATAAAATCAAACTGTTGCCGGCTACCATCACCGGCTCCATCGGCAGACTGAAAACGGAAATACTAAATGAAAAAAATGTGAGTCTCGACCTCGAAGAGGCGCTCATCGCTCTGGCCATCAGCGCCACGACCAATCCGGCGGCAGAGCTTGCCCTGGGCAGGCTGGAGGAGCTGAAAAACTGCGAGGTTCACATGACCCACATCCCGACGCCCGGCGATGAGGCGGGTTTGAGACGCATGGGAGCCAACCTCACCAGTGACCCGAATTTTTCCACGAATGATCTTTTTATGACCTAGGACGGCTTATTTCTTCTTATATTCTTTTTCCGTGTCCTCTTCGGCGGTTTTCAGCATTTTGTTCAAATCGCCCGGCACTTTAGTGAGTTTTCCGCCCAGGCTTTTGGTGTCTTCAAAAAGGCTGCTGAATGTCTCTCCGATCTGATCCTTGCCTTCCTTGAGTATTTCCGTGGCCTGCCTGACCTTGACCGACACAGAGCCCGGGTCCTTAAACAGATAGACCCCTCCGGCCAGTAAAATGACAAATGCAACCACGACGGCAAGTTTGACCAGCTTTTTTAAAATGAAAAACAGGATCATTACAACAACAAAAACCGCAAGCAGCGTGAAAGCGGCAGGATTTGCCGAAAAAAAAGAAGACACAGAGTCCATATTTCATCCCCCCGGAAATATTGTTCATCGAAATTTAACTTATTTTAAAAATAAAATCTATTTTTAGTTTGCCTTGACAAGGAATGATTTGCTTCATAAACACTGATTATGATGGATAACAACAAGGAAAACACTATCCCCGGGAGAGCGGCCGGGGAAATCCGCAGCGTCAGCCTGGTCACTTTAGGCTGCAAGGTCAACCACTGCGACAGCGCATCTATGGCCACGGAACTCAGACGCGCCGGATTCAATCTTGCCGCCTTCCCGTCTTGCGCTGATGCATACGTAATCAATACCTGCACCGTCACCGCCTTTACCGATTTCCAGGCGCGCCAGCTGGTCCGGAGGGCATTGCGCGCAAACCCCCACGCCCGCGTAATTGTAACGGGCTGCCTGGCGCAGACACAACCGCAGATGCTTGCGGACATCCCGGGCGTTTCAGCCGTCTTGGGCAATGACCACAAACACCTGATCGCCGCTCTTTTGAGCCGCCCCGTAAATGATTTCCCCCTTGTTCTGGCCGGCGACATTTTCAGGCAAAAAAACTTCCCGCCGCTGCCGGCGGCAAGGCTCGCGGGGCGCACCCGCGCCTTTTTTAAAATTCAGGACGGCTGCGACGCTTTTTGCAGCTACTGCATCGTCCCTTATGCAAGGGGAAAAAGTCGCTCCCTGCCCGTCGCCGATGTTTCTGCGGGGGCACACCGGTTTGCCGGTCAGGGATGCAAAGAAATCGTTCTTACCGGAATTCATCTCGGGAATTACGGCCATGATCTCAGCCCGCCTGTAGAGCTGGCCCGGATGCTCGAAAATCTTTTGCCGCAAAACAGACAGGTGAGATTTCGCCTGAGCTCGATAGAGCCGCTTGAAGTAACCGACGCTGTGCTTTCTCTTTTTGACCGCCATGACAATCTCTGCCCGCACCTGCACATTCCCCTGCAAAGCGGTGATGACCATATTTTAAAAAAAATGAAACGAGGCTATGACCGGAACTTTTATCAATCCCTGATAAACCGCGTGGTACGCGAGATCCCGGACATCGCCATCGGCGTGGACGTCATGGTCGGCTTTCCGGGCGAAGGAGAAGGGGAATTCTTCCGTACTTTGAGCCTCCTGGAAGAGCTGCCCGTGGCCTATCTTCACGTCTTTCCATACTCGGAAAGACCACAAACCGCGGCACTGGAGATGACGCCCAAAGTGGCGGACAAAACAAAAAAAGAGCGGGCGGCGACTCTGCGGGCGCTCGGTGCAAAGAAGCGGGAAGCTTTTTCACGGAAATTTTTGGGCAGGATGCTGCCGGTTCTGGTTGAAGGCTCGCCCGACAAAAAAACCGGGCTGCCAAGGGGATTTTCCCACAACTATCTTCCTGTGATTCTCACACAGGGGGCAGACTGTCAGACAAATACCGTCGTCCATGCAAAAATTGACGGCGTCTGCGACGGTCGTCTGACCGGCGAGGTGGTTTATGGATGAAGACAGATTGAAACAGCTCGAAGAACTTCAAAAAAGGATCGGCTACACTTTCCGCAACCCGCAACTGCTGGAGACTTCTTTGACGCACAAGTCTTATATCAACGAAAACCCTCGCTCCGACGCTGCGGATAATGAAAGAATGGA
>JAAYKU010000169.1 GCA_012522275.1 Smithella sp.
CAGAATTTACGCGCCGGCGTCTGCCTGCCCATCAGTGCAATAACCTCATCGGGGCTTCGTTCAACCGTGATTTTCCTCGCGCTCAAAGTGGAGGGGTCAAAAATGCTCAACCGGCGGGAGTGATTGACGGCCATGCCTTCATGAAAGGCCGCCTCATAAATATTGCCGCTCAGATGCGGAATGTCTTTTACCGGCAGAACTGTTTTGGTCCGGGCATGCGGCAGTCCGCTGTAGATAATTATGGAGTCTTTACCCGCGAAGCCCTGCGCAGTGAAGCGAAACAGGCCGGAGTTCAGCTCAAAGCGAAAAGCAGAAAGGGTCCTGTCCGGCTTCAGGTCCGTTTCGGTGGTCATGTGCAGAGCCTGGCTGATGCCCATTGTTTTAATGCGCATCGAGACGGTTTCTTCGCTCTGATAATAACCGTTTTCGAATTGTCGGAATCTGCGGTGCACAAAGCCTATTTTCTGCCTGTCCTGATAAATATTCATCCAGGTTTCCGCAGGGCGCGTCGCCGGGGCGGTCAAGTCCCGCACGCTCTGCTTCGGAGAATCGTCGAAAACTCCCAGACGAATCGCCAGAAGTACGATGAAGACCGCCGCAATCATCATGCCCCGCACTATATTCCATTTCACTTTGGTCATATTTAAAATCTTTCCGGAATGCATACCGAAATGCATCCCTGATTATATCGGCAAACAGGGGTGTTTTCAACAGGTCGATAAACGCTCATTGTGCTGCGGGCGTAACGCGACAAAAATTGAGGGTAAAAGCTGCGGATGGCAGTCGGCAGATAAAAATATGATCCAGGTTTAAAACTCAAAGTTGAAAGCCGCCGGAATTCATTGGGGTGCAATTAAAATCAGCTTGACAAAATTTCTCAAATTAAATATAGAGCCAATCCCTTGAGTAGCAGGTTCGATTTCGGTGAATCCCCCATCTGGCAGAGATTTTCCAAATGAGGGGTTTTTTTTTACAAAAAAGACACGTACAATTGTGAGAGGATATTATTTAAATGAAGTTCGACGACCAGAAAATAAGAAATATCGGCATCAGCGCGCACATCGATTCCGGCAAAACCACGCTCAGCGAACGGATTTTGTTTTATACGAAAAGAATTCACGCCATCCATGATGTCAAAGGCAAAGACGGTGTCGGCGCAACCATGGATTCCATGGCCCTGGAAAAGGAGCGTGGCATCACCATCGCCTCGGCCGCCACCTACTGTGAGTGGAAAGGCTACGAAATCAACGTTATCGACACACCCGGCCATGTGGATTTCACCATCGAGGTAGAAAGGTCGATGCGCGTGCTCGACGGAGCCATTCTGGTGCTTTGCTCCGTGGGCGGCGTCCAGTCTCAGTCGATCACCGTGGACCAGCAGATGAAGCGCT
Source organism: Smithella sp. (assembly GCA_012522275.1). Taxonomy (GTDB): domain Bacteria; phylum Desulfobacterota; class Syntrophia; order Syntrophales; family Smithellaceae; genus UBA8904. The sequence continues at coordinate 1,392 of JAAYKU010000169.1, forward strand.
ACAAGGTTCCCTCCATCGCTTTCATCAACAAATGCGATCGCACCGGCGCCAATCCGTTTCGGGTCATCGAACAGCTGCGCGCCAAGCTCGGACACAATGCCGTTGCCATGCAGATTCCCATCGGTCTGGAGACAAACCTGCAGGGCGTGGTCGATCTGGTGGCCATGAAGGCTGTCTATTTTGACGGCGACAGCGGCGAAAATGTCCGCACGGAAGAAATACCTGCCGAACTTCTGGCCGACGCGCAGGCGAAACGCGAAAAGTTGATCGACGCCGCCTCGCTTTTTTCCGACGAGCTGACGGAAGCCATTTTGGAGGAAAAGGAAATCGATCCGGAGATGCTCTACGCGGCGATCCGCAAGGGAACCCTCAAGCGGGAAATTACGCCTGTCTTCATGGGGTCGGCCTATAAAAACAAAGGGGTTCAGCCTATGCTCGACGGTGTAACCTGCCTGCTTCCCGCCCCTTCCGATGTCGAAAACATCGCGCTGGACATGGACCGTGACGAACAGCCGGTCGTGCTTAGCACCGACCCGTCAAAGCCCATTGTTTCACTGGCTTTCAAGCTTGAAGACGGGCAGTACGGCCAGCTTACCTATATTCGCGTCTATGAGGGCACCATCGCAAAAGGTTCCACCATCGTCAACGTACGAAACGGCAGGAAGGTCAAAGTCGGCCGTGTAGTACGGATGCACGCCGATCAGATGGAGGATGTCGAGGAGCTCAAGGCGGGCTACATCGGCGCTCTGTTCGGTATCGAGTGTGCTTCGGGCGACACCTTTGTGTCACCGGGCGTCAATATGACGATGACTTCCATGTATGTGCCCGCGCCGGTTATTTCGCTGGCAATCGTTCCCAAAGACAACAAGGCGCAGATGGCCATGGCCAAGGCGCTCAACCGCTTTACCAAGGAAGACCCGACATTCAAGACGCATGTCGATCCGGAAACCAACGAGACGATTATCGAAGGCATGGGCGAGCTGCATCTGGATATTTACGTGGAAAGGATGAAGAGGGAATATAGCGCCGAGGTCACTACCGGCAATCCCCGCGTGGCCTACCGGGAGACGATTACGCAGCGGGCGGATTTCAACTACACGCATAGAAAACAAACCGGCGGCGCAGGCCAGTACGGACGCATTGCCGGCTATATAGAGCCGGTTACAGACGCGGAATTCGTTTTTGAAAACCAGATTTTCGGTGGTGCGATACCCACGCAGTACATTCCCGCCTGCGAGAAAGGCTTTAAAGAGAGCATGGCCAAAGGTCCTAAGCTCGAGTTTCCCATCACGGGCGTGAAGGTGGTCATCGATGACGGGGCCGCGCATGCCGTGGACTCGTCGGATATGGCCTTCCAGGCGGCCGCGCGCGGGGCCTTCAGAGAGGCATATCTGCGCGCCAAACCCGTTGTCCATGAACCGATCATGAAGGTGGTTGTGGAAACGCCTACGGAATTTCAGGGTTCCGTAATGGGGCTTATCAATCAGAGGCGCGGCATCATCATCGGTACGCAGGATGAAGGTCTGCAGTGCGTTGTCGAAGCGCAGGTGCCGCTGGCGGAAATGTTCGGCTACTCCACCGTGCTGCGCTCCGCCACACAGGGCAAGGCGCAGTTCACCATGGAATTTGCGATGTACCGTCAGGTACCTCAGTCTGTCGCCGAGAAAATCGCGCTGGAAGCGTCGCAGAAAAAAACATCTGTGGCGTAAAATAACGCAGGAAGACTCGAAGGCGACCAATGGCGACGGGCGTGGCGTTTTGGCGTGAAAGAAATGTTATCCATTTAGTTTGTGAGGAAATAAATATGATCAAAAATGAAATTATCGCGCGCAATCCGTTGATTAACCTCGGATATGGCAATGAGTACATACTGAACGACGGGGGCCTGGGCGCGGTGCTGGCGCATGCCGGCGTGGGCAAGACCGCACTTTTGGTGCAGGTGGCCCTGCACGCCATGACCCATGAGCAGCCTGTTTTACACGTGAGTCTCAATGACGCGGTAAGCAAGGTGGATATCTGGTACCGGGAGTTGTTTCATGACATTGCCGGGAAATACGACAGCGCGGATATGCGCGGTTTTTGGGAGCGAACGCTTGTTTACCGCTTCATCATGACGTTCAAGGTGGAAGGCTTCAGCGCCCCCAGGCTCGAAGAGAGGCTCACCGATCTGATGCAGCAGAACATTTTCAAGCCTCATACCGTCATCATCGACGGGCTGAGATTCGATGAATCGGGTCGCGGCCTGCTGATGGAACTCAAAGAAATGGCCGCCCGCTATGCCATGCGCATCTGGTTTACAGTGCACACGCACAGGCATGAGCCACCGCAGAAAGACGGGATACCGCTGTCGTTCAGGCATGTGGCGGACCTGTTCGATGTGCTGGTCGAGCTTAAGGCCCATGGTCCTCAAATCGATATAAAACCCATCAAGGGGCAGTCAGCCGACGCGAAAAAAGATGCGATACAGCTTGACCCGACCACCATGTTGATTAAAGGGTGAAAGACCCTGCCTGTCCGGCCTTGCCTTGATTCAGCTTCAACCTGGACGCCGCAGTTTCATTCATGCGCTGTTGTGCAATACCGCGGCGCTTCCCTCATTGAATGACCAACGGAGGGCAAATGACATCGTTCAACCGCCTGAAAAATGAAAAAAGCCCTTATCTGCAGCAGCACGCGCAAAACCCTGTGGACTGGTACCCGTGGGGGGATGAGGCGTTTACTGCCGCGGAAAAAGAGGACAAACCGGTTTTTCTTTCCATCGGGTATTCCACCTGTCACTGGTGTCACGTCATGGAGCGTGAGTCTTTTCAAAACGAAGAAGTCGCAAAACTGCTCAACGACACTTTCATCAACATCAAAGTGGACCGTGAGGAACGCCCGGATATTGACGCGGTTTACATGAAGGTCTGCCAGATGCAAAACGGAAGCGGCGGCTGGCCGCTCACCGTCATGATGACGCCGGATAAAAAACCGTTTTTCACCGCCACATACATTCCCAGGCAGACCAGATATGGCCATGTCGGCCTTCTGGAGATGATTCCGCAGGTCAAAATGCTCTGGCGCACCAGGCGCGCCGATGTTGTTTCCTCCGCGCAGGAAATTACACTCCGGCTTGCACGGACAGACCACGTCCACGAAGAAGGGGAGGCCAGCGGAGAAACATTGCACAAGGCCTATCACGCCCTGGAGCAAAGCTATGATTTTGTGCACGGAGGTTTCGGTTCTGCCCCGAAGTTTCCCACGCCGCACAACTTTTTTTTCCTTTTGCGCTACTGGAAAAAAACAGGCCGGGAAAAAGCCCTCGCCATGGCCGAGCACACACTGCAAAATATGCGGCGCGGCGGAATCTACGATCATATCGGCTTCGGCTTTCACCGCTACGCCACGGACACGGGATGGGTTGTCCCTCATTTCGAGAAAATGCTCTACGACCAGGCTCTGATGGCCATGGCTTACATTGAACTTTATCAGGCCACAGGCAAAAAAGAATATGAGCTGACGGCGCGGGAGGTTTTCACCTATGTGCTGCGCGATCTGACGGATGTTCAGGGCGGCTTTTACTGCGCCCAGGACGCGGACAGTGAAGGCGTGGAAGGAAAGTTCTATCTATGGACGGAAGATGAAATCCGTCGCCTGCTGCCGGCAGATGACGCACAGCTTTTCCTGTCGTGCTACAGACATGAGACAGACCGGAAAGTTCCGGCCATGCAGGAGATGCCGCCCGGCTGTTTCATTCCGCACCTGAAGGGTCAGTCGGATGACAAAGAACAGACGAATGAAGCACCGGTATCGGACAGGATGAAAGAAATCCTCACAGTGCTTTTTGACATCCGCAGGGATCGTGTTCACCCCCACAAGGATGACAAGATCCTGACGGACTGGAACGGCCTGATGATTGCGGCGCTGGCCCGCGGCGGGCAGGTGTTTGACGAGCCCGTTTATACCGCGGCGGCAAAGCGCGCCATGGATTTTGTTCTCCGGTTTCTGCTGACGGCCGAAGGCAGGCTTCTGCATATGTTTCGCGACGGCCTGAGCGCAGTTGACGGAAACATCGACGACTACTCTTTCATTATCTGGGCGCTGCTGGAGCTGTATGAGGCCACATTTGACGTCGAATATCTGCTCAGGGCGCTGGAGTTTCAGTCACATCTGTCCGCCTTCTTCAGAGATGAAAACCGCGGCGGATACTTTTTTACCGCCTCTGATGCAGAGCGCCTCATCAAGCGTCCGAAGGAGCTTTATGACGGAGCTGTGCCTTCCGGTAACTCCCTTGCCTTTCTTAACGCTTTGCGCCTGTCGCGCTTTACCGGTGATGCAGAAATGGACGAAAGGGCGCATGAGGTTTACAGAGCTTTCCGTGCGCCGGCCGAGGCCGTGCCGAGTGCCTTTACGCAGTTTCTTTGCGGGCTGGATTTTGCCCTTGGGCCGGTCAGTGAAATCGTTATCGTCGGGAAGGAAGATGCCGAAGATACACGCTTGCTGCTTGCGCCTTTGCGTAAAAAATTTCTGCCGAACAAAGTCGTTATCTTCCGGCCTGATTCTCCTGTTCATGCACAGATAGACACCATTGCGTCGTTTGTCACCTCTCTTTCGGCAGTCAACTCTCAGGCTACCGCTTATGTGTGCAGAAACTTCGCCTGCGCCCTGCCGGTGAATGACGCCCGAAGTATGATGGATCTGCTGGAAGCCCAAGATGATGAGACGCCCGCCTGATACAGTGCGAAAAACAAGACGGGCATACTCATTGGCCTTTATATGCTCGTATCATCGTTGAGGGGCCTGCGCTTTTTTCTCGTTTATCAGCAGCAGATATTCATACTTGTACAGATCATGAAAAAACTGCTGGATGATTTCCTGTTCGTCGTTTGCCGCAGTCTGTGCGCGCAGGGCCGTTTTGGCTTTTGGATTGAGGCCGACAGGCAAGATATCAATGTAACAGCCGCGCAGCACACGATAGCGGAAGGTCCGCGCGACCGTTTCCAGATGGGAAAATCTGATAGTGTATTCATTGTGTCCCCACAGAGAAATCTTTTCAGGCGTGAGGCTTGCTTCGAAATTCCGATGTGGGTAGTACGGGCTGTGCAATGACGCCTCGCAGCTGTGCTCACTTAAATAAATATAGGCAATGCCCGCGCCGCACAGCTTTTCGAGCGCTTCCAGTGCCCCGATATTGATCGTTTCCCCATGCGAAAATTTAAGTGAAAACTCCTGTTCATAATATGCAGCTTTCTGCAAGGCTCCGGCGGCGGACGAGTCGTTTTGCGAGGTGGTGTTCTGAAAAACAAGTGTCGGGAAATCACCCAGATTTTCATTGAAGATCGCCAGATCGAAACAGGAAAGCTCGGGAGTGGACAGGGAAAGAAAATCCGCCTCTCGAAAAACGGCCGGAAGGCCGGTAAGTGTTTCGCGCTGCTTTTGCAGTAAAACAGGCGAGATGTCCAGCATCGTAGCCTGTAAGTTAGACGTAAGCGACAGGAAATCCTTCATCAGATATCCCAATCCACCACCAACTTCCAGCACCTGCCTCAGTTTGTGAAGCGGCACATGATGCCCGAGGAATTCAAGCAGATGTTTTCCAAAAGAGCCATCTGATTTCAGCAGCGGGCGGCAAGGGCTGTTTTGCGGCTGCAGGCAGTTGCAGACGGTAAGCTCCCAGCCCAGCGTTTCCAGCGCATGGCGGTGATAATCGTCTGTCGTGTTGAGAAAATATCCCATAGGTAAAATAATTCAAAAGTCATTTCGGGTCGGACGACCTTGGCAGGCGGTCTGCCCTCTTGCCCATGAAGTCCGTTCGACCACAAAGACGGCATGACGAACGTAAACACAATTGTGAAACCGTTAATCTGTGAAGTAATTCTTGATCTTTCCCATCCCGGCAGAGTCAGTGTCAGGGGAATCTTTTTTGAAGTTCGGGGATCAGCTCATCGGTGATTTTTTGCGCATCACCAAAGCTTTTGGAATAGGTGCTGGAAAAGCGCAGTATGCACGTTGGCGTCTGTCTGACGTCGAAGCGCTTGATCATCGTCGACCACTGGGCATAAACGGGCGTCGGGTTCGTCTTTTTCAAAGTGACCCCCTGCGCTTTCAGGGCCTCTTTCACGGCGGTCTCTTCCCTGGTTTTTCCTTCTCCAGCAAGAGCAAACAAGATGCGCCTGGCCTTCATGGCGTTTTTGTAGCCTTTTTCCGCCGCGATGGCCTCCAGGAAATATTTGGCATAAAGCGCCGTGGATTTGCCGTGGCCGGGGTAATCGATAAAAGTTATTTTGATATCCCCTTTGGCCAGGAGCCTTTCGAGCTCCGGATCGAGATACTTTTCCGCGAAACCGCAGGGTCCGCAAAAATAGTCGGTAAAAATCATCAGCTCCCACGCGCCCTCACCGTAGGAGGGGATGGAGTCTTTTTCCGCTGCATGTGCGCCGGAAGAGTTGCAAAGGCCGGCGGCAATGAGGCCTGCAGCCAGAGCCAAAACGGCAAAAGCAAAACGGTATCGCACAATGAAACTGAAGCACCGCATATTTATTCCTGCTCCGTGTTTAAAAAAATAGGTCCGATTATAAATATTGAAAATATCTGTGTCAATAAAATCTTGTAACAAAAATGACCGGTAACCATTTTGCAAAAAAACGGATACTCTGTGTGGTATTATTTACCATCGCACAAAATTATCCGGGAGCACCCATTTCGATTTCGTATTTCTCCATCTCGCTTTGAGCCCATTTCTCATTTAACTTCCATTATGTGAACGGAAAGATCGTTAAGATGAGAGCGTGTGATCATAAGCTTATTCAAGATATGGCCATTACGGAATTTGTACCGCCGGAAGGGCAGAAAGTTGCTCACAATATTCCACCTTACCACTGGTTCGATGGTGCTTCCAATGTCGGGCTGGTAGCGGTTATTCCGGCTGTCAAAATTCTTCTCTGGATGGATCAGAAGCTGGATCGCTGCAAGGGGAAAGACGGATGGGCATGTTCAGCGAAAGATTATCTTTACATGGTGATCGCGCTTATCATTTAATAACGGAATGCGGCCGTCTTTTTGGATTTGTCCGTCAAAATATACCGCTGGTTTACTTCCTTCGGAGACACGCTGGGCTTCAATCCTGTAAAAATGTTCACAATACCTGTAATTAATACGGAAGAATTGCGGCGCGCTTTCCGGCAGGCGTGGTTTTAAAAGTAAATAATCGGGGTGGCGTTCCAGTCCCAATAAGGTTTCCACAGCCAGGCGATACATCCAGCCGGCGGCGCCCGTGTACCAGCTCCATCCTCCGCGCCCCATGTGCGGGGGGGCTCCATAGATATCCGCCGACATTACGTAAGGCTCCACGCGATAACGCGCCATTGCTTCCGGTGTGCGGATATGTTGTGCCGGATTGAGCAGGTTGAAAAGTGACCATGCGGTTTCATAATCGCCAAGCTCGGCAAAAGCCATTACCGTCCATATAGCCGCGTGCGTGTACTGCCCTCCGTTTTCGCGAATGCCTGGCGGATACTTTTTGATATATCCCGGATCAGGCTCCATGTTCACGAAAGGAGGGGCAAGCAGAAGAATCACACCATCTTCAGGTTTAACCAGATGTTTGCGGACAGCCTCCAGGGCGCGCCGTGTCCGCCGGGCTTCGCCCATACCGCTTAAAACCGCCCAGCTTTGGCTGATCGCGTCAATTTTGCACTCGTCATTACTGACTGAACCTAAAGGGCTGCCGTCGTCAAAATATGCTCTGCGATACCACTTTCCATCCCAGGCGGATTCTTCCACGCAGGCGCGAAGCTTTTCTCGCTGTTCCAGACAAAAAGCAGCAAATTCAGTGTCGCCTTTGAGCATGGCTATTTTTTCAAAGCGGCCAAGCGTGTCTCCTAAAAACCAGGCCATCCATACACTTTCACCCTTTCCTCCCATGCCCACGCGATTCATTCCATCGTTCCAGTCGCCGCCGCCAATAAGGGGCAAACCGCGGGGCCCGTAAGATATACTTATACGAATTGCGCGGAGGCAATGCTCATAGAGTGAAGCAGATTCGGCGGGATGAAGATGCTGGTCAAAGCGGCTTTCCTCGCCGTTTGCCAGCGGTCTGCTTTCCAAAAAGGGAATATTTTCGTCCAGCACACCCGTATCACCCGTGGCCAGCACATAGCGGACGGTTGCTTGAACCAGCCATAACCTGTCATCGGTAATACGTGTGCGTACGCCTGCGCCGGCAGGAGGATGCCACCAATGCTGAACGTCCCCTTCAGGAAACTGTCTGGAAGCAGCCAGGAGTATCTGCTGGTGCAGAATTTCCGGAGCTGCGTGCAGCAGTGCCATGGCGTCTTGCAGCTGATCCCGGAAACCAAAAGCTCCGCCCGATTGATAATAGCCGCTGCGGCCCCACATGCGGCAGCCCAGTGTTTGATAAATGAGCCAGCCATTGACCATGACATTAAATGCCGGCTCGTTCGGGACTTCCACTTGAATGCCTCCCAGTACATGGTCCCAGTGGGCCCAAACCTCCTCCAAGGCGCTGTGGGCGCCTGCGGGACGACCGAACTTGTGGTATAGCCGGCGCGCTTCTTCTGTGTTTTCGGCCGAACCAAGGGTAAAGACAACTTCGCGCGTTTCGCCCGGGGCAAGCTCGCAAAAAGTCTGTAACACGGCTGCCGGATCGTAACGCGCGCCGCAGCGTCTTGACAGACTTTGGCGTGACAGGGCAGCCGGCTTCTTGAGGCTTCCATTTCTTCCGATGAACTCCGTGCGATCGCCGCTGAGAAATACCTCTGTTTCACTGCAGGAAGCAAACGCTACGCGTTGAGGGAAAACACGGTTGTAAGGATTATGGGCCAGCAAAATTCCGGTTTGGCTGTCGGCTTCCGTATAAATATGCATAAGATTGTCATGACGCCATTCACCGAGAACCAGCTCATGGAAAGCAGAAAGCGAAACCCGGCGCCTCCTTGAAGAGGTATTGCTCAGTTTTATCACCGCGCAGCGCAAGGGGGCCTCTATTGAGGCGTAAAGGCAAAGCTCGGTTTTAAGCCTTGCTTCCTGATACTCAAAAACTGAATAACCAAAGCCATGTCGGCAAACATAACCATTACGCCCGGGGCTGGGGCGGGGTGTCAGCGACCAGAATCTGCCGGTTTCTTCGTCACGCAG
>JAAYKU010000170.1 GCA_012522275.1 Smithella sp.
GATGAAAATGTCATCTTCCCTCTTTTCGCGTTTCTGGGTTCCGTGGCCGCCTCCTATCACATTGTCAACAGTCACCGGCGCTCCATGTTCCTGAAAGTCGGCCTGTTTCTCAGTCTGGTCAATGCGGGGATTATCGTCTGTCTCAATCTCCTCACGGGACAACTACTCAACGATCTTGTCATCAGACTGGTAATGGGCATTTTAGGGGGAGCCGTAACCGGAGTTCTGGTCGCGGGAATCACCCCTGTTTTTGAAAGCATCTTCGGGTTCATCACCGACATCAAACTGCTGGAGCTGGCCAACCTCAACCAGCCCCTGTTTCAGCGCATGATCATCGAAGCACCCGGAACATATCACCACAGCATCATCGTTGCATCGCTGGTTGAGTCTGCAGCCGAGGCCATCGGCGCTAACGCCCTCTTGGCAAAGGTCAGCGCCTACTACCACGACATAGGCAAACTCGCCAAACCGCATTACTATATCGAAAACCAACTGGGCTACGAAAACCGGCACGATAAACTTTCGCCCAAAATGAGTTCACTCATCATCATTTCCCATGTCAAAGACGGCTGCGAACTGGCGGCCAAAGTGAAGCTCGGGCGGCCCATCATCAACATCATCCGCGAGCATCACGGAACCAGCCTGGTCAGCTACTTTTATGAGAAGGCTAAAAAAGACAAGGATGAATCGATACGCTCACTGACGGAAAACGATTTCCGCTATCCCGGGCCAAAGCCGCAGACCAAAGAAGCGGGTCTGGTCATGCTCGGCGACATCATCGAGGCCTCATCGCGCACACTGAGCAATCCCACGCCGGCAAGGATCAAATCGCTGGTGCGTGAACGCATCGAGCGCGTTTACATGGACGGGCAGCTTGATGAATGTGAGCTGACGCTGAAAAACCTCAATACCATCGCGGATACTTTCACCCGGATCCTGAACGGTATTTTCCACCATCGCATCGAATACCCGGAGGCGGGAACGAAAGAGACCAACGATAAAAAAGAAAACAATGAAAATTCTCATCGCAAATCAGCAGAAGTCTATTAAAATCGACCGGCGTAAAATCCGCTGCGCGATGACCCGTCTGATGAAAGAGACAGACTGCGCGAACAAGGAAATCAGCATTACTTTTGTCGATGACGCCATCATCCAGAGCATCAACAAACAATATCTCAAGCGCGACAAACCGACCAACGTCATTTCCTTTCCCATGCAGGAGGGCGAATGCGCAGGCATCAATGCCGACATGCTGGGCGACATTGTAATCTCGGTTCAAACCGCCGCCAGAGACGCGCTTGAGGGGGATTTGACTTTAGAAGAGGAAATTATATTTCTGCTGATTCACGGTTTTTTGCATCTGACAGGCTACAACCACGAAAATACGTCGCGCGCAAATGCTTCGAGAATGAGAAAAAAGGAAAAAGAACTTTTCCGCCTGCTCACAAAAAAGTGAGGCGCAGGTTAAATGAGCACGTTTTTTGTTTTTCCGACGCAGATGCCTTTCAGGTTTTCAGGCACGGAATTTTCAGCTTCATGCCCGCCTGGAGGGTATCGGATTTCAACTGATTCATTTTCCTTAGCTTTTCCATCGAAACATTAAACTGACGGGAAATTCCCCAAAGGGAATCGCCGGCCCTGACCTGATAGACTCCAATGGCGACTCCGCCTGCACAGCAGCCCGCCGCCCGTGAAGAAGGCGCGCCGGCTTGTCTGGGAGAGGCAATCCCGCCGCCGCGCGCCGGAACCCGTATCACCCTGCCGGCGCGTATAATGTTATTTTTACCCAGATTATTGGCTGCGTTGACGTCTTTGACTGTCACACCGTACTTCCTGGCAATGGACGACACAGTATCACCGGGACGGACGCGATAGCTTATGAATGTTTTTTGTGCAAAACGGACAACCGGTTTTGCGCTTTCGGGGATCTCCTCATAAACCTGATTGAATTTTTCGAGCGCGCCCTGAGGGATACGCATGGCATATTCCCGGTCGGGCGTGACCTTGTGCCTTAGTTCAGAATTCATGATATTGATCGCCTCCTGGGGCGCTTCCAGTTTCAAGGCGATATCGGAAAGCTTCATGACCTTGTTCACGGTAACTGTTTCGTAGCGAAGAGATACCCCAAGAGCTTCCGCCAGTTCAAAACCGTATTTAGCCGGATCCTGTATAATATGCAGTGTGGCCAGGAAGCGCGGCACATAGCGTGCCGTTTCATTCGGCAGTTGATAGTACAAATCCCAGAAACGGTCAAAGTGGTTGATATGCTGCCTGGCGATGACACGCAGCACCCTGCCCTCTCCGCAGTTGTAGGCGGCCAGCACCGTAAGCCAGTCGCCGAACATGGAGTGCAGCTCTTTCAAGTAGGCAATGGCGGCCTGGGGCGATTTTAAAATATCCATTCTCTCGTCAACCCACTCATCACGGACCAGTCCGAATTTATAACCGGTCGAAGGAATGAATTGCCAAAGTCCCAGTGCTCTGGCGCGCGACAGGGCGCCTACTTTGAAGCCACTTTCCACCAAGGGCAGCCAGAAGAGCTCTGGCGGCAGACCTGCTTTGTTGAGTTCGCCCGTGATCAGTTCTCTGTAGAGCCATGAACGCTGGTATGATGACAAGAAAAACTCGCGCTCCGGTCCCTGAAAAGAACGTATTTCTTTTTCCACATCAGCATTGAGCAGCCGGGGTATTTCGCTGGCTGTGCCGTTGGCCCTGATTGTCTGCGAAGAGGAATAGATGGCCAGGACGCGCCGGGCAATCAACAAACGCAAATCGTCTTTCTGGCGCGCCGATTCAGTATCTCCGTTTGTGTCTAAAACCAGTCGGTAGGCTGCATCCAGCGTTTCTATTGCGCCTTCGATGTCGCCTTTTTTCCATGACTCATCCGCCTCTTCGATCATGGCCAGTGCTTTTTCCGTAAGGTCCGGACAATCCTCTTCCGCTGTCGTGCTGTTTTGCGTTTCAGGATTGTCCTGAGCCCGAGCTTCCTCCGGCTGTCGGATCTCCATTTTCGGGGCAGGCTCCACGGCCGCTTGCGGCTCCTTGGCCGGCTCCTCTTTTTTCATTTCTGCGGCAACGGGTTGCTGCGGCCTGTCAGAAGAGACGACCAGCGCATCGCTCCCCGCGCATCCTGCCACAAGAAAAAATACTGCAAAACATTTAACCGCCGTTCGAATAAGCGCTTCTAGAGACATTCGCCACTCCCACAAGTTCAACTGAATTTCATTTTCCCGTTAATCAGACAACGCACGCCATGAGCGTGCGCACTTGTTTTTAAGCAATTCTGTTTTTGTCGCCCCGATTTCATAGCATATATGTAATATTTCGCCAAACGATTTTGCCCGTCTGTTTTGAAAGCAGGCGACTTTTCCTGAGCTGTTAACTGCTCATAAGATAGGCATGGATAAACTCGTCTATGTCGCCGTCGAGAACTTTTTGAGCATTGCCTGTTTCCAGATTCGTCCGGTGATCCTTCACCATCTTATAGGGGTGCAGTATGTATGAGCGGATCTGACTGCCCCAGGCGATGTCTTTTTTCTGTTTGTTTTCTTCATCAATTTTTTCGTTTTTCTGTCGGAGTTCTCTTTCGTAAAGACGCGACTTGAGATATTTCATCGCCATTGCTTTGTTTTTGTGCTGGGACCTTTCGTTCTGGCACTGAACCACAATACCGGTCGGCAAGTGGGTGATGCGCACGGCGGAATCGGTTTTATTGACATGTTGCCCGCCCTTGCCGCCTGCGCGGAAGGTGTCAATTCTCAAATCGTCTTCATCGATTTCAATGTTGATGTCATCATCCACTTGCGGATAGACAAATACCGAAGCAAACGAAGTGTGACGCCTGCCTCCCGCATCGAACGGGGAAATCCTTACCAGCCGGTGGATTCCGCTTTCCGCCCTGGCATAGCCGTAGGCGTAGTCCCCTTCCAGTGTGAAGGCAACATTCTTGACGCCTGCTTCATCGCCCGCGAGATAATCGATAATAGCCGTTTTGAAATTTCGTTTTTCCGCCCAGCGCATATACATGCGCGTGAGTATTTCCACCCAGTCCTGCGCTTCCGTGCCGCCGGCGCCTGCGTGTATGGAAATGATGGCGTTCATCGCGTCATTCTCGTCGGAGAGCATCATCTTCAGTTCGTCTTGTCTCACTTCCGAGGAAAGCTCTGCAAGCTCACGGGCGAGATCATGGATGACCTGCTCATCTTCTTCTTCCGAAGCCAGCAGCCACATATTCTCTGCATCGGCTATCTGTTTGCTGTATTTTTTCCAGTGATTGTATGATTCGGATAATCTGGTCTGCTGCCGCAGGATGTTACGTGCATGTTCCGGATTGTCCCAGAAATCATTGCGTGCCGAGAGCATCTCCAGATCTTTTATTTTCAACTCAAGCTCACCTGTGTCAAAGGCATTCCCCGAGATGATGTATTCTTTTTTTCAGATCACTTATGTTATCTTGTAAATTTTCTTCGGACATGTTTTATCCTCCAGGCCAAACTCAAAATTAAAAAAACA
>JAAYKU010000171.1 GCA_012522275.1 Smithella sp.
CGCACCTGGCCTAGTCAGTATTCCTGGGCGCTGATGCTTTTGATCGCCGGGGTGATTGTCGGATGCATCAATGCGGCCTACTGGGTAAGAAGAGTGCGCAGCAGGATTATCGAGGAAGAATAAGATGAATACCGCGCCGATCATGACCTTGAGCGTTTCTTTTATCGCGGGCGTCGCCCTGGGCGGTTTTTACTTTACTGCCTTGTGGAAGACAGTGCGCCGCCTGCCCACCTGTGAACACCCTGTCCGTTTGATGCTGATCAGTTTCGTCATGCGTGCAGCTGTGCTGGCCGGGGGGCTGTACCTGATCATGAACGGTCACTGGGAGCGCCTGGCCGCCGCTGTGGCGGGCCTGATGGTGATGAGAATAATATTGACCCGTTTCTGGGGGCCGCAAAAGACGGCTCCGGCGGTTCAACAAACAACCATTTGAGACCACTGGGGAACGGGTATGGAAATTGTACCGCTTAGCCAGATCAGTCCGGATCAGGTAATCATCTGGAGCTGGGGGTTTATTACGATCAACGCAACCATCCTTTATACCTGGCTGGTAATGGCCATTTTGGTTGTCGGATCCTGGTTTGTTACAAGAAACCTGTCGTCGGAAATCAATGTCTCACGCTGGCAGCACTTCCTCGAAGTGATTGTTTCCATTATTCGCGGTGAAATCAACGAGATGACCAAAAAAGGCGCGGATGCATTCATTCCCCTGGTCGGCACGCTGTTTTTATTCATCTGCCTGTCCAATATTCTGGTAATCGTACCGGGGTTTGTAGCGCCCACCTCCTCGATGACCACCACGGCGGCCCTGGCCACCTGCGTTTTCATCGCCGTTCCTTTCTACGGTATAACGCGTACCGGCGTCTTTCATTATATAAAAGAATATTTTCAGCCCAATTTCATTTTCTTTCCCTTCCATGTCATGGGTGAGCTCTCCAGAACTCTCGCCCTGACAGTTCGTCTTTTCGGCAACATCATGAGTCATGAAAAGGTCGTCGGCATTTTGCTGGCCGTCACCCCTTTTCTGTTTCCGGTCGTGATGCAGGTGCTCGGTCTGCTGATCGGGATCATCCAGGCGTACATTTTTGCGATTCTTTCTATGGTCTATATCGCTTCTGCGCTTTCCACTGAAGATGAAACTCATCTGGAAGTAAAAAAAGAAAGCGCCGGCACTTAAAATTTTTATTAAAGGAGGAGTATCATGGACAGTGTAAGTCTTGTTGCAATGGCCTCAATTTTTGGCGCGGGTTTAGCAATGGCGATCGGCTCAATCGGTCCGGGCCTGGGGATGGGACAGGCCATTTCCCAGGCGCTGGCGGCAATCGCCCAGCAGCCGGATGAAAGGAATTCCCTGACCAGAACGCTTTTCGTCGGCCTGGCGATGATCGAGTCCATTGCGATCTATTGTTTCGTCATCTCGATGATTCTGATTTTTGCCAATCCGTTCTGGAGCTTCATTACAAAGTGAGGGAGATGAACCATGCATATCGACTGGTTTGTTTTTTTAGCGCAGATTTTTAACTTCCTGCTTTTGATGTATCTGCTCAAGCGTTTTCTCTATGGACGGATCCTCAAGGCCATGGATGACCGCGAGGCGAAAATTGCCGCGCGCTTTTCCGAGGCCCGGCAGCTCAAGGAGAAAGCCACCGAGGAGGCGGATCTATATGAAAAACGCAACCGGGAGCTGGCCGAGCAGAAAGAAAACATGCTCAACGAGGCGACGTTGGCGGCCGATGCCAGACGCAGAGAGTTGATGGAAAAAGTCCGCGTGGAGGTCGAGCAGGTCAAAGCCCGCTGGCAGGAAATGATTGCCCGCGAGCAGGACGCGTTTTTGTATGATCTGCGCCAGCGTGCGGCCCAGCAGCTTTACGCCACTGCGCGCAAGGCTCTTGCCGATTTGGCGGATGCCGGGCTGGAAGAAAGGATCATTGATGAATTTATCCGCCGGATCAAAGAGCTCGACGAAGAAAAAGCACTCCAGATGCGTCAGGCAATCAGAGACAGCGGCAACCGCGTGACTGTGCAAAGCGCTTTCGGCATTCCCGAATCGCGGCAGTCTCAGATTGAAGAGATTCTCAAAAGCCGGATTACCAACGGTTTTACGATCCGGTATCTGCGCGAGCCGGATATCGTCTCGGGAATTGAAGTGAGGGTGAACGGGCATAAAATCGCCTGGAGTCTCAACGAATATCTGGAGACGCTGGTGGAAAGCCTCACCGAAACCCTCCAGCGTGAGGCGCATGCTGCATAAAGAAAAAGACTGACAGGCTGCAGACTATCGGCCTGGTACAGGAGGCGTGGAATGAATCAGGATGTAAAACCGCTCGAAAGTGAAGAATTGAAAAACTTCCTCGATGATACATTCGAGACGATGGATCAGGTTCTCGAAAAACAAAATCCCGAACTCAGACAACTGGAAGTCGGTCAGGTGGAATTTGTCGGACGGGATATCGCCCGCGTCAGTGGGCTGCCCCATGTCCAGGCGGAAGAGATGGTCCGCTTTACCGGCAATTACATGGGGCTTGTTTTTAACATTGACCTCAAAGAAATCGGCGTGGTCCTGCTCGACCCGAGTGAAAATTTACAGGTGGGCTCCGAAGTCCAGCGGACCAAACGGGTTCTGGACGTGCCGGTGGGAGAGGGGCTGCTGGGCCGCGTGGTGGACCCGCTCGGCAGGCCGCTCGACGGGATGGGAGAGATCAGCACGGTAATGCGCCTGCCGGTGGAAAGGCCCGCCCCGGCGGTTATGGACCGGGCTCCGGTGACCGTGCCGCTGCAGACCGGCACGAAAGTGATCGATGCGCTTATCCCCATCGGCCGCGGCCAGCGAGAACTGATTCTGGGTGACCGCCAGACAGGCAAAACCGCCATCGCCGTGGACACAATCATCAATCAGAAGGACACGGGCATTATTTCCATTTACTGCGCCGTGGGTAAAAAAAGCGCCGACGTCGCCAAGGTAATCGCCGACCTGCGCGACCACGGCGTGATGAAATCATGTATCGTAGTGGTGGCCACGGGCGAAGACACGCCCGGCCTGCAGTTTATCGCGCCTTACGCCGCAACGAGCATGGGCGAGTATTTCGTGGAGCAGGGCAAGGACGTGCTGCTTGTCTATGACGACCTCACCTCGCACGCGCGCGCCTACCGCGAAGTGTCGCTTCTTTTACGACGCCCCCCGGGACGCGAAGCCTTTCCCGGCGACATTTTCTACATTCACTCCCGCCTGCTGGAGCGCTCTACGCACATGCGGCCGGAGCTGGGCGGCGGCTCGCTCACCTCTTTACCCATTGTGGAAACAGAGGCCCAGGATATGTCGTCTTATATTCCCACCAATCTGATTTCCATCACGGACGGACAAATCTATCTGTCTCCTTTACTTTTCAATAAAGGCATTCTGCCGGCAGTGGATGTCGGCAAGTCCGTGTCGCGTGTCGGCGGTAAAACCCAGCTCGCTGCGTACCGCTCCGTCGCCGGTGATTTGAGGCTTTCCTATTCACAGTTTGAGGAGTTGGAATCCTTCTCCCGCTTCGGCACAAGGCTTGACGATGCCACACGCAGAACGCTGGAGCGCGGCTGGCGGGTACGCGAAATCCTGAAGCAGGGACAGTTCCGGCCACTGCGCGCCTCCGAACAGATCGCTTCGCTTTTGTCGGTCACAGGCGGCGCGCTGGATCTGGTTCCGACGGGAAAAATCCGTGAGGTGGAAGAGAAGGTTCTGCAAAAGCTCAATGAACAGATGCCCGAACTTTTTGAAAGGATTGACGCAGGAAAAACACTGAGCATGGATGATCGCGAAAGCATCCTTGAAAAAATCAAACCGGCGATCGCGCCTTTTGAAGAAATCGAGGAAGCCGATGCAAACAACTGAGTCGCTCAAAAGAAGGATGAAAAGTGCGGGCGACCTGCTGTCCGTGGTGAAAACCATGAAGGCGCTGGCGGCGGTCAGCATCCGCCAGTATCAGAAGGCGGTGGATTCCCTGCGCGATTACAACCGGGCCGTGGAAATGGGCCTGCAGATTGTCCTTAAAGAACGGATGGGGGCGATGCTCGAGAAAAAGACATCCTCCATAAAAAAAATGGGAATTATCGTTTTCGGCTCGGACCAGGGACTGTGCGGACAGCTAAACGAGCAGATTTCCTCCTTCACACTGGAGCACGTCAAAAACGCCGGTGTCAAAAAGGAAAATCGCAAAGTCCTCTGCATCGGCGCGCGTGTGGCCGATTATGTTGAAGATGCCGGACAAACCGTTGATGAGCTGCTTACCACACCCGGCTCTACCGCCGGCATCACACCGCTGGTTCAGGAAATAATCATGGTCATCGACGAGTGGCACTTCAGGTACAATGTCGATCACTTTTTTCTGTTTTACAACAGATATGAAAGCGGCGCGACATACTATCCGCACTTGGTGCAGATCCTGCCGGTCAGCCGGGAATGGCTCAAGCAAATCGCCAAAAAGAAATGGGAATCGAAATCACTGCCGATTTTCCGCATGGACGGCGACAGGATCTTTTCTTCATTGATCCGGGAATACCTGTTCGTTTCTTTGTACCGCGCGTTCGCCGAGTCGCTGGCCAGTGAAAACGCCAGCCGCCTGGCCTCCATGCAGAATGCGGAAAAAAATATAGAAGAGCAACTGCAGGATCTGAACGTGCAATACCACCGCACGCGTCAGATGACTATCACCGAAGAGCTCCTCGATATCGTTGCCGGTTTTGAGGCAATGCAGGAAGGGGCGTCATAAATATCCCGGAAAGGAGGACCGGCTATGTCGACAGGATCAGACAAAAGAATTTGCGTGATTTGCGCGTGGCGGGAAAACTGTACTAAACGTTATCGTGTAAAAACCAATGCCCTGTTTGATGTGAACTGTCCCGACTACACCCGGGATATCAAACTCAAAGACAAGGATGTTGATAAGCTAGTTGAAGACCAGGTTTATCGCTGGAAACAGGAAAAGAAAGAAAAACCCGGACAGACCATCACCCTTTCGAGTCAGGCCGGAGCGGGCGGGGGCTGGGTGGCCAGAATTCTGGCCACGGAGCTGGAGATGAACATCGTCGGCAGTGAACTGATTCATAAGGTTGCCGAAAGCGCGCACATGAGCGAAAAAGTTATCCGCTCGCTGGATGAAAAAAGCATTTCTTTATTTGACAGCCTGATCAGCTCGTTTTTCGAATCGCGCCACATCTGGCCCAACGAATATATCCGTCATCTGTCGCTGGTCATGCACACCAACGCGAAGCATGGCAACATCATTATCATCGGTCGGGGCGGCAGCTTCATCCTCAAAGACGAGGCGTTTCGCGTGCGCATCATTGCACCACTGGAAACAAGAGTGGAAAAAGTTATGCACGACCGACAAATGTCGCATAAAGAAGCGCTTGCCCATGTGAACAAGTTTGACAGCGATCAGGTCGCGTTTGTCCGTAAATATTTTAAAGAGGACATCAATGACGCGAAACATTACGATATCATGATCAATACACAGCATATCGGAATTGAAAGCACAGCGGAATCGGTCAAAAAAGCGTTTCTGGCCTGGAGGGCTCTGCGTAACCGGATTCCGGCGTGAACCGCCGGCTCCGGTAATAACTGCGCCGGCAGTAAAAGAATATCAGCCGGGGCATCCATTGTGATTGGTGTGGAAATCTGTTCTGCTTTTGAAAAGCGCGACGGCCGGAATTAAAGATCTGCATCCCCGGATGTATCACGGGCTTTTGCTGTTTTATGAGAATTTAAGTAATTTATGATGCGGATGCAAAATGGTACGCAAAGATCACCGCTGCTTAGGAGTACGCTTATTTCTTGTCTCCCCGAAATTAGTCAGGGCTTGCCGAAAGATACAACATAAAAGACGTGCCCACCCCGACTACTGATTCCACGCTGATCAGGCCGTTGTGGTATTTAATGATCGAGTCACAAATAGCCAGCCCCAGTCCGATACCTCCGCGCTCTTTCTTTTCCTTTGTCGTGAAATAAGGATCAAATATTCTGGAGAGATTTTCGCGGGGAATACCCACTCCGTAATCCCGAATGATAATACGGACATAATTGCCTTTTCCCAACGTCCGGATGTTGGTTCCTGTAGTTGTATTTTCCGCGATCACTTCCACAACCCCGCCGTCGCGCATAGCCTCTTTTGCATTAGTCATTATGTTTTCAATGACCTGCCTGATCTGACCTGCATCAACCTCTGCGGGCCACAGATCCGGCGCAATCATCGTCCGACAGGTTACGTTTGAACCGGCCACGGTTTTTTTAACTGTTTCCTCAATAAGCCCGCCCAGGCGTTCCATCTTTTTGACCGGATAGCCGCCCTGAGAAAAGATAATCAACCTGTGCGCCAGCTCCTTGGCCTGCAGGCCGGCCCTCTCCGCCGTGGCGAGGCCGTTTTCCAGGATTTTGTCTTCCTCATTGGCGGAAATTTTAGCTAAAAATACATTACGCAAAATGGCCGTCAGCAGACTGTCAAAGTCCTTGGCCACCCCGTCGGCGAAAGTACCCAGTGATTCGTTTTTGGTTCTTTGCAACAGCTCATCCTGCGCCAATTTCTGTTCGGTGATATCCTGCAGAGTCTGGATCGCACCGAACATATTGCCGCGTGAGTCACGGATGCCGGCCGCCGTGATACGGAACCATTTCCCTCTTTCCCCCATATCCGGGAAAAACTCCGTAACCTCATAGGCATCGTCAAGCACGGAGGATCTTTCCACTTTGCCGTCATAAAGAGAGGGTGCATTGGCAATCTTGCCACTTAAAATAAGGTCCGCCAGGCAAGAGCGTGGTGATTTGTAAAACGCCCGCCACTGCTGATCCGTATTGATAACATCTTTTGCCCGGATGCCACTGACACCATCCATGGCCTTGTTCCAATAAATGATTTTACGGTTTTTGGAGATGACGAAAGTCGGTATGGGAGAGCTCTGAATAATATTGCGGAGAATCAACTCGTCGTTGTGCCCCTTCCACAGGGAGTACGTAAAACTGATAATGGCTGTCATCATGGCCAGAATCAAAAGCAGTAAAATCAGTAACTCACCTTGCATTTCCGTCTCCCGTTCGGAGTGTTCGCCTAGGCGTTTGTCCATAACAAGGTTGAGCTGAAATTGCAAGATTGTAAAGGAAGCAAAGCCGGGTGAGGCCGGGAGGTTATGGGTGAAAGGATAAAGTTGATTAGCTGGTAGCTCATGGCTCATTGTGGATGGGAAGCAAAAAACAACAACGTCCACCCCCGGCCCGCCGAAGCGGCCCACCCCCGCCGGGAGACTGTGTCGCAATTACTTTTTTGTCATTCCGTGCAAGCGAAGCACGACTTTGAGCCTGCCCCGTGCCTGACACGGGGGAATCCAGTATTTTCAGCATGTTCTGGATACCGGCCTTCGCCGGTATGACGATGGTGACGGCTTCTTTACGATTACGACACAGTCTCCGGCGTGAGACAGTATCGTCATGCCGTTGAAAACCGGCAACTGAAAACCGACATCCTTTTATCCGGAGTCTGCATCGGCCTGCACCCGCCATTTGTAATACAATCAGGGTCTTGCCCTTAACGTTGCAACTTCTGAGATTGCCGCCTTTATTCACTGTCGGATTAGTTTACAGATGATATTTGTATTACAATTCAAAGGTTATGTGTTTTTCTGTATTCCATGTCGATTTCGGGCATTCATTCCGTCGGAATAGTTTACATCTTTAATGTTTCAGCATCCTGAAAAAATCCTGAAACAAAAAAGATCAACTTTATATCACTGTAAATACATATATTTACCTGGCGCTTGCCTGCCCAATTACTTCCTGGCACGTGATGTGCTTTGTATATCGGCAAAAAGAAAATGCGGAGGTATTCAAATGAAAAAAGTACTTTTAAGCCTGGCTGCGGTTGTGATGGGACTTTTCCTGATCGCGCCCGCGGGGAGTGCCTACACTATTGAGGCTGGTGACTATGTCATTATCTCTCAGGGAGCGGGGGGCGCAAATAACGGTGGTTCTTTCAACATTGACAAAATTGGTGATGATGAAGGCGTTTTGTTCAGCACATTCTGTCTGGAAAGAAATGAATATTTCACACTGGGAGAAACCCTTATGGTCGGGTCGATTTCCGATGCCGTGCTTCAGGGAGGTTTAAGCGGTGGCAATCCGGATCCGATCAGTTCAGCCACAGCCTTTTTATACTATCGGTGGGCGACTGAAGATATAGCTAATAACGCTGCCAATGCAAACGCTCTCCAGCTGGCCATCTGGTATCTGGAAGGTGAATTGGTCAAAACGTCGGGCTTCGACACATTGGCACTCACCGACAAGGCCCGCGATTTCATAAATTCCGCGGCCAATGCCAATGGGGATTACGGCGTGCAGGTGATGAATTTTATGAGCAAGGATGCCCGCGGTAATTATAACGTGCATGCACAGTCTCAGTTAATTTACAACCCCACCTCCGTGCCCGAACCTGCTTCGCTGGTGCTTTTCGGTCTGGGCCTGCTGGGCCTGGCTGGTATCCGCAGAAAAATGAAATAACCAAAGCCGGTTTATAACATTGCAAAAAGGCAGAGCCACAGGCTCTGCCTTTTTTGTTGCCTGCAGCCGGAGAGGCTAAGGGGTAATGGGTTGGCAAGGAGGGCTGTTGCCGGTCTTTCAGCTTCCCATCCGCCAATCCCCCTGATCTTCCAGCCGCGAGCTGCGAGTAATTCACTATCCACCTGTCACTTTCAGCTGATTCCACCCCCGCCGGGAGACTGTGTCGCAATTACTTTTTTGTCATTTAGTGCAAGCGAAGCGCGACTTTGAGCCTGCCTGGTGCTTGACACGGAAAAATCCAGTATTTTCAGCACGTTCTGGATGCCGGTTTTCACCGGCATGACGATGTTAACGGCTTCTTTACGATTGCGACACAGTCTCCGGCGGGGGACATGAGCGGCAGACTCCCCTAGACTATTAGCCATGAGCCACCAGCTTATTCACATCGCCTTTTTCTGAACATGGAAATTCGAGCGTTGAACTTTTTATCTGTCCGTCAATCATCGATGGCCCGCCGGGTTTTGCCACTTCATTCTCCGATGGCGCTTTCGATGACGCCTCCCCCCAGTACACGGTCTCCATCATAAAAAACGACAGACTGCCCCGGCGTGATTGCTTCTTGCGCCTCACTGAAATGCACGGCCAATTTGTCCCCGTGAAGAGAGAGTCTGCAGCGCGTCGGCTTTTTACGGTAGCGGATTTTTGCCTCCGCCTCCGCGGGCCAGCCGTCGGTCAGCAGATTCAGATCGGAGGCGACCAGCCCCGGGGCGAACAGGTCTTCCTTACCTCCGACAACAACCGTATTTGAACGGGCGTCAAGGGACAAAACGTACAAGGGGCTGGGCGCGCTTATCCGCAGGCCGCCGCGCTGGCCGACAGTGAAATCTGCAATGCCGCGATGTCGGCCCATGCGCCTGCCGCTTTGATCGACAATATCCCCTTCGGGCATATTTATGTTTCGAGACGCGAACACCTTGCGGTAGTCACCGTCCGGAACAAAGCAGATGTCCTGACTTTCACTGCGCCGGGCCGTATGCAGTCCGGCTTCGAGGGATTTTTGACGGACCTGCTGTTTGGTCATCTCCCCCAGCGGGAAAAGAAGATACTCAAGGTCGTCTTTGCTGATACCGTAGAGAAAATAGCTCTGGTCCTTGAGCAAATCTGTGGCACGAAGAAGATGCGGTTTCCCGCCGGGCCCCTGCAAGATGCGCGCATAATGGCCGGTGGCCAGGTAATCAAAATTCAGCTCACGCGCGCGCGACACGAGCTCGCCGAATTTCAGATGGCGGTTGCAATCGACACACGGATTGGGCGTTCGTCCGTGCATATATTCGGTGATAAATTTCGCGATCACCTTTTCTTCCATCACAGGGGCGCACTCGAAAACCAGGTGGTCAATTTTCAGCCCGGCGCACACGCGCTTTGCGTCTTTAATCGCCTCGTCCGTAAAGCGGCCCGGCAAGGGGCCTTGCTGATGAACCCCCAGAGACATGGTGGCGCCCATGACATCAAAACCTGCCTCGATAAGCATCAGGGCGGCTACCGATGAATCGACACCGCCGCTCATCGCCACCAGGACTCTTTTTTTCGTCGTTTTCACTGCATTTTTCATGCAAGAGCAATAGAACCAACTGCCGCCGGCAGTCAAGGCAAAAGTTAGCAGCCAAAGGCCAGTAACCAGTGACGAGTAAAAAGTGCAAGAGCCGTGAGAATAAGCTCATGGTTCATAGTTCATGGTGGATAGTATCCCTCGCGGGAGACTGTGTCGCAATTATTTTTGCGACGGGATATTTATCTGCTTTTTGATAGCAGAATATTGGAAAAATATTTTAAGGAAGACGCCTTTGCCCTTGCCGCCCGGGATCCGTTACTGGACAAGCCGGAGCATGCCATTCTCAAACAAGCCTTAATCACGAAATGGCATGGAAAACTGAAGCTGGCCAGGACCGGATAGGATAAATTTGTTTTGTCTTTAGAATGATGCTCGTGATAAGGTCAGCCGTTGAAAATAGGGTGACCATGGCTGTTGTCACAGGATGATCCAATGAAAAAGACGCAAATTGTCGTTCCATGCTATAATGAATCAAAACGAATCGAAGCGGAGCCCTTTCTGGGTGTCCTGAAAAAGAATCCCCACCTGTCCTTTCTCTTTGTCAACGATGGCAGCACAGACGATACACTCCACGTTCTTCAATCCATCAAGGAAAAAAATCCGCTCCAGATTGATGTTTTGAATCTTGAAAAAAATTCGGGTAAAGCAGAGGCCGTACGCCAGGGAATGCTCAAGTCTCTTGAGGGATCTTTTGATAACGTGGGATACTGGGATGCCGATCTGGCAACGCCTGTCAACGCCATTGAGGACTTCTGCCGGTTGCTGAATTCCAGAAACGCGCAAATCGTTATGGGCTCCAGGGTAAGACTGCTTGGACGAAATATCGAAAGAAAAACGACCAGACACTGCTTGGGAAGAATATTTGCCACATGTGCTTCACTTTTACTGAAGATCAATATTTATGACACCCAGTGCGGCGCCAAAATATTCAGAACCTCTGATTCCTTAAAGAAGGTTTTTCAAAAACCCTTCAAGGTCCACTGGACTTTTGATGTGGAGATGTTTGCCAGGTTCCCCATAGTCACGGGAAAACCTCTTGCTGAAATCAGTTCCCAATGGGTGGAGTATCCCCTGGATGAATGGTTTGAAGTTCAGGGTTCCAATATCAAGCCCAGGCATTTCCTGAAAGGAGGCGGTGAATTTCTTGCTCTGTGCCTTTACCTGCGCACTCCGGCCCGAAAAATTTATGAAAAATATCTGTTTGGATCATAAAAAGCACATCTGAAGATAAAATCTCTCATCAAAAACAACCCTGACATTATCCGGTTTTCACCGGCATGACGATGTTGACGGCTTCTTTACGATTACGACACACTCTCCAGTTGGCGGCGGGGGGAGCTCCAGACCGGGTGATGGAAACAGAAGTCGGGGAGCATAGGTCGGAAGTAGGAAAACAGTGATGAGGGATAAGCGACTACAGGGTCGGAAATAAACGTCTCTACAGGTTGAAAAATCTTTTCATCAGCTCTTTGACATGAGCCTTTTCTTCCGCGTCACCTTCGAGTTTTTCAACGATCAGGGGCAGCCACTTGTCCCAGTTGGCCGCATCGAAATGCACACCGATATCCGCATAAAGCTCCTCGGAAATTTCCGGATAGCTCAAAAGCCCCCACAGGACTTCGAGCCTTACTTCATAGTCGCACGGTTTTTCCCAAAGGCCGCGGAAATACTCTTTTACGTCCTCATCCCCTATGAAGCGCTGCAACAGCTTCAGGGCGAAGCGCCTCAAAAGAAGATCGTGCTGCCTGGAGGCGGCGATTGCCATAAGCACCGTTTTATCTTCCGCAGTCATCTCCTGCCGGCAATAGTTGAAAAGAGGATAGGTGTTTAAAAGCTGCTGCATGGCTGTTTCAGGCGGCGTGCCGTCCCTGAGGTCTTGCAGCGCTTTTCGCGCCGCGTAGCGGTAAATGATTTCCTGGCGGCCCTGCTGCTGAAAATTTTCCATCCGTCTTCCTGTCTGAAAAAGTTTACGCCCCCTGCACAGGCTGTCCGGTCACAAAACTATGGTAGTTGAGATATTCATCCGCGATAATGGCCGAAAGCGCTTCTCGCCTTTTGGGGCTGCCCAGCTTCACATATTGCCATTCTTCGGCGGAAAGTGTCATGCCGCCGCTCAGGCCGATTCCCATTGACGCGCACAGGGCGTCGGCCGCCTTGACAATCAGTGTTTTTCTTTTCAGCTCGGCAGACTCGCCGCCTGAAAGAATGTCCGTTTCATGGTGGTTGGCGATAGCAAAGACCATATCGGACGGAAGGCGCCACTGCTTTGCAACATATTGGCCCATATCACCGTGATCAAACCCCAGAATTCTGTTTTCCGCCTCCGGAAAAGAAATGTGCTCTTCCTGGACTATCCTGATCACTTCGGCAAATTCCTTTTTCATGGACAGATTGATCACGACTTTACCGATGTCATGCAAAAGTCCGTACACGAATGCCTCACCGGAGGGGATCACCCCCAGGTCTCTGGCGATAAGCCCGGAGGCGACAGAGGCGGCCAGCGAGTGCTCCCACAAGGCGACATCTGTTTTGTTTGACGAACGACGCAGGTCTCTGAGCGAGATGGCAAAAACCAGCGCCTGTACAGTGGTAAAACCGATACGCGTGATCGCGTCGGAAATATCCGAAACCGTGTTGCTTGCCC
>JAAYKU010000172.1 GCA_012522275.1 Smithella sp.
AAATCCCTGCGGATGTGCGCGCAGCAATAAGCGCGGAAAGCCTGCTTAGCCTCGGCGGCGTTTACGGCAACAAGAAGGCCGGCGATCCGATGGAATACGATTACCTCAAACTGATTCTGACCGACGGCACTGTCGAGATCACGGTCTATAACCGCGGGATCACTCTGTTTATGTCTGACGACGAACGAATCCGGCGAATACATCGGGTGCTGTGCAAACTCGGTGGACGGGGGAAAGACTAATGCCCGGCGCAAAAGAAAGCTCGGATAAAATATCCTGGACGGGCCGTGTCGTGGCTGTCCAGCCCCGCATCCGGCTTTTGCGATCTTTCGATAAGCGGTTACTTAGTGCCGGTAGAAGACCCGCGCAAGGTTCCGGGTCTAAGGTGCACTACACTGAAGAGGATTGGATCGATGATGACGCCACCGCCCATCGGGGGCCGGATGATTAGTCCGTTTCGCCAGGCACAGATGTTGGAACGAGCTCAAGGCTGCCTCCTCGGCCAGCTTGCCGGAGACTCTCTTGGCAGTCTGGTCGAGTTTCGGGCTCCGGATGACATTCGGCGGGAATACCCGAAAGGCGTCCGTGAATTTGCCGATGGAGGCAACCGTTAAGAAATACTTAACAGTTCGCTTGGAGGGCTCGCGGACGGTCAAGCGACCATCTCAAAAAGCTGGAGCTGATCGAGCCTGAAGAATTTGGACCAAGGGCGGTTTGGCGACTGAGGAAAGAAAATAAATAAGGCAGTAATAAAGCGAGTTAACGTCTGCATCATTTTCAACAGCATGCATCATTTGATACACATCCTATAAGCAACTGATATAATTATTAAAAATACAAAACTACGGCTGCGGACGCATACGCAGGCCGCGAGAGAGTGGAGCAAATGCTCATGGCCCATGTCCCATCATATTGCGTAATGCCAATGATATTCAGCAGTTAACATGTCATGGCACGTTCGTTGCTGTTAAATAGCCGCAAGTGAACGAATACCGAAAGAGGAGCACATGAACATGAAGGACATCAAAAATATCGGGGTAATCGGCGCGGGGATGATGGGATCGGAAATCGCGCTGTCTTTTGCCATTAATGGCTATCGCGTGGCGCTTAAAGATGAGACCCTTGAGCTGGCAGCTCGGGGTAAGGAAAATTTGACCAAATCTCTGGGAAAGCACATTAAAAAAGGGAAAGTCACCGAGGCGGACAAGGCTAAAATTTTGGATGCCATAACGCCCGTCGGTAATTACGAAGAACTCAGAGACGCAGATTTTGTCATCGAAGCCGTCTTTGAAAACCTGGAAGTCAAGCAGGCTGTTTGGAGCGCATTGGATAAGGTCTGCCCAAGCGATTGTATTTTTGCCACCAACACGTCGAGCATTTCCATCACCCGTCTTGCCACGTCCGTTAAGAAGGAAAGGCTCGGGCAGTTTTTAGGGGCGCATTTTTTCTCTCCGGCTTCGATCATGAAGCTCGTCGAGGTGATTCCGGCGCTTGATACTACCGATGAAACGGTACAGGCGGTAATGGACCTGATGCGTAAGATCGGTAAAGAACCCATTCGAGTAAAAGACGTCGTGGGTTTTGCCGTCAACCGGATTTTCCATGCCATGCTCATTGAGGCCTGCCGCCTGCTGGAAGAGGAAGTCGCCACACCGGAAGATATCGACAAGGCCTGCAAGCTGGGCCTGGGGCATCCTATGGGGCCTTACGCGCTGATGGACGTACTGAATAACAAATTGAACCTTGAAGTGCAGGAGATCCTCTTTGAATCGTATGGTGAGCGCTTCCGTCCCCGGCCTAATCTGAAACAGAGGGTAAGCGCCAATCACCTGGGACGCGCCACTGGACGCGGCTGGTTTGACTACAGCAAATGAGTCAAGGTGGATTTTGAAGACAATAAAGAGCAATCCTCCGTCCTGAAAAAGGAAAAACGATGTTTGATTTGAAAGGTAAAGTTGCTTTGGTAACCGGCGGTAACGGCGGCATCGGCCTGGGCATGGCGCGTGGTTTGGCGAAAGCCGGTGCTTCCATTTTTGTCGCCGCCCGAAATGAGGAGAAATCCGCCGCGGCTGTACAAGATTTGCAGTCGCTGGGCGCCGAGGCTTTTGCCGTACAAGTGGACGTCAGTGACGAAAAGTCCGTGGGGGAAATGGTCACGACCATAGTCAGGCAATGCAGCTCGATTGATATTCTGATCAATAACGCGGGGATGAACATTCGTAAACAGCCTCAGGATCTGCCCCTGGCACAATGGCGGCAGATTATGGACACAAATCTGACCAGCGCCTTTTTGTGTGCGCGCGACGTTTATCCCCATATGAAACGCTCCGGTTCCGGTAAAATCATCAATATCGGCTCCATGCTTTCAATTTTCGGAGTATCTCACCTGCCCGCATACGGATCCAGCAAAGGCGGGTTGGTGCAGCTTACTAAATCTCTGGCTGTGGCCTGGGCAATGGACAATATTCAGGTGAACGCTGTGCTGCCCGGATGGATTGACACTGATCTGACACGCACGGCTAATGAGAAAGATCCGACATTGTACGAGCGCATTCTCGGCAGGACACCAGCGGGTAGATGGGGAAGTATCGACGACCTGGCCGGTGTGGCGGTTTTTCTGGCCTGTCGTGCATCTGATTTTATTACCGGCACGACTGTCGTGGTGGACGGCGGCTATTCAGCTCTTTGCTGAATAGGTTTTTGATTTAAACAATATAAAGAAATTTTATTCAGAAAGGGTTTACTTCTTTCTTGAATGATACCAGCTCCTTCTTTGCCGTCGGTAACAAGTTACCTCACTGGCTTTTAAAGTATGTTACCGACACAATGCCCCTCCGCCGTGTTGCCCGCGGCGGAGGGCCCCTCTTTCTTCAAGACAAGACAAAACAAACAAGTGGCGGACCAGCAGTGGATGAATGCATCCGCGAGAACTCAGTCCTGTTTGCCGGAAATCTGGCGCAGCATATCTTTTAAGGAAACTTCCGGGTGACGGTAGCGTTTTTTAGCCGCCGTGCCTTTCCCGTACTGGATGGCGCTTTCAGGGCACCAGTGAATGCAGGCGAAGCACTGCTGACAGTTGTGCCTCCAGACGGGCCTTTCCCCCTGCATCACGATGTTGGCCGCCGGGCATACGTTTTTACAAATGCCGCAGGCGTTGCATTTTTCATCGGCCCAAAAGGATTTGTCCATGCGCGCGACATACGGCAGAGACTTTCGGTAAATCGCCGAAAAAATGATATTTTGCCACAGGGGGCCTTTTTCCGGCGGCAGTTGTTCATTGCGCCCGACTATGGCCGCGATGCGATCAATTTTTTTGAGCGCGGCGGCAAATTTCTTTTGCTGTTTTTCGAGGGAAATCGCGCCGCCCCAGGGAATGTAATTACTGGGCAGATCGATGGAAAATCCGC
>JAAYKU010000019.1 GCA_012522275.1 Smithella sp.
ACATGAAATACTGGCGGCATGTTTCCTACCTGGGCCTGGGGCCGGCCGCCCATTCTTTTTCGGCAGGCAGGCGCTGGTGGAACAAAGAAGACGCGCACGGCTATATTGCAGATATCGCCTCGTCGCGGCCTGTTGTTTCTCACTCGGAAGAGTTAACCGCGCAGCAACTG
Organism: Smithella sp.; assembly: GCA_012522275.1. Classification (GTDB taxonomy): domain Bacteria; phylum Desulfobacterota; class Syntrophia; order Syntrophales; family Smithellaceae; genus UBA8904. Next base: position 171 of record JAAYKU010000019.1, read on the forward strand.
GCGCTGGAGGCTCTTTTTCTGGGCCTGCGCACACGGGAAGGAATTGATCCGGCGCAATACAAAACAAGCTACGGAATCGACCTGCTTGCAGAAAAGGCCAAGGCGATCGATGAATTGATCAAAAACAAACTGTTGAAAATAAAAGACGGTCGTCTCTGTCCGACAACGGCGGGCATGGCCGTGGCCGACAGCCTCGCGCTCATTTAGGTGGTTATGATATTAGAGGATTAGAAGATTAGAAGGTTAGAGGGTTAGAGGGTTAGAAGATTTAAGAGCTCGGGGAAATGCACACACTCCCTTGTGATTTCGCCTCCGTACACTTGACTTACAGGTATGCGCGTGCTTTCACGCCGGCAGAAATTCTTTTTTGCCGACAGCCACGGACTGTAAACGATGAGCTTCAGCCTTCAGCCTTCAGCCTTCAGCCTTTATCCTTTATCCTTTATCCTTTATCCTTCAGCCTTTAGCCTTTATCCTTTATCCTTTGTCCTTTATCCTCAGTCATATTCCTCCAGGTAGCGCTCTATATAATCCCGGACTTTTTCTTTCGGCTGATAGATGCCGAAATGACCTTCGCAAAGTATGTCCGCCTCCAGCGCGAGAAGTTTGTGCATCGACTCTTTCCACATACCAATATCGGAGCCGAATGCTTTGTTGAACGGTCCGTGAATGTCCTGCCCGAACAGCACCCTCCGGCCTGCCCGGTCCAGATAGACTGATATGGATCCGGGCGTGTGTCCGGGTGTATGCAGGCAGTGCAGCTCTTCTGTGCCGAAGCTCAATGTTTCATACGTGCCGGTTAATTTCCGGTCAACCCGTGTGGGCGGAAATGTCGTGCCGTACCAGTTGGCGGCCGTACGGATCGTGTCACCCGTTTCCAGCGCCTGTGCGTCAAGTTCATGAATGACGATTTTCGTTTTGTACTTTTCCTGAAAAAAAGGGGCCGAACCGATATGATCTATATGACAGTGAGTTAAAATGACGTGAGACAAGTGCGCGGGATCAAGTCCCAGCAGCTCGATATTGCGCACAAGCTCATGTGAAGAGCCGCCCGCGCCGGCATCGATCAAAACCAGCTCGCCGGAAAAATCGATCAGAAAAACCGCCGCGTCCTCTCCTGCCGTGACGTTGGGCCCGCCTATCAGATACACGCCTTCGATGATTTGTTCAGTTTTTATTCTCATGGTCAGACCTTCAGCGTTCCGACAATATCTGTTATTTTTTTTATACTGTTTTGTTTCATGTAATTGCGCATGCCGTCGATAATTTCCGTCGCGGCGCAGGGATTGATAAAACTGGCCGTGCCCACCTGAACGGCCCGGGCGCCCGCGACCATGAACTCCAGGGCATCTTCGGCCGTCATGATCCCTCCCATGCCGATCACCGGAATTTTCACTTTCTGCGCCACCTGCCATACCATTTTCAGGGCAACAGGCTTGATGGCCGGGCCGGACAGGCCGCCGGTGATGTTTTTCAGATGCGGCGTTCTTGTTTTCAAGTCAACGGACATGCCGGCAAGCGTGTTGATGAGCGAAACGGCATCGGCGCCTGCCTGCTCCACCGCGCGGGCGATCAGACTGATGTCGGTTACATTCGGGGTAAGCTTTATAATCAGCGGCAGTGTCGTTTGAGCTTTGACACGGCGCGTCACCTCGGCCGCGGCCTTTGGGTCCGCCCCGAAACTCAGACCGCCTTTTTTCAC
>JAAYKU010000173.1 GCA_012522275.1 Smithella sp.
ATATTATCTACGCGCAGGCTCAGGGGCTGGAAGGGCAGGACGCTTTTTACCAGATGATGACCTGGCTCGAGGGTGAATTCGAAATCAGAGCCTGCACCACGGTGCCGGAGCGCAATGTTTTTGAAAGTGCCATGTCTTTACTGATGGAAGGCGCACGCATTGCCGACGAGGCGGGCTCGGAAAATTAATTCCGGTCTGTTTTGGCAAAAAAATTACAGGGGGTATCATGCAACTGAAAATCGAAACGATCAAAAAGAAAGCGACTGTGTATTTTCCGGAGGGAAGCGAGATGAGCGGCAATTTTTTTGTTTCCGCCGTATCGGCCTTCCGTGAAGGCGGAGAGCTGATTACGGAACTGCTGGCCAAAGACAGAAATTATATTCCTTTTGAGTCGGACTCGGGGGAAATCGCGCTTCTGAGAAAAGAAAACATGATGATGGTTTACATAGAAGAGGATTCGGTGGATAATTTCCTTCCCGGCTACAAGCAGGTTGCCGTGGTCATTCACCTGCTCAACGGGCGCGAGTTAAGCGGCAAGGTATCTTTCGCCCTGCCGGAGACTCATGCCCGCCTGTCGGATTTTCTCAATTCCCGCGACGCGTTTTTCCGACTTGAAATGGAGGGGAAAAATTATCTGGTCCAGAACCGGTTCGTCAAACTGATCACGGCCATGGGTTGAGCGCGGTATAAAAGCGCTTATGAATCAGGTTCGGCCGCCATGGCCTGCGCCACTTTGTCTGCAATGGTCTTCATCGTGAAAGGTTTTTGCAAAAACATGACCCCCCGCTCCAGTATGCCGTGGCGGGCGATCACATCGGTTGTATAGCCGGACATATAAAGTGTTTTCATGCCCGGCCTGGTCTGTCTGATTTTTTTGACCAGCTCGCTGCCGTTCATGCCCGGCATGATGACGTCGGTGAGGACCAGGTCGATATGCAGTTCAGGATTTTCGCAGCAAGCGACAGCCTCCTCCGGGCTCGCGGCCGGAATGACCGTATATCCGATTGATTCGAGCATTTCCTTCGCGATTTGCAGCACCGTGGCGTCATCTTCCGCCAGAAGTATGCAGCCGGTGCCTGACGGTTTGTGTTCGTATTCCTCTTCATCCGGAGCCTCCTTTTCCTCTCTCGCCCGCGGCAGATAGATGCTGAAGCTGGCCCCCTGACCCGGTTCACTGTAAACATTGATGAAACCTTCATTTTGTTTGACAATGCCGTAAATCGTGGCCAGACCCAGTCCCGTACCCTTGCCTACCTCTTTGGTGGTGAAGAAAGGCTCGAATATATATTTGAGTGTTTCCTTGTCCATCCCCGTGCCGCTGTCGCTGACCGTGAGACAGACATACTCGCCGGGTATGAACCCCGGGTTTGACGCGCAATACAGTTTGTCAAGAACGCGGTTTTCCGTCTGTATGGTGAGCCTGCCGCCGCCGGGCATCGCGTCGCGCGCATTGACCGCCAGGTTCATGAGGATCTGCTCGATTTGCGACGGGTCCACTTTTACAGGCCATAGTCCGCGCGGCCGGATGACTTTCAGGCGGATGTCTTCTCCGATCAGGCGGATCATCGCTTTTTGAGAGTGCCCGATCAGGCCGTTAAGATCGATGACTCTCGGCTCGATAATCTGCTTGCGGGAGAAGGCCAGAAGCTGTGTGGTGATGTCGCGCGAGCGCAGAGCCGCCTTTTCAATTTCAGCTATGTCATTTAAAACGGGGTGCTGTTTGGCAAGCCTGAGCTTGGCCAGATCCACATATCCTAAAATGACGCTGAGCATATTGTTGAAGTCGTGCGCCACGCCGCCGGCCAGCCTTCCGATGACTTCCATTTTCTGTGCCTGCGTTAACTGGTCCTCGAGCCTCTTTCTTTCCGCCTCCGCTTTTTTTCTTTCCGTGATGTCGCGTCCGGCCAGCAGTATGCCGGTGGCTTTCCCCTGCTCATCGCGGATGAAAGACCCTGTACCTTCCAGCCAGAAGGTGCTGCCGTCCTTGCGGATGATTTCCTGCTCGATGGTTCTGGATGTGTACTTTCCAGTGTTTTTTCCGTTGAGTTCGCGTTCGATCTCCTGTGTGACCACTCTTACCGTTTCCGCCAGTGTTTCCGGCGTCATAAACTTTTCCATCGACAGTGTGGAGAGTTCCTCGGGTGTGTAGCCGGACAGAGGATAGCAAGAAGGGCTGATGTAGGTGATTTTAAGGTTCATGTCTGTTGTACAGATGACTTCATGGACATTTTCCACGATCATCCGGAAGCGCTTCTCGCTTTCCCTGAGCGTTTCTTCCGCTTTTTTCCTCTGTGTGACATCCTGCATGAAACTCAGCAGAGCTGGTTTCCCCTGATAGACAATATCGGCCGATGTCACCTGCAGATACATGATGGAGTGGTCAGGCTTGATGACGCGCAGTTCATGCCTGCCGGGCGTCGGCTCTCCGCGCATTCTTTTTTCGTAATAGTGCCTTATGCGGCCGCGATCGTCAGGGTGAAGCAGCCTCCCCAGCTCTTCGCCGTCGATGCGGTGGTCTTCAGGGATGCCCAGGGTGTCGAGGAATCTGGCGTTGAAGTAAACATACTTTCCGTCCTGAATGATGGAAACTCCGTCGCTGGTGGTCTCCAGGGCTTTGTGGTACAGGTTTTCATGCTCCCGGCGTTTTTCCTCCGCTTTTTTTCTTTCCGTGATGTCTCTGGTCACGCCGATTATTTCGAACGGCCTGCCGTTTCCATCCCGGTTGAAGTCAATGCTGACCTCCATCCATATATGCGAGCCGTTTTTGTGTATTAGGGGCAGTTCAAAGGTCATCGGTTTTTGCTCTTGCGGAGACGGCCAGGATGAATCGTCGGCCATCATTTTGTCCAAGCCCTCGCGGGCCAGATGGTAGATATCCGGAGGGATTATCATCTTTAGTGGCATTTTCATGATTTCTTCCGGCGTAAATCCGGTCACGTTAAATGCGGAGGGGCTCAGATATGTCCAGTATAAATCGAAGTCCATCGTCCAGATGATGTCGCTGATGTTGTCCGTAATTGCGCGCAGATGTCTTTCATTTTCTTCTATTTTGCGCGCCGCCAGGGTTATTTCCGTGACATCCCTGCCGAAGCCGCTGAAACCGGAAGGGGCGCCGTCTTTCGCATATAAAAGAGAAATGGTCATATCCAGATAAACGACGCTGCCGTCCTTGGCAATCAGTTGATGGCTGCTGAAGCGCCTGGTTTTGCCTGTGGCATATATTTCCTTAAAGTCATCGAGTCTTTGGCTGATATTTTCCGGCGGCGAGATCATTTTGTAGCCGGCATTTTGCAGTTCCTCCCGCGTGTAACCCAGTATGCGGCACAAAGAATCATTGAAAAAGATCAAATTGTCTGACAGGTCCGTTTCCAGATAGATTTCGTCCATCGTTTCGAGTATGTGACGGTACTTTGATTCGGTTTCGAAAAGCGCCTCCTGCGCTTTTCTGTGGTCTGTAACATCCCGGACGAGAATGCGAAACCCTTCCGGGCGGCCTGCTCCGTCTGTGAGCAGTGCCGCATTTTGCTGATGAATACGCACGGAGCCGTCTTTGGCCGTCACCCCATAGTCCATCAAGAATTTAGGTTTGCCGGTTTTGTATATTTCCTGATAAACCTGATGGCTGTAACTGCCCGTTTCGGAAGAAGAGTACTTGTCGAATTTTTTCCCCACAAGCTCTTCACGTGGGTACCCGATCAGGCTGCAGGCCGTGTCATTGAGGAAAGTAATAACACCGTTTGTGTCTGTCTCAATGTAGCCCTCCCCCATGATTTCGAGTATGTTGCGGTATTTTTCCTCGCTTTTACGACGGTTTTCTTCCGCCTTTTTCTTTGCCGTAAAATCCTTCAGCAAGATGCGAAAGCCGGTTGCGGTTCCCGTATGGTCATATTTGACAGCAGCGTTGATTTCGTAAGTAACAGTTGAGCCGTCGGGACGCACGATGTCATAGTCGGTAAGGCGCACGGGATTGCGCGAATTATAGGCTTTGAGAAAAATTTCTTTTAAGTTGTCTGCTATGGAGGGGATCAGATAGTCGCGATAGCCCATGCTGAGTAGCTGTTCGCGCGAATAGCCCATCAGCCGGCAGGCCGCGTCATTGGCGAAGGTGACCCGGCCGGTGAGATCTTCCTCCAGATAGCCTTCAGTCGTGATGTCCAAAAGAGTCTGATACCGTTCATTGCTCTGACGCAGATCTCTTTGTGTGCGGATGCGCCAGGAAACATCCCTCACCACTCCCCGGAAACCGACAGGCCGGTCTGCTTCATCACGAAGCAAAGCCACAGAGGCTTCCACGTTTATGGTTTCGCCGTTCTTCTTGATGATTTCCCAGTCGAAGCCTTTGATCGGTCTGCCCGTCTGAAAAACATGATGAAACGCCTCATAGACCTTTTTCGCGTTGGCCTCATCCGTCAGATTTTTGAAATTGATGCCGGTGATTTCATCCGCCGTGTAGCCCAGATCGCGCAAAACCGTGTCGTTGAAGAAAAGGAGATTCCCTTTTATATCCACTTCAAAATATGATTCTTCAATATTGTCGAGTATATGACGATAGCGCTCCGCGTCTCGGGCCATGCTTTCCGCCTGCACAAAACCGGTTTCTGCTTTTTTGAGGACAGCGTTGACAGCCAGAGCGATCCGACCCAGTTCGTCATCTTCGGACTCAAGGCCGAGTATTGCCGAATAGTCGCCGGCCGATGCTTTTTTCAGTGCGTTCAGAACTTCTTCGGGCTTGATCTTTTTAGATTTCTGTCTCATTGAACACTCACCAGTTTGCACGCTGATAGTACCTTTTTATACATGCAGGTGCAAGTTTTTCATCATTTATAGTATCGGATGAGTTGTCTAAAAACATGAAGGGCTGATGGTCCGAAATGACCCGTCTGTGGCAATAAAAGCGCCTTATTCGTTTTGTTTTAACAATGACGCGCCCTTTATTGTGCGGCAAAATGCTGCGTATTCGCCTGCGTCCATGAGGCCCTGACCTCGTACAGGCGCGTTTTGTGTAACGCGGCGCTGAAATATTCGCCGGGGGCGCAAAAAACAAAGAGGCAGGAGATTTTGGCTCCTGCCTCTTTTGACTTACCTGTTTTTACCGCTTATTTTTTAGCGGTTGTCTTTTTTGCAGCTGCTGGTTTCTTTACCACTTGTTTTACAGCTTTCTTCGCGGTCTTTTTCACGGCGGTTTTCTTTGTCACTTTTTTAGCCGCCGCTTTTTTAACGACCTTTTTCGCGACAGCCTTTTTGGCGGCCTTTTTCACAGCCGGTTTTACGACGCCGGTTTTTTTGGCCGCTGCCTTTTTAGTCGCCGCTTTTTTGGCGGGTGTCGCATTTATCAAAGCGGCCTGCGCCGCGGCAAGCCTCGCGATGGGCACGCGGAAAGGCGAGCAGCTTACATAATCGAGCCCGGTCAGGTGACAAAATTCGATGGAGCTCGGATCGCCGCCATGCTCGCCGCAGATACCTACCTTTAGTTTCCGGTTGGCGCCCCTGCCTTTTTCTACCGCCATTTCGACGAGCTTGCCGACTCCTTCGCGGTCAAGCACGCGGAAGGGGTCAACCGGCAGGATTTTCTTTTCCACATAATCCGGCAGGAATTTCCCCGCGTCGTCGCGGCTGTAACCGAAGGTCATCTGTGGGAGGGCGTTGGTGCCGAACGAGAAGAACGCGGCTTCTTTGGCGATTTCATCGGCGGTGAGAGCCGCGCGCGGCACTTCAATCATGGTGCCGACCTGGTAGTTCACCCTTACGCCTGTTTCAGCCATCACCTGTTCGGCCGCGGCGACGATGATTTCCTTTTGCGCGGCAAGCTCTTTGACTGTACCGACCAGCGGGACCATGACTTCGGGTTTGGCGTCCACCCCCTCTTTTACGAGACGGCAGGCCGCCTCGAAAATGGCACGGGCCTGCATCTGTGTGATTTCCGGGAAGGAGATACCCAGGCGGCAGCCGCGATGGCCCAGCATCGGGTTTTGTTCGTGCAGAGATTCTACCTTCGCTTTGACCGCGTCGATCGAAAGGCCCATTTCGCGGGCCATTTCCCACTGGCTGTTCTCATCTTGCGGCACAAATTCGTGCAGGGGCGGATCCAGCAGGCGGATGGTCACCCCGTATCCTTCCATGGCCTTGAGGATGCCGTAGAAATCATCACGCTGTATCGGCAACAGCTTCGCCAGGGCGCGTTCGCGTCCCTCGAGGCTGTCGGATAGGATCATTTCGCGCACGGCCTTGATCCGGTCGCCTTCGAAGAACATGTGTTCAGTGCGGCAAAGGCCGATGCCCTGCGCGCCGAAATTACGCGCGACGGTGGCGTCATGGGGTGTGTCGGCATTGGTGCGGATGCCCAGTCTTTTTACGTCGTCCGCCCACTGCATGATAATGCCGAAATCTCCGGAAAGCTCCGCCGGCCTGGTCTTTACCTCGCCTTTCATGACCTCGCCGGTGGTGCCGTCGAGTGAAATATAATCTCCTTCGGCAATCAAATTACCGTTGACCCTGATTGTTTTTTGAGCATAGCTGATCTCCAGCTTGTCGCAGCCCGACACACAGCACTTGCCCATGCCGCGGGCGACGACCGCCGCATGCGAGGTCATGCCGCCGCGGGCGGTCAGTATGCCCTGCGCCAGCGTCATGCCTTTGAGGTCCTCCGGCGATGTCTCGATGC
>JAAYKU010000174.1 GCA_012522275.1 Smithella sp.
ACTTTAACCGCTACGCCTTTATGACCTCCGATTCAACCGAAGCGGTGGGGCGTGGCGTTGCGTATTTTTACGGTCAGATCCGTAAAAAAGAAAAGAAGTTCTATATTCTGTGCCAGGATTACTCCTTTGGTCGTGAAATTGCCGCAGGCTTTAAAAAAGGCCTTAAAGAGTACTATCCGGACGCGCAACTGGTCGGAGAAGATTATCATAAACTTTTCCTCACCGATTTTGCCCCTTATCTGGAAAAAATCAAGGCCTCGGGCGCAGAGGTGATCTACACCGGCGACTGGGTCCCGGATGCGGCCAATCTGCTTAAACAGTCGCGCCAGATGGGTATTACACTTCCCTTTGCCAACATTTTTATCGATGAGCCGATGATGCTGGGCGAAGTCGGCATTGAGGGTACAAAAGGGCTGATAAGTATCAAGCATTATGAAGCGGCCGGACCATCATTCGACAGACCGGGGATGAAAAAATACTATACAGAATGGCACAATGCATGGAAAAAATTTAAAACGGCGCCCTTCAACAGTGTAACTTTCACCTATCCGTGGGGCACGTTCGGTTTCTGGTCACAGCAGATGTACTGGTTATTAAGTGTTATGGAACGAGCCGGCAGCACCGATGCGGAAAAGATAATCCCTGTTTTTGAAGGCGACACCTACCAGTTCGTTACCGGCCGTATCGTCAAGATGCGCGCCTGCGATCACAAGGCGATTCAGGGATTCCGGCTGTGCGAATTTGTGCCGCCTGAGGAGCAAAAAGCGAACATGAATATGCCTCCCTACTACTGGATGAAAGAAAACTGCGCCTGCGGGCCCACCTGGGAGATTCCCGCGTCAAAGGTTCTGCCGTGGATGGATCCGAAGCTCGATCGCTGTAAGGGAAAGGACCCGATGGGAGAATAATCAAAAATCACGAGCGATGACTGTTAAATATGTCGTCACAATTTACCAATTACAGGGGGCGCGGTTTTCACTTCAGGCGCCCCCTTAATTTAAAAGTCCCGGCTGTGAAACGGGTTGATTTTGTTCATGTTTTTTCTGAAATCTTCCAGGCGTATAAACATTGTACGTAATTTACAGAATCAGGGCGGATAGTGAGAAAAATACTAACAAATTTAGCAACCTCATTTTCAAACCGAAAGGAGAACCAAATGAAAAGAATAGTCAAAACTATTTTAGTTGCTGTTGTATGTATGCTGGTGGCGGGCTCACTTTCGCTCGCCATGGCAGCAGCCCCGACAGCCAAAGCCGCCTTTGATGCCGATAAAATGAGTGATATGACCGGATGGGACCCCGCAAACTGGGTCAACCCCAAAGGCGACACCGTACGCATTGCCATTGTCTGGCCTCACTCGGGGCCCGGTGCCCTAAATGGCCAGATGGGCTGGCTGTGCGCGACATTTGTCGCCTACGACATTAACAAGCGCGGCGGGATCATGGTGGACGGCAAAAAGAAAAAAATAGCTCTTTACAAGGCCGACAGCCAGTCAAGGCCCGACA
>JAAYKU010000175.1 GCA_012522275.1 Smithella sp.
CATCCGATCTCGACGAGGCGATGAGAAGGAAAAAAAAGGAGCCTCACAAATATCTGGGACAGATTCTTTGTGAGATGGGCTTTCCCCAGTCCATCATCATGAAGAATATTTATTTCAGCAATAAAAGAAAGAAACTGGGCGAAATTCTGGTGGAGCTGAACATGATTACCCCCGTGCAGCTGGAAGAAATTCTCGAGCTGCAGCAAAGCCAGAAAAGCTACGGGAGACATCAGCATCTCGGCACCTTGCTGGCCCGAAAAAGGATAATCAATGAGCAAGATTACATGAAGGCTCTTTCCGCCCATTTCAGCATGCCCGTTGTTTCCCTGAAGGGCTTCAGTGTCTATCCGACAATGCAAAAAGCCATCGGAGAGAAATACGCGTTAAAAAACCGTCTGGTTGTTTTAAGCAACAGCCCCCAGAAAGTCGGGGTGGCCATGGCCGAGCCGCATCTGTCGGTTTTCGAGCATCTGGAAAAGGCAATGCCCAGAGGCAAATATATACTGTTTTGCATAGCAAGAGCCTCTGAAATAGAAACATGTCTCGATACTGCCTATGATCCGTTTAACCACTTGCCTTATTGACGCAGGGCAGGGCGGGATTTCCGGCCGCAAGGCGCAACAATGTGCAGGAATGCCGCCGGAGGGTGCAAGCGGCCTGTGTCCTGGGGACAGATAACAAAATATCCGGCGGATAGGCGGGAAGGAGACCTTATAAAAAACGGGGGCGGCCTGATTACCCTATGGGCTTCAGGCCGCCCCCCATCCGAATATCCGCAGGATGCCTTTGCTGCTGATGGGCGATCTCCCATCTCCTGCGACCGATAGCCTGTTTTAAATCTTCATCCCGCCGTCACAGAAGATAACCTGACCAGTGATGAAAGAGCTTTCATCACTGGCAAGAAACAAGGCCAGGTTGGCTATGTCCAGCGGCGAACCTTTACGATTCATCGGCACCAGGTAGGGCAGCATAAGGTCCATCTGCTTGATCGTTTCCGGCGGCATGTTCTTCATCATGTCGGTCCAGATCATGCCCGGGGCGATGGCGTTGACGTTGACCCCTTTGGGGCCGAGTTCCTTGGCCGCGGTTTTGGTCATGCCGATGACGCCCGCCTTGCTTGCCGAGTAGTTCAGTTGGCCCGCGTTGCCCAGTGCGCTGGTCGAGGAGATGTTGATGATTTTGCCGTAGCCCTTTTCACGCATATAGCGGGCCGCGCACTGAATTCCGTAAAACACGCCGGTCAGATTGACATCGATTACCGCGTTCCATTGATCATCGGTCATTTTATGCAAAATGACATCGCGCGTGATGCCCGCATTGTTGACGATGATGTCGAGCGTGCCGAATTCCTTGACGGCCGTATCCACCATTTTCTGCACGCTCGGGCGGTCCGACACGGAGCCCAGCACCGCAACGGCCTGGCCGCCTTTGGCTTTGACCTGATTTACCACATTGGCCGCGTCCTCTTCGTTTACGTCATTGACAATAATTTTTGCGCCTTCTTCGGCGAAGCGTAAAACAATGCCTTCTCCGATACCGCGTCCCGATCCTGTCACAATTGCCACTTTGTCTTTGAGTCTCATGCTTTTCTCCTTCACATTAAATTAATGCCCTTTGTTTTCCCGCAGCGGCCGGCCGGCCGTACGGGAAAAGGGGGCATGGTTATTTATTACATGCGCCCGAATATCTACCCTTCATGGAGGTGGTCATCTGCATGGCGGGCTCGCCCATAGTGTTCAATTCTGTGGTGGTCTTTCCTTCCATGTTGTTGCCGGAGTAGATAATTTCTCTCGTTATGCTCATGACGCCTCGCACGCGGGAGGCCCTCCCGGAAGTCATCAAATGGAACGCCTGCGGATTACTTCTCTGGACAAGGCAAGATAATCTTCCGCTCCGTGACTTTTCGGTGAGTATTCGAAAATGGACTGGCCGAAACTCGGCGCTTCGGCTACGGCGATGTTTTCACGGATGGCGGATTTGAATACGCGGTTTCCGAAGCGCTCGCGCACCTTGTTCATGATGGCGTTATTGAGCTTCTTGCGTCCGTCATGGCGCGTGGGGATAATCCGGTAGGATGGTCCCCGGCGGTTGTATTGCTTTTTGATTTCGTCGATCATGCTCAGAAGCCTGCTCATGCCTTTGAGGGCGAGAAACTCCATCTGCAGGGGGATGAATACTTCCCGGCAGGCCACCAGCGCGTTCGCGGTCAGAAGGCCCGCCGCAGGCGGGCAGTCGATGATGATATATTGAAAATCGCCGGCGGCAGCCAGGCGGCTTTGCAAAATGGTTTCCTTTTTCGGCGTGGAAGCGATTTGG
>JAAYKU010000176.1 GCA_012522275.1 Smithella sp.
CATTTTTCACATCCAATCACGCACCTTTTTTTAATTTTCTGTAAAAATTATTTCCATCTATTGACAAGACCTAGATGTTGTGGTTAATAGCAATAACTGCACTACATATAGTGTTTTTTACTTATTAAATCTTTTTTATACAATCTTGAAGGAGTTTATCCCCCATGGAAAAAACGACCGGCGCCGCTGTGATTCCTGCATTGACGAAAAACGCTCTTACCGTTTTGGAAAGGCGCTATCTGAAACGCGACAAGCAGGGGAATGTTCTGGAAACTCCTGTGCAGATGTTTCAGCGTGTGGCCCGGACAATCGCCGAAGCGGAAAGAAAATTTGATGAGCAGGCGGATGTCGCAGCCCTGACCGACGCTTTTTATTCCATGATGGCGCGTCTTGAGTTCCTTCCCAATTCGCCCACGCTGATGAATGCCGGACGTGAGCTGGGACAATTGTCCGCCTGTTTTGTGCTTCCGGTTGGCGATTCCATGGAAGACATCTTTGACGCGGTGAAATATACCGCTCTTATTCATAAATCCGGCGGAGGAACAGGGTTTTCCTTTTCCCGGCTCCGTCCGGCCAATGATGTTGTTTTAACCACCACCGGCATCTCCAGCGGCCCGATTTCCTTCATGCGTGTTTTTGACGTGGCGACGGAAACCATCAAGCAGGGAGGCACCAGACGCGGCGCCAATATGGGTATTTTGCGCGTCGACCATCCGGACATCATGGACTTCGTCATGTGCAAGGCCGACCACCGGCAGCTCAATAATTTCAACATTTCCGTCGGGCTGACCGAGGCCTTCATGAAGGCCGTGGAAAAAGATGAAAATTACGACCTGATAAATCCCCGCAATGGTCTGGTCACCGGACAGCTAAACGCCCGTAAGGTTTTTAACCGCATTGTCACGCAGGCCTGGGAAAACGGCGAGCCGGGCATTGTCTTTTTAGACCGCCTCAACCGCGACAACCCCACACCGCATGTCGGCACGATAGAGTCCACCAATCCCTGCGGCGAGCAGCCCCTGCTGCCTTATGAATCGTGCAACCTCGGCTCCATCAATCTGGCCACCATGGTCTCCGGAGGCCGGATATTGTGGGACAAGCTCAAAGAAGTGGTTTTTCTGGCCGTTCATTTTCTGGATAATGTAGTGGAAGTGAACAAGTATCCTCTGCCGCAAATCGCTGAAATGACACTGGCTAATCGAAAAATCGGCCTGGGGGTAATGGGATGGGCGGACATGCTCATCAGACTGGCGATACCCTACAATACTGACGAGGCGGTTGAGCTCGGTGAAAAAGTCATGAAATTTATCAGCGACCGGGGACATGAAGCATCCCGCGCGCTGGCTGCCACCCGCGGCGCCTTCCCGAATTTCATCGGGTCTGTGTATGAAAAAAGAGGGGATGCGCCGCTGCGTAACGCTACGGTCACCACCATCGCGCCCACCGGCACCATCTCGATCATCGCCAATGCCTCTTCAGGCGTGGAGCCTCTTTTCGCTGTTTCCTACATCCGCCAGGTCATGGATAACGACATTCTGGTGGAGGTACACCCCTATTTTGAAAAGCTGGCAAAAGAAAGAGGGTTTTACTCGCCACAGCTGATGCAGTGCATCGCTGAACTCGGCAGCGTACAGGGCATTGACGAAATCCCTGACGACATAAGGAAAATATTCGTTACGGCACATGACATCACCCCCGAAGTCCATATCCGCATGCAGGCCGCTTTTCAGAAGTGCACGGACAACGCGGTCAGCAAAACAGTCAACTTCCGCGAAAGCGCGACGATTCAGGATGTGGCGCGTGTTTATGAACTCGCCTATAAGCTCGATTGCAAGGGAGTCACCATCTATCGCGATGGATCCCGCGACCAGCAGGTGCTCAGTGTGGGCAAAAAGCAGGAGACGGACAGGGCCATTCCCCGCGAGACGGAAGAAGCAGCCCCAAAACGGGAAAGACCGAAAATACTCAAGGGCTGGACCTATCAGATGCAGACCGGCTGCGGTCCTCTTTATGTGACCATCAATGAGGATGATACAGGCCTGTTCGAACTTTTCACGACCATGGGCAAGGCCGGCGGCTGCGCCGCCTCCCAGAACGAGGCCATCGGCCGCATGGTGTCGCTCGCATGGCGCAGCGGGCTGCAGGCGCGCCAGGTGATCAAGCAGCTACAGGGAATTTCCTGCCATTCCCCCTCCGGCTTCGGCGAAAACAAGATCATGTCCTGCGCGGACGCGGTGGCCAAGGCGATCCAAACCCATGTAACGGCCAACGGCGGAAAAATCCATCACGAAAAACGCGTTTTCTCCAAGGGCGCCTGCCCTGACTGCGGCGGGATTGTCGAGCATGAAGGGGGCTGCGTGGTCTGCCGTGCCTGCGGCTTCAGCGAGTGCGCCTAGCATACATCGTCTTGCTTTCGTGTCAGTGAGCTGAATTATTTTTTCACAAAATGGAAATGTGATCCGAATCGTTCAAACGCCGCCCGGTCCAGCGCCTCCCGGTGGTCCGGATGGGCGATGCCGGCAAGCAGCCTGGCCCTTTCCTGCAGCGGGCATCCGTAGAGATTCACGGCGCCGTATTCCGTCACTACCCAGTGCGCATGGGCTCGTGTGGTCACTACGCCGGCGCCGGGCAGCAGCATGGGAACTATCTTGCTGATTCCCTGCGAGGTTACAGACGGCATGGCCAAAATCGCCTTGCCGCCGGGTGAACGCGAAGCACCGTAAAAAAAATCGACCTGGCCGCCCACTCCGGAGTAGTGCTTCACACCGATGGAATCGGCGCAAATCTGGCCGGTCAGATCGACCTGTAGCGCGGAGTTGATCGCTGTGGCCCTGGGGTTTTGCGAAATCAAAAACGGATCGTTGGTATAGCCTACGTCCTTCATCAACACCAGGCGGTTTTCGTGCGTGTAGTCATAAAGCTGCCTGGAGCCCAGAAGAAAAGTCGCCACCATTTTTCCCGGATCGATAACTTTCTTCGCTCCGTTGATCACTCCTTTTTCCTCCAGACCGATGACCCCGTCGGCAAACATTTCCGTGTGAACTCCGAGGTTTTTATGCCCCCCCAACTGACTGAGCACGGCGTTGGGAATCGCACCGATCCCCAACTGAAGTGTCGCCCCGTCTTCAATCAGTTCGGCGCAGTTCCTGCCGATTGCTGTTTCCACGGTATCCGGCGCGGCGAAATGAACTGTTTCCAGAGGCGTATCGTCTTCGACAAAAATATTGATCCGGTCCAGGGAAATGAGCGCATCGCCGAAAGTGCGCGGCACATGGGGATTGATGACCGCGATGACACAGCGGGCGGATTCCATGGCGGCAAGCGTCGCATCGACGGATGTGCCCAGCGACACAAGCCCTGTGTCATCCGGCGGGCAGACCTGGATCATCGCCACGTCGCAGGGCAGATACCCTTCGCGGTAGAGCTTTTGCGTCTCGCCCAGAAAAACGGGAATGTAGTCGGCAAATCCCCGCTGCGTCTGCGCACGCACGTTCGGACCGACAAAAAAAGAATCCAGTTGGAAGACGCCTTCAAATTCGGGCCCGGCGTAGGGCGCGGGGCCTTCCGTGTGGAGATGATGGATGTGGACATCGGCCAGTTCGCCTGTACGCCCGCGCCGACACAGGGCATGCACCAGGCACTGCGGCGAGGTGGCCACACTGCTTAAGTGCAGATGATCGCCGCTGCGGACGGCTTTTATCGCCTCATCGGGGGTGACTGTTTTGATCGGTTTTAGCGCCATTTGGAATACATTACGGGAAAGCTTCAGCCGCTGCCTGTTTCCGTCTCGTCGAGAAGAAATTCACGGATATCGCGGGTCAGTTCGCGGGCCTTTTCCAGCAAAACGGCATGCCCGCAGTTTTCGTAAGAAATCATTTTTGCTCCGGGCAGCTTCTTCAGAAAGTCTTCAGACAGCGGGAAAGGTATCACCGGGTCATCCTTGCCCGCGATAACCATAACCGGCTGCGCGATGGCCTGCACGCGGCTGTTTGTGTCGAATGCCTCGCAGGCTGCGTACTGGCGCATAAACGCCCGCAGAGGCTGAGGATTCTTCATACGCAGGCCAACTGCCTGCTCGAGAATATCTTTATGTTTTTCGGCAAATCCGGGCGCACTCATCATGGACAAATCCGTACGGTAAACCTCCGCCGCCGGCTTGCCGGCAATGGCCGGTACGACCTTTTCCCAAAAAGGCCTGCCCAGTTCGCGGGCACGGGAGCCGCCCATGCTCGTGGCAATTAGAATCAGGCGATCGACAAGGCCGGGACAGGACAAAGCTATTTCCTGGGCGATGAAGCCACCCATGGAAAGTCCTGCGATGTGGGCTTTTTCAATGCCCAGGGCCTTGAGCAGTCCGACCGCGTCGGAGGCCATCAGCGCGATGCTGTATTCCTCATCTGGTTTACCCGAGCGGCCGATGCCGCGGTTGTCGGGGGCGATAACACGAAAATCCGCCGATAAATCAGGGATTTGCGCAAACCATAAATCCATGGGGAAAGCCAGTCCGTTGAGCAGTAAAAGGGGCCTGCCCTGACCGTGCTGTTCATAATAAATTTCGATTCCGTTTATTTTTTGATAAGGCATGAGATGCTGCTTGTTCCGATTGTGTCGCGTGGGGGGGGGCGCTATCGGCCCCCGCCACGGTGATGATTCAGACAGACTCTACGGCCATGGCCATACCCTGGCCGCCGCCGATGCAAAGAGAGGCGAGCCCGCGCTTGACATTGCGTCTTTTCATTTCGTTCACCAGCGCCAGCACAATACGCGCCCCGGAGCAGCCGACCGGATGACCGATGGAAATGGCCGAGCCGTTGACATTGGTAATCTCCCAGGGGATGTTCAGTTCGCGCAGGCAGGCGATGGCCTGTGCGGCAAAAGCTTCATTGAGCTCAAACAGTCCGTAATCTTTTATTGATGTACCGGTCAAACGCAACAGTTTGCGCACGGCCGGAACCGGACCGAGCCCCATATATGCGGGGTCAACGCCGCCGGAGGCGTAGCCCGTGATGCGTGCCAGCGGCTCCAGCCCGGCCTGCCTGGCCTTGTCTTCGCTCATGATCAAAAGCGCGGCCGCCGCATCGTTGATGCCGGAGGCGTTGCCGGCGGTCACTGTGCCATCTTTTTTGAAGGCGGTTCTTAATCTGGCGAGCTTTTCCATGCTGGTCTCCATGGGTCGCTCGTCCGTATCGAACACAACCGGATCGCCTTTTTTCCGCGGGATGGTCACGGGCGCGATTTCGTTTTTGAGCAGGCCGCTTTTAATGGCATTGAGCGCTCTGGTGTGGCTTTCAAGGCTCAGCTCGTCTTGTTCCTGGCGTGATATATTGTAGCGAGCCGCGATGTTTTCGGCGGTAATCCCCATATGATAGCCATAGAAGATTTCGTAAAGAGCATCAAAAACCATCAGGTCAACGGTTTTGCCAAACGGCATGTCCATTCTGTGCCCCCAGCGTGCTTTGGGCAGGCCGATGGGGACATCACTCATGTTTTCCATGCCGCCGGCAATGACTACCTCGTTGTCGCCCGCTTTGATCGTCGAGGCCGCCAGCGCGATGGCTTTCATTCCGGAGGCGCAGACTTTATTGACGGTTATGGCGGTTGTTTCCTTGGGCAGGCCGGCGCGGACCATAGACTGCCTGCCGACATTCTGTCCCTGGCCTGCGCCGATGACGTTTCCCATGATTACTTCATCCACGGCGATTTCCTTGAGGGCGCCGGGCCAGTCTGCATACTGTTGTTCGACAGGGCACAGGCCTTCACTTTTGGCTGTATCCGGCGCGTCTTCTTTTGCGTGCGACGGTAATGCCGGCTTAAGTCCCGCCCGGAGAAGTGTTTCGCGAATCACCAGTGCGCCCAGGTCCTTGGCGGGAACATCTTTTAACGAACCGCCGAAAGATCCGACCGCGGTGCGCACACCGCTGACGATGACTGCATTTGACATAATGCTGTTACCTCCTTGGTATCGGTATGTTTTATTTTGACGCCGCTTCACGGCATTTAATTCAGATACGGCTGAAAATGGACAGGCCTATGAAATTTGCGAGGGAGTATTTCATAACCGGGGCGTTTAGGCAAGAATTATCCTTTACGCCGCTGGTAAACTTCTTCAAACAGAAAGGCTGTTTCCCGGAAGGCTTTAAGCACCAGGGGATCAAAATGCTGGGGTTTTACGCGGTCATCTCCCTGATTGAGAATTTTGGTGACGGTGGCGTGATCGATCTGCGGCTTGCCGGGCCGCGCCATCCTGAGCGTGTCGTACTGATCGGCAAAGGCGGCGATTCTCGCCTCCACGGGAATGGCATCGCCTTTGAGACCCCGGGGATAGCCGGTGCCGTCCCATCTTTCGTGATGATTGAGGGCGATCATCTGTGCGATACGCAGGTAGGCATGTCCGCCGATGATTTTCGCGCCCCAGAGGGTGTGTTTTCTGGCCTCGATGTTTTCTTGCGCCGTCAGGGGCTCCGTCTTCCTGAGAATTTCCCGAGGCGTGTAGAGCTTTCCGATGTCGTGAAGAATGGCCTGCAGGCTGATCGTCTGGATGAACTCTTCCTTCATTCCGAGCCGTTCGGCAATGATTCCGCAATACTCACCGACACGGTGAATGTGGCTGCCCCCGTCGTCATCGGCTGCTTCAGCCGCGCGCGCCAGTGCGTAAATTCCGTAATCGAAAGCTTTGGCGGCGTCTTGCTTGCCGGAAAGAGCGTGGAAAAGGTGGCTTAGCAAGGTGAGCTGCCGGAAGAAATTCAGATGGCCCGCGCCGATGTCCTGCCCGTAATTAAGCGCCATCAGACACAGATCATGGCTCAAGTAGCAGATGCCGTTTTCCACCGGTACGTTTCTGGCCCTGAAGTTCTGCAGGATCGTCTTTGTCTCGGAGTCCGTCGCTGTTTCATGGAGAACAAAAATCTTCTGCCTGCCCTGCTCGGGCAGTACGAATCCGGCCAGCGGGTTGTAGGCCAGCTTTACCCGGCTGAACTCCTGAAAAGCGTATTCGTAGTGGTGCCACTGCCCCGCCTCGCTTTCTGCTGGCAGGCCGGCGATAACGGTACGCGGTTTTTCGAGAATATCGGATGTTTTCCTCAGCAGTAGTCTGAGTATCTTTTCGAAGTGCAACTGAAAATCGAAACGGGACGAACCGGCAGCACCGAGCGTCTCCTGTCCCAAAAGCGTCAGGATATTCATATCCCGGCAGATATCATCGAATGTTTCGCGTCTTTTTTTTCTCCCGATCAACAGTTTCACGTGCGCGATCATTTCGTCATGATCAAGCGGTTTGAACAGGTAATGGTCCGCACCCGTCTCGAGCCCCCTCAGAAGATCTTCGCGCGACCTCAGGGCAGACATCATTATAATGGGTATCTCGCGGAAGCGTTCAACGGCTCTGATGCGAGCACAAACGGTAAAGCCGTCAATGCCGGGCAGGACCGTATCGAGCAAAATCAAGTCGATCGGCTGTCTGGTAAGAATTTCCAGCGCCTGCTTGCCTGTGGCGGATTGAATGATCCCGTAGCCGCGGGGCGCAAATACCGCCTCCAGCAGGGCCAGATCCGCCGCATCACTGTCCACGCACAGAATCTGCGGCTGCCTCATCAGTACGGTTTGCTGATCGGATTGTTTCATAGCCGGTATTCCTGCCCGATCACTCTTGCCGCTTCTGGGTGAGCGGCAGACAAACGGTAAAGCGGCTGCCGCGGCCTGGCTCGCTTTCGACCTCGATCTTTCCGCCGTGCATCTCCACAAGCTGTCTGGTCAGCGCCAGCCCCATACCAATCCCCTCTCCCGAAGGCGTGTAAGGTGACGACAACGTGCCGAACGCCTGAAACAGCCGTGGAATATCCTCCGCCTTAATGCCTCTGCCCGTGTCCTCTACCTCAATGACGACTGTGTCGACGCCGGGGGATGCATCCTTGCGCCGGAAAGCCCGCACGTTTATCTTTCCGCCCGGAGCAGTATATTTAACCGCATTGCTGAACAAATGAAAAACAACCTGCTCGATTTTCTGCTCATCCGCTTCCACGCGAATATTCGCCTCCGGCTCTATATTCATCGTGAAAGCATGTTTTTTTTCCCTGACCAGGTTATCGACCATCCTGCTTGTTTTGGCCAGCAGGCCCGGCAGAGACACGAGCGACAGGTTGAGCTTTATCCCTCCCGACGACACACGGGAAGCCTCCAGTATTTCCGTGATGATCCGGCTTAAACTCATGCCCGCATCAGCGATATACCGGAGAAACTCATCCTGCTTTTCGTTGAGCTCACCGAACATCCGATCCCGCAGCACCTTGGTAAAACCGATCACGGCATTGAGCGGCGTCTGGAATTCATGGCTGATGCTGGCCATGAAGTTCGACTTGGCGCGGCTGGCCGCTTCCGCTGCAATTTTTGCTTTTTCCAGCTCGGCGGTGCGCTCTTTGACATTCTGCTCGAGCTTTTCGGAATATTCCCGTAAAGACTGTTCGGATTTGCGGATCAGCTCCTCGGCCCTTTTCTTCCGGGTGACATCAAATGAAAGAGCGCGGAAACCGACAGGCTTGCCGGAAGCATCCCTGATGAGGGATATGGACAGTTCATAGTCGGCTTTCGTACCGTCTTTGCGGATCACCTGATAGTGAAAATCTTTAAGAGCCGCACCGGTTTTATATACCTGGGCAAAGGCGTCGTATGTTTTGCGGGCATGATCCTCATCCTGGAGCTGCGCACTGGACATCCGCAAAAGCTCATCACGGGTGAAGCCCAGCTCGCGGCAGGTTTTGTCGTTGGCAAAAGTTATTACGCCGGTGAGATCCGTCTCGAAAAAGGCCGCATCGATACTCTCTATGATGCTCACATATTTGGCCTCGCTTTGCAGCAGCGCCTCCTCCGCCCATTTACGTGAGCTGATGTCACGGGAAAGCAGGCGGAAGCCGAATGGTTTTTTCCTGTCGTCACGCATCAGTGCACCGGAAATTTCATGGATGATCCTGATGCCCCCTCTGGAGATGAACACCGCCTCTTCGCCTTTAAAAGGCTGCCCTGTCTGATAAAGACCGTCAAAAAGCTCAGACATTTTTTTTGCAGTGTGCTCGTCTGTGACCTGCTTGAAATTCATACCGACGAGTTGTCCGGGAACGTAGCCGAGGCTTCCGGCCGCCGCATTGTTCGCGAAAATCCAGTTGCCTTCCAGATCCAGCTCTGTATATCCTTCGCCCATATCCTCCAAAGTCGTGCGGTATCTCTCCTCGCTTTTGCGCAGAGCCTCTTCCATTGCTGTGCGCTGTGTGATGTCGCGTGACAGGCAGCGAAAGCCGATCGGCTTTTCCTGCACATCGCGCATCAAGGCGCCGGAAATCTCACTGTGGCGTACAGAACCGTCCTTCCTGACATAAATACCTTCAAAGCCGGTAAAGGACTTGCCGGTTCTATAAGTCCGGTCATACAATTTTTTTATTTTCTCGGTCGTCGTACGATCGCTGTATTGACGGTAATTCATGCCCAGCAGCTCTTTTCTGGAATAGCCGAGCGTGCGGGCCAGTCGTTCGTTGACGAATGTCAGATTTCCCTGCAAGTCCGTCTCATAATAACTTTCGCCCATTTCCTGCAAAACAGCCCTGTATCTGTCCTGTTGAAGCGTTGCAAAATCCGCGGCGGGCTTCAGACCCGTCACATCCATCACGCTTCCCATCAGGGCATCCGCCTCATCACGGGCGGCCGGGCCGGACACCTCCATAAACCAGACAGTTTCACCGTCTTTACGGATAAATCGGTATTCAAACGGCTCACGGCCTGCCGCTTTGAGTTTTTTGAGCTTTTTTTTGCGCACAGTATCGCGGTCATCCGGATGGATATAGTCCAACAGGGTCGAGCCGATAAGTTCCGGGGCGGAATAACCGGTCATCTTTTCATACAGGGGGCTAACGGAAACGATTTTATCCGCCTCCACGATGTAGGCGCCCGCGCCCACCGCGTCAATCATATCCTGAAGGGGAAAGGAACTTTTCCTTTGGGCCCCTGCCGCAATCTTGTTGGCGGATGCTGCCGGGGGAGTGCTCCGGATGGTCTTCCGGGAAGCCTTTTTACCTGCCGGCTTTAGAGCGGGTTTTCTTTGCGCTGACATGGCGATATCTCCTCAATGTTTAATTTCAACAAAATAAACATGCTATTTATGATATCGGCTAAAAGTAAATTATTGTTGAGGGTATGAAAAAAAACAGGCGCAGGCGGACATTACACGGTCTCGGCCGGCAGACGAGGCGCGCCTGCCTTTTCGGCCAGGTCGAAGCGAAAAACCAGCGCGTCCGCCTCGAAGGAGCGTGAGATCTTCAGATTTGACCTTTCAAAAACTTTCAGCATCGCCTCATTGCGCGGCAGGACATAGGCGATAAACCATCTGATGCCGCGGTCACGTGCGATTTTCACCATATAGTCGAACATGAAAGAGGCGACTCCTTTGCCCTGAAATGCCTCATCGACAATGAAGGCTATTTCGTAAGCGTCGGAGCGGCCGTCGTAGGCGTAGCGCGCCTCGGCGATAATTCTCTCATTGCGGCCTTTTTCAACAATGGCCACGACGGAAAGAATGTTTTTGTAATCTATGTTGACATAAGGCTGCATTTCCTTGTGCGGCATCACCGGTTTGCTGGCAAAGTAGCGGAAGTATTTCGACTCATCGGAAAAATTATAGAACAGGCGGCGCATCATATCCTCATCGGAGGGCTTGATCGGGCGAATCTTGATTTCAAGGCCGTCTTTGAGGGATTTGCGCGTCTCCAGCTCCGAAGGGTAATTTGCCGCATGCTCGGTCAGATAAATCTGATCAGCATAAACGTAGTTGAGGGCTTTGGCCTGCGCCAGCAGGTCCTCACGATGATTCGGATGGGCGATCTCAATCATAGCCAGCGCCCGCTCGCGGATGGACTTGCCGAAAAGATTGGCGACTCCGTATTCAGTCACAATATATTTGACGACCCCGAGTGTGCTGTGCGGGTTGTCATTTTTGCCGTCGAGACGAATAACGATGTTGCTTTTACCTTCCTGATCGACCGAGTTGAGCGCGACAATGGCCTTGCCTCTTTTGGAAATGGTGGCGGCCACCGCGAAATTAAGCTTGCTTTCATAGCCGGTCAGCAGGTTGTCACCGGAGTGAAAAATGACCGACTCGCCGGAAATATCGATTTTTTTGACGTTCATGATACCGATCAGGCTTTGAATCCGTCGGACGACAAAGGGGTTGCTCAACCTGGCGATCGGGTAAAACTCAAAAATCGGGTTGCGGCTGACATAGTCATAAAGAGCGCGGCTTCCGTAGCAGTAACTGGCGGTGATGAGCCCCCCGTTGTAGCGGTTGCGGTACAGAGAAATAGCGCCGGACTTTATCAGATCAATAGCCCAGTCGGAAATAACGTGGGTCAGAATGCCCAGGTTCTTTTTACTCTTGAGATGATCGGCCAGGGCATTGAAAACTCTTCCCAGGTGCAGCACAACGGTCGAGCCATCCTCGATCAGGTTGGAAATATTCCAGCCTATCCGGTCGATTGTCGCGTCATACGGCTTTGTTTCCCGTTCGATGAGCGGCAGGTCGCTTTCCACGACATAATGAAAACTGCTCAGATGCACAAATGTCTCGCCCAGCGTCACCGGCATGTTGGGATTGATCTCCGCCACGACCAGTGAGGCCTGCTTAATCACAATATTGGCGACATCTATGGCCAGCCCCAAAGAGACAAAACCGTTTTCTCCAGGCGGTGAGACTTGTATAACGGCCACGTCCACCGCCACCGCCCCGCTTAAAAAAATATAGGGCAGCTCCATCAGGTTGGCGGGAATGAAATCGACCCTGCCTTCCGAGATTTCCTTGCTGATGCTTTCGCCGATATTGAATGTCTTGAGGCGGTACTGACGGTTGTCGTCGCGTGAAGACAGATACTGGCCCAGCGTGATTAGCTGAATGATTTCCAGGTCGCGGATGTTACGCGCGTCGGAAGTTGTGATCGCCGACAGGGTTTTACCGGGAACGGCCACTGCACTCGAGACAAATATCTTCTGCCCCGGCTTTATTTTTTTCAGAAGCTCTTGTGTCGTGATAATCTTGTCACGATAATCAAAACCGTTGATTACGATGGCGTTGCTCATGTTTTTTACCTTAGTCCCGACCCATTGTCTGCGCGGCATACTACACGGGAAACAGTTTGCATGCAATCTTTATCGTTTAGTGATTCCCGGCTTTGGCATACTTGCGATAAGATTGTGACAGCCGGCACAAGGCGAGTTAAACTTAATTGCAATAACTGCCGAAATATATGTGAATACGCGCACAATGGCAATTAATTTTGTGTCATATGAAAACCGGGAGTAAAGATCATGGCTGAAAAGAGTGTTCGACAATATCAGGAAGAAATAAAAACCATTCGCCGTCAGCTGGTGAATGCCGATCAAATGAAGGCCGAAAATCTGCGCACGATCGAAGAGCTTCGTGAAAACCAGAAGCTCTACACGGCGTTGGCCGACAATAACCCCGACTGGCTGCTGTGGCTCGATCCCGACGACCGCCTCGTCTATATCTCACCTGCCGGCCGGCGTCTGACGGGTTACGAACCGGAGGAGTTCAAAAAAGACACGAAGCTTCTTTTTAAAATCATCCATCCCGATGACCGGGAAGCCTTCGATGAACATCTGCGCTTTGTGCATAAATCAAAAGCGCATGCCGAAGAGGAGTTCCGCATCACCCGCAAAGACCGGAAAACCCGCTGGATCAGTCATGTCTGCCAGCCTGTCTATGATATTGAAGGTAGGTACGCGGGAGTCCTGTCGAGCAACCGCGACATCACCGAAACCAGAAACGAGCAGCCCGCTTCCCCTGAAGGCACAAAATTCTACCGCCTGATCGCAGAAAACATGGGCGATGTCGTCTGGACCATGAATCCGGACCTGCAGATGACTTATGTCAGTCCCTCCGTCTCTCTTTTGCGTGGGTATCCGGCACAGGAGGCTCTCGAGCAGAACCTCGACGACGCACTGACCGAAGCGTCGCTGAAGAAATTCAACGAGGTGTGGGCGGAGGAGATGGCTCAGGAAACGCCGGGCAAAGTATTTTATAACCGCTCGCTGATCCTTCCTCTGGAGTTTCAGTGCAAAGACGGCTCGACCGTCTGGACGGAAACCAGAATCACCCCCCTTCGCGACGAGGACAAAAAAATTGTCGAAATTCTGGGTGTAAGCCGCGATATCACAGAGTTGAAGCAAACCCAGGAAAATCTCATCTCCGAGGAAGCGAAGCTCCGGCAGAGCGAAAGCCGGCTCAAGGCCCTGCTCAACGCCGCCACGGAAAGTATTTTTCTGATGGACGGCGAAGGCCGTGTCCTGTTCGCCAATGAAAAAACCGCACAGTATCTGGGCACACGGCTCGAAGCACTGCTCGCGGAAGGCGATGTCGAAAAATATCTGAAACCGGAAGCGGCAGCCAGGCTGCGCGAACATATCCGGGAGGTTCATAAAAGCGCCAAGCCGGTGCATTTTCAACAGGAGCTGCCCGACAGAATTATTTCATCCTCTATTTACCCGGCAATCGGAGAGGACGGAAAGGTTTCCGCCGTTGCCGTTTTCGGCCTCGATATCACTGACCGAAATAATTCCGATATCGCACTGGCTGAAAGCTCAAGGTTGCTTGAGGAAGCCAAAAGCGAATCAAATCGTCTGGAAAGCAGGCTGCGTAAAACGGACATCGAAATGGGCGAGATTCAAAATCTGCTCGAAGAGGCGGAAAATATATCCAGACAATTTGAAGACAAGCTCAAGCAGACCGAAAACCGGCTGCTTGACAATCAGAGGCTCCTTGCCGAAGCACAGAAGAAATCCACACAACTTGAAGGTCGGCTTCGCGAAACACAAACCAGGCTCAGTGAAAACCGGAATCTGCTCGACGCAAGCGAAAGCAGGTTAACCAAGGGTGAAATCAATCTCAAACAAAGCGAAAATAAATTGCGCGAAAACCGGAACATGCTTTCCGAAGCTGAAAAAAAAATCCGGCAACTTGAAAGTCAACTTTCCCAGGAGCAAGACAGGTTGCATGAACGCGAAAACCAGCTGGGCGCGGCGACGGACAAATTAAAACTCAGCGAAAGCAGGCTCAAACAGGCCGAAGCCGACCTGGCGAAAGGAAACTGTGCAGGCGGGCTTGCTGAAAACCGTCTGCGGGCCTTGGCCGACGCCACCACGGAAGCAATTCTTCTGGTCAACGAAGATGGACGCCCCCATCTGGCCAATGAGGCGGCCGCTGCACGCCTGGGCACGGATATTCCTTCATTGCAGGCCGGGCAGAGCATTTTTGATTTACTGCCCAAGCAGGCAGTCGAAAAATATAAAAAACATGCAGCGACAGTTTTACAAACCGGCCGGCCGGCACAGTACGAGGATGAACTAAACAACAGGATATTTTTGAACTTTCTTTATCCCGTCAACAATCCGGAAGGTAAAGCAGTCCAGGTGGCGGTTTTTGCGATGGACGTTACCGAGCGCAAAAGGGCCGCCCAAAACATTGAAGACAACCTCCGCCTGAGTGCCGCACTCGAGAGCCTCACGCAAAGCGAGGCGCGCTACCGGGATTTGTTTGAAAACAATAATATGCCTGTGTTGCTCATCGATCCGTCCGGCGCGACGGTCATTGAAGCAAACGACGCGGCGGCCGACTTCAGCGGCCTGAGCCGACAAGAGCTTTCCGGCAAAAAACTATCGGACTTCACAGGCCTTTCGTCGCGCGAAACAGTCAGACAGATAAATGCGGTCCTTACCGGACAAAGCGGGCATGTTGCTTTAAAATATAAACTGGCGGATGGCTCTGTGCGGGATGTCGAGCTGTTCGGAGCCCCTGCGCAATCAGGCGGAAAAACCCTGCTTTACGCAACACTCTACGACATCACCGGGCGCGGCCTGACTGGACAGGGCGCGCCGGCGCAGCAGAAAACCGACACAGGCATACAGGCGCTGGAAATTCTTGCCGAAAATATCGCCCGTGAATTCAATAACCTGATGACCGTGGTGCAGGGAAATATCGATATGGCTCTTTTTGCCCTGCCCGAAGGCGATGACGCCGGGCAAAGTCTGCTGGGCGCGCAAGACGCGGTGGAAAAAACAAGAGAACTTACTGGCCGGCTCATTTCACTTTCAGGAGCCGAAGAAACCGTGCACAAACCCCGGTGGATCGGAAATATACTGTCGGAAGCGGCAAAAAGCCGCTCTGGCACATCCGAGATAGAATTGATCCTCGATCTTCCGGATGATCTCTGGCCGGCCGAAGCCGATCCGGAAAAAATCAAGCAGTGCTTCGCTCATCTCGTCGATAACGCGCTGGAAGCCATGCCGGAAGGCGGCACCTTGATCATCCGGGCTGAAAATATCGAGATTACACACGATGCTGCAGTACCTCTTGCCGAAGGGCCTTACCTGAAAATCAATTTTGAAGACACAGGCGCAGGCATAGCGGCCGACCACATCAATAAGATATTCGATCCTTATTTTTCCAACGCAAAGACAGGAAACAACAGGGGACTGGGCCTGGCCATTTGTCATGCGGTTTTTAAAAAGCACGGCGGGTATATTACGGTGAATTCCGGGGAAGGGCGGGGAGCGACGTTTATTGTGTATCTTCCCGCTGTGCCCGGTGCTGTGGTGGAAGACCAGCCGCCTGTCGCCCCCTCCCCCATCCACCCCAAAAGGATCCTGGTTATGGATGATCATGAAGAAATCAGGAAAATACTGGAAGCCTGTATTAAAAAACTGGGCTTCGACACCACAAGCGTCAGCGAAGGCGCTACAGCCGTGCAAATCTATCAGGAAGCCCTGGAAGAAGGAGACGCATTCAACGCCGTCCTGATGGAGCTGTCCGTAAAACAGGGCCTGGGTGGAAGGGAGACGCTCGCCAGACTCAAAAACATCGATCCGGAGGTCAAAGCTGTTGCCATCCTGTCCGACGACGGACGCCTGGGGGAGCGGGATTATCTTGATTCCGGCTTTAAAGGGGTTTTAGGAAAGCCTTTCCGTCTGGAAGAGATGAAAAAAATATTGAGCGAGCTTATCTGAAGCAGCGTCGAAGAGGAAACAAACTGCAGCGAAACGAGCAAAAACCCGGCCCCGGAGCCGGGTTTTTGATATTGTTTGTGCTTGACATGACTGGACTATCTTTCTATACTCCGCCCGCTTTATCCCAGTTTTACAGTAAAGAAATATTGCGACCTAATTTAACTACCAAGGAGGAATCGAAATGGCTTTTGAGTATGAAAAACTGAATGTGGAGCAAGACGGCATGGTCGTAGTGGCGGCCATCAATCACCCGCCGGCAAATTCCATGGGTCAGGGTGTTTTAAGAGATCTCGAAGATCTTCTGACCAAATGTGAAAAGGACGACTCCGTACGTGCAATTATCATTACCGGCAGCGGCAACAAGCTGTTTTCCGCCGGCGCTGACATCACCGAATTTGCCGGCCTTCAGGCGGGAAACATACCGAAATACAACGGCAATGAAATCTATTTTAAAATTGAGAATTATCCTAAAGTCATTATCGCGGCAATCCAGGGCGGGGCCTACGGCGGCGGTCTGGAACTTGCCTGCTGCTGCCATCTGAGAATCATGGCGGAAGAAGCGACACTGGGACTTCCCGAGGTCAAACTCGGCCTCAACCCGGGCTGGGGCGGCACGCAGAGACTGCCACGCTTTATCGGCAAAACCAAGGCTCTGGAATTGATGCTGACCGGTGATTTCATTTCCTCGAAGGAAGCCTATGCGCTGGGGCTGCTCAACAAGGTCGTTCCTCAGGCTGAGGTTCTGGAAACGGCGAAAAAACTGGCGAAAAAACTCGCCGCGGGCGCACCTGTGGCTCAGCGTGAAATCATGAAAGCCGTACGTGAGGGTATGGAAACCACTGTTTTCGAAGGGGTCATGAAGGTAGAATACAGCGCCAGTAAAGCTCTGCTGTTTACTGAAGACTTTAAAGAAGGGGCCAAGGCCTTCCTGGAAAAAAGGCCTCCGAATTTCAAAGGCCGTTAATATCCAGGTTTCGGGCAAATTTGCTCACGCAGTTCATGAGGCGGCCGGTCAATCCGGCCGCTTTTTATTGCGGTCACATTAATCAAAATTTATCCTCTCCCTCCAAAAAGCAGACTGTAAAAAAACCGCATTCTCGCTTTCAGGAATCGGGCGTAAATAGACTTTTAATGTATTATTTTTTGTGTTACACTTCCAATATAAGCGGCTTGACAACCTAAAAATCGACCACCTCACTTCGCCCGGTGTTACTGTAATTTTTCAGGCCGCGACTACCAACAAATCTTTTTCAAACAGGAAACGGCATGCGGGCAGACGCAAAGACCACCGGCAGACCGATGGATGTAATCGCTGCTGAAATTGAATATCACAAACGCCAAAACAACATTGTTTTGGCATCTGCGCTTCCCTCTATCGTCTTTTTTGCCTGCCTGTATTTTTATTTGCAGAAATATTTCCATTTTGCCCTTTTCATCATATGGCTGGTTGACATTTTTGCCGGTATCACCATCAACCGGCGGCTGAAAACCATCCCGGCCGTCACCCTCAATAAAAGAATCACCGCCGGCATCGGTTTTACCCTGCTGGCGACCAATCTCCTTGTCGGTTTGTGGGATGCGGCCATTTACTATATCGTCCTGCCGTGGTGCTTTTTGTTTCCCATGATTGCCGTCATGTTTTTCGGTCGAAAAACCGGTCTGGTAACGTCTTTTCTTTTTTGTGTTTTAGCTGTCACATTTTTCCTGATCAATGACGTACCCCCCCTCGAAGGCAGAGCCGTCATACTGCTGCGCCTCAACACAGTCATTGTCCTTATCTCGGCGCTGCTGCATACGAGCATTTATGAAAAAACCAGAGTCAAAATTCAGGACGAACTCGCCGTATCAAAAAATGAATACCGTCTCGCCGAGCAAAGGGAGCGTGAGACGAATATTGAACTGACCCAGGAAATGGAGCGCCGCAGGGAAGCTCAAAAGGCGCTGGCCGAAAGCGAGCTGCACTACCGCGCTCTTTTTGAAGAATCGGCCGTGGCTTTGTGGGACGAAAGCTGGCCGGAATTCAAGAAACTGCTCGACGGTCTGCCGGACGAAGCGCGCAGTAATCTTGATTCCTACTTCAACGCCCATCCCGGGGTCATTTCACAATACACGCCGCTGCTGAAGGTGAATTCCGTCAATCGGGCGGCGCTAAAACTTATGGAAGCAGACACGCAGGCCGATTTACTGGAAAAACTACCCCGCCAGTTCGCGCTGGACAAATCAGGCTTTCTTGCCAGGCGCATAGCGTCACTATATCGGTCGGGCAGCTTCGATACGGAGATTGTGGCATATACACTTAAGGGGAAAAAACGGCATCTGCTGATCAGCAGCTCCATACCGGCCGGCTATGAGCAATCCTGGGCAAAAGTTTTCAGCTCCATCTATGATCTGACGGAGCGCATCGAGCTGGAAGAAGAAAAGAAGCGCATGGAGCAGCAGATGCAGGGCGCCAGGCAATTCCAGGCCGTTGCTACGCTGGCCGGAGGAATCGCGCATCAGTTCAACAACGCGCTCACCATTATTTTCGGCAACCTCGACCTGCTGGAGATGATCACCCAGGGCAGCCCCCAGAATCGGAAAATCCTCACTTCTTTGAAGACATCCGCCGAAAGGATGGGGCGCCTTACCGAACAGCTTATCGCCTATGCGCGCGGCGGCAAATACCAGCCACAGGATTTTTCCATCAATGTGCTGGTAAACAGCATCGTAAATTCCAAAGCCATACTCAGGGATTCCGGCAAACAGGTTGTTACGCGGCTGGGAGAGGACATACCCCTCACCTTTGGCGATACCACTCAAATCAAAATGGTTGTCGAAGCTGTTGTGGCCAATGCCTTCGAGGCTATCGGCAACGGCGGCACAGTCCTGATCGAAACCGGCCACAGGTTGATAGAAGATAGGGACATAGCACCGCAATGGCCGGCCCGACCGGGTGAATATATTTTTGTTTGCATAGAAGATGACGGCGCCGGCATGAACGAGGAAGTCCTGCAGCGTATCTTCGAGCCGTTTTTTACAACAAAAATATATGGCCGCGGCCTGGGCATGGCAGCCGCCTATGGCGTGATCAAAAACCATGACGGGTTTATCACTGTCGAATCAAAAGAGACCTGGGGCACAAAAGTATTTATTTATCTGCCCGGTATGTACGTCCTCAGGCAAACCGACTCCCCGGAACAAATCCGGCATTAGGTAGGAGGCGGGGTCACCCCCGCCGCCCTCACCCACCACCGGACTTGCGCTTCCGCATCCGGCGGTTCATTGAATACTCTGGAGTCGTCGCATCTTATCTTGCAGCGACACCAACCCTAAACGATCAAAGAAAGATTTCGGGAAGGCCTGGTTCATGTGGCTTGCGCCACTGTTCCACCACGGCCCCCGCTGGTTGAAGGCCGAGCAAAAAGCCCGCTCTTC
>JAAYKU010000177.1 GCA_012522275.1 Smithella sp.
TTCTTGCCCGGGGGCCACGGCACCTTGTTCTTCGCACACCACTCAGACAGGTAGCGGAAGGCATCGATCGCTGCCGGCCATCCGGCCGGGATCGCCGAGAGAATCATTATCTCCCGCAATTCTTCCATCTTCCAGGCGACCCGAAGCCCGGCCATGATATGGAGATTAAGCTCCTCCGGCTTGCCGAGGCACGTGAGTACGGTTATCGTGCACAACTCCCTCGTTTTCAGATCGAGCTGGTTGCGTCCATAAAGCCCGTTGAACACGCCTTCGGTGGTGATATCGGAAAACTCTTCATCGGTCTTGTTGAGAAGGGCGGAGATCTTGGGCAGCGCATCGCCCCACATTCGAGCTGCTGCTTTCGGTGTCTCCTCCGATGCCGCGACTGCCCAGCTCACTGGAATAACGACAAAAGTAACCATAAGGACGGCAGCAATGATCATTTGGATCTCCTTTTTCATCTAAATACCTCCTCTATGCTGTTTTGGGTTATCGAAATCGTTGTAGATTTTCCACAACTTCACTTGGTAACGCGGTGATATAAAATTTTTACTTAAAAGCTGAAGTGTGGCTCCACCTGTGACAATCATCGCGGCCCCCTGATTTCAATTAAAGAAAAGAGCCACATGTATGAAACTAGACACAAAAAATCTTAAAAAAGCAAGGAAAGGATTGGAGTAAATTTATGAACCGCGTGAAATAATGAATTCATTGCCACGTAATATTTTTTATCCTGAGGAGGGCCTTTTACTGGGTGGCTTTGCCTTTGTAATTGACGGTTATAAATCACGTCCGCATTGCTTCTGTCGACACCCTTTCAAAGGGTGCAAATAACAGTCTAACCTGTAAAGAAACCTTACAATCAGCGAAAATTTGTTTTCCTCAATAAATTTAAAGCGATGAGTTGATCGACAGCAGCAACGGCCTCAATATGGAGTCAGAAAAACTTACATTGCATGTAAGACGCATCTTCCTGCCCATCCGGTAATCATCATAATAACAATGCGTTACATTCGTGCAAAGATGAGGAACAAAATTTGCTTTATATCTTTAAGTTAGGTTAAAGCAGCGGGCCGGATGTTGACTCTGTTTGCCACGTCGAGCTTCGCTAACCTCCCATCTTCTACGGCATCCGTTAACATTCTGAATCGATTTCTGTTGTGGCAACTTGCTCGCACAGGCGTTTAAGTAAAACAACTCATTAATAATCAAAGAGTCGTTCCTGCGAAAGGAGGCCGGGCATGAGGGAAAAAATGTTTCTTGAATCAGTCCATGTACATGCGCTAAAAATGATCGTTTTTTTGATTGCTGCCGCACTGATGGTTTCAGGATGTTCCAGCAGCTCTGACTCACCGGGGATATTCGTGCCGCCTGAAAGGCAATCCACCGTTGAAACGAGTCGCGATGATAAAGGCGTTTGGTTTGTCACTGGTGCGCAGGAAGACAAGTTGTACGATGTGTTTGAGGCAGTGGGCTATGCCGTGGCCACCGACCGTCTCTGGCAGGCAGAAACGTTCAGGCGGACGGGCCGTGGAAAATTGGCTGAAATATTTGGCTCTTCACAACTTCCCCAAGACATACTGGTGCGTACGATAGGATATTCGGACCAGGAACTGGAAAGCGGATTTGCTTCGCTGGATCAGGGATCTCGGGATGTGATTAACGGTTATGTGACAGGTTTCAATAGAAGAATCGCCGAAATTCGTAATGATACCAACTTGTTGCCTTACGAATTTATCGCGTTAGGTATGACCGCCGAAGATATCGAGAACTGGACATATAAGGACGTCCTGGCTTGGGCGGTTATGATGTTAAGAAATTTTGATCCCGAAGCGCTGGAAACAGGCCAAATTGAAAATGGTGCACTGTATCAAAGTCTGTTGAGTGCATACGGCACAGTCGAGGGAACGCGCATGTTTGAGGATTTGCGCTGGCTCAACGATCCGGATGCTCTAACCTATATTCATAAACCGATAAGTGTTTCGGCAGCCGTAGTATCCGCAGCACCGGCTGTGAAAAAAAAGACCGCCTTGATGGAGAACCCTGCGTCTTTCCCGGATTTGCGCAAGACGGCCGAAGACATAGTAAATACAAATACGGAAATAAAAAACAATCTGAAAAAAATCAATGCCCACGTGCAGATGGGCAGCTATGCCTGGGCGGTCAGCGGGAGCAAAACATCCACAGGCAATCCCATGATCTATTCCGGCCCGCAGATGGGGTTTTCAGTCCCCTCCATCATCGGTGAGGGCTCCATCCGGGCCGGAGGGCTCAATGTCTCAGGAATGCACGTTGCGGGCGTTCCCGGCATCGTGATCGGCCGCACGCCGCATCATGCCTGGTCCATGCAGGTGGGGCATGCCCATACTGTTGACTATTATTTAGAATCTGCCGGTGACGTGATGCTTCACAGAGAGGAAAGCATCAAAGTGAAGGGTGATCCTGCCGGTCATACTTTCAATGTTTACAGGTCTTCCCGCGGGCCGATTATCAACCAGAGCCCATTAATCTCCTGGAAATATTCTCACTGGGGATACGAATTCGAGGTTGTCCGGGCCTTTCTTGCTATCGCCCGAGCGACCAGTATGGATGAGTTTGGGGCCGGTATCGAATTGATGCCTCTATCACAGCACTTTACCTATATTGACAGAGACGGAAACATCGCCTACTGGATGTCGGGCCGCGATCCGGTTCGTCCCTATGGCGAATGGCGGTTGCCGCAGGGTGCCACCGGCACGTCGCTGGAATGGGACTCGGCAAATCTGATTCCTCGTTCAACGCACCGCAATGCCAGTAAGGGTTTTTACGGCGGATGGAACAACAAGACAAGACCAGACTATGGTAATTCGTGGAACAACCTTGGATACTCCTTTGGTGTATTCCACAGAGCCCATGTGGTTGATGACTATCTATCCCAGAACAACAATTTGACCTTCGATGACGTCAGAGAACTCGCCCTCAACATTGCCACGACGGATTCCTTGGGGGCAGGTGGAAATCCATGGAAATTTGTTTCCGGATATTTCACCGCAGCCGTGAATAATGCCCCTGATGCTCCGGTGGCGGTCAGGACAGAGGCCCTTGCCTTGATGGACGCCTGGGACGGGCACTTCGTAGATGGCGGGCCTTCATTTTGGGCCACGGGGGATAAACGCGCTGATGCTTGGGTACTCATGGACAACTGGATCACGGAGGTTTTGAGTCTGACATTCGAGGAACTCGATGCCATGCCGGGGTCAGCGAAAAACGACCGGGTGCTCTTCAATGTGTTTCTGCACGGTATCAGACCCGGCGGGATCGGCAATTACTATAACTGGTTTCAGAATCTTTCAAATCCAACCGCTCCCCAGACGGCCGATGAGATTATTGTAAAGGCGCTGGACAATGTCCTGACAATACTGGGAGCAAGGCCATGGAACGTCGATCGCAGTGTCATCAATTATAACCATACCTTAATAGGACAGGTCCATCAGATGCCCTTTTCGTCACGCTCCACCTATGCGCATGTCGTCGAATACGGTGCTGCCGGACCCGTAAAGATCAACAGCATGTTTCCCCTTGGAGAATCAGGTACCCTTTGGGGGCCGGGAGACTTTGACGCCCATTTCTTCAGCATGGCCCCCATATATGACCTGTTTATTCACAGGGATTTCCCGCTGTTTACGCCATAGTCGCACCGTCCGGCAATAGATGTACGGCGCCTCGTCACTTCAGGCGGGGCGCCGTACGCACGTAAATCAACATAGACAAGCAACATGCAAAAAGAAGGGAATCATGAAACGTTTCTTGATCGCGGTTTTTTTGTTATTTTATGGGCGGCACCACTTCATGCGGCGTATAGATATGGGGCAGGTCTTGAATTATAAGATATCTTACGATGCCAGGCTGAAAGAAGTCACTCTTTTACTGGCAAGAACCCTTTTTCGTCCAAAGATTTCATAATCCCACGTAGCAGATAATTATTATCAAAACGAATTACATATTTTCTGGAACCGTCTTTTTCCGGTTGCAGCATTTTTCTGTTTTTCAACCTGGCAATCTGACGGGAAATTTCTGCCGCCGCCTTTCCGGGGAAAATATCGCTGATATCAGAAGCCTGAATGCGTCCCAGCTCCGCCGCTTTCTTTAAAATTTTGGCCTCGATATCTGTGATAACTTCTCTTTCATGAGCAAAGATAATTGCCGGTGCGATAATTTCTTTCTTCAAGTATTTATATTCCGTCAGCCGATCAATTTTCTCTATTTCCTGCTTCAACCCGGATAAGACGTATTCACACCAGGATACAATCCCATTTGCATCACCGGAATCGGCAGCTGCCAGTTGTTCATAATATTCATTTCGGTCATTGCAAAACACTGCTGTAGGGTTCAATATTCGGTCTGTATCAACATGAAACCCTTGCTTTACCAGCAGCGCGTAAGTAAAAAGGCGCACGGTTCTGCCATTGCCATTATTGAAAGGATGAATCCAGACAAACCGGTGATGCGCGATGGCTGTTTTAATTAAATCATATTTCGGCAAATCGGGTTGATTGATGAATTTGATCAGTTCATCCATATAGTCGTTGACCTGTAAATGTTCAGGTGGTTTATGATTTGAACCTGCAATACTGACATTCTGTTTGCGGTAAATTCCCGGCGACGTATCGCCTTCACCTTTTGGCGGCGGTGTTAAATCTTTGACCGTCAGGCGGTGCAATTCACTGATAAAGGCTTGATTCAAAGACAATGTCCGCACATTCTCATCGATGAAATTCATTGCCTCTTCCATATTGATAATTTCGCGCATTTTTTCATCGGCGGAAGATGCGCCTTCCAGACGGTTTTCTATTATCTCGGCCAGAGTAGTACGGTTTCCCTCAATACGTGCCGAACAGAGGCTCTCCAGCATGTGGAAAAGATCTTTTAATTGGAAAAATACCAATGGGTGTGTTGTGCCGCTAAGTTGCTTCTTCCTCAAATAATCCAGCTCAATAACCAGATCGGTTAGCCGGGAGTCAAAAGGAGGATTAACCAGTTTAAGATCGAAATGTTTAAATGTTGCCGCCATTATTTAACATCCTGTAAAAATAAGATTTTACATAGCGTAAAATAACAATCAACATGTTAATAAGATAAGGTATTGTAAATTATAATATTATTATTTGCAAGCAATATTTGACAATTAACAATATTCAAGTTTTTAGTTTACATGCAAATTGAAAACAAACTCACATTTTTACCCGCACTTCGCCGGACATCAGTTTGGTCGATAGCGTGTCGCGCATATTGAGGTGATATACAATTTTTAGTTGAAAGCTGAAGTGTGGCTCCGTCCGTGGTAATGACCATGGTCCCTGATGCCGATCAAAAAAAGAAGTCACTTTATGAATCGCGTGAAACAATAAATTCATTGCCAGTGAGCATTTTTTATTTTGACGAGGAACTTTTATGGGTGGCTCTGCCTTTGTTTCTGGACAGTAAATGTCTGCCGGCTTTCGTTTTTTGAGGCTGGAACTATTGTTCATTATCTGTTACTTTTGTTTCCACGCTTAAATTAGATCGGATTTCTTTGAAATTAACCGTAAAAAAACAGATCAAATCATCTAAATCCGATCGATGTTTGAGATTTCAATACTCATACTGACCACAAGACAAGGAGGTGTGTCATGAGAAGAAAGGCTTTTTTTATAATCTTTTCCCTGGCTTTTATTCTGGCTTCATCTTTTGCAGCCAATGCCGCCGAACTTCCCCCGGCAAACAGCAAGCCCCTTTCCGCTATTATTAAAATCATTGAAGACAAAAACACGGGAACCATCGCAGAAGCCGAGTTTGATGATGGCTATTGGGAGGTAGAGATAAACAAAAATAACGTCTGCCAGGAACTCTTTATCGATCCCCAGACAGGAAATGAAATTCGTCGGAAAGACATCCATTGTGATGACGATCTGCCCCCTGCCGGGTCCTTACCCCTTTCAACCATAGTTCGATCCGTTGAAGCCCAGAAAAAGGGCATCATCGTAGAGGTGGAATTCGATGACGGGTTATGGAAATTCAGCCTCATCCAAAATAGTCGGAAAACAAAGATCTATGTCACCCCCCAGGGCAATGTGAAAAATACCGCTACAAGTAACCTTTAGCCGGGGGGTAATGTTTTGCCGGATTCGGTTTCCAGTGCGATAGAGAGCGACATCATCAAATCCTTCATCGCAAATGAGTAAAAAATATTTTAAAATTTGAAAACGCATATGCCAAGAACCGATGTTCATGATGAAAAAACCAGAAGCTATAATATGTCGCGGATCAGGGGCAAAGACACAAAACCTGAGATTCTTGTAAGAAAATTTCTTTTTTCGAATGGTTTCAGGTACAAACTTTACGATAAAGTTTTACCCGGGAAACCTGATCTTGTATTTCCGAAATATAAGACGGTTGTTTTCATTCACGGCTGCTTCTGGCACGGACATGCGGGCTGCAGGTATTTCGTTATCCCAAAGACACGCACGGGATGGTGGATAGCAAAAATTGAACGAAATAAGCAGCTCGATGATGAAAATAATGCAAAGTTAAAAAGGATGGGTTGGAAGATTATAACAATATTTGAATGCGGATTAAGGCCAAAATTCAGAAACAGTACATTGCAGCTTCTGGCGGAGAGACTTGTAAAATGAGATACATTGATTTGTTTGCAGGTGCTGGTGGTTTTTCGGAGGGTTTTAAAAGGGCTGGGTTTGAGCCCATCGCTCATGTTGAAGCCGATTTGGCAGCTTGTTTCACGCTTAAAACAAGACTTGCTTATCATTATCTTATGGAAAACGACAACACAGACATTTACACACAGTATCTCAGCGGAACCGTTAACAGAGAACAACTATATTCACACATACCTTCTCACATTCTTCAGCAAGTAATAAATCTTCCAATATCGGACCAAAATAATCCAAAAATATTTCAGCTGATAGATGAGCTGAAAGGAAGTAACAAAGTTGACATTATTGTTGGCGGCCCCCCGTGCCAAGCATATTCCCTAGTTGGAAGAGCGCGCGATAAAAACGGAATGAAGGATGATCATCGCAATTACCTTTATATCCAGTATGGCAGATTTCTGAAAAAATATTCACCTAAGGTGTTTGTTTTTGAAAATGTAATCGGATTATTGTCAGCCGAAGAAGGAAAATATTTCAGAAACATTCAGCGTTACTTCAGACGTTTAGGCTATACCGTTAAACCAGTGATTGTAAATGCAAAAGAATTTGGCGTACTCCAGAACAGGCGGAGAGTGATCATAATAGGATATCAGAAGGATATTCAAGTGCCTGTTAATGAGTTTGTGCATGGTAGCAGTTGTAATTATACAGTTAAATCGATATTCCAAGATCTGCCGGCAATAAATGCCGGTGGTGGTAAAGATAAATTTTTAAACTATACTACAGATATTAATGATTATTTACGTTCTGCAAAAATCAGAAATGGCATAGGTATCCTGACACAGCACGTATCCAGACCCCACACAGAACAGGACAAAGAAATATACAAAATTGCTATCGATAAATGGGAAAAATACCGGGAGCGTCTTGACTACAATGATCTTCCGGAAAGACTTCAAAGTCACAAAAACAGAAAATCATTTCTGGACCGGTTCAAAATTGTTGCTGATGATCTGCATTGGTCGCAGACTGTAGTCGCGCATATTGCAAAGGACGGTCACTACTACATTCATCCTGACATTAAACAAAACCGTTCTTTATCAATCAGGGAGGCGGCAAGATTACAGTCTTTCCCTGATGATTTCTACTTCGAAGGAGTAAAAGAAGGGCGCAACAGAACCAGCGCATTCAGACAAATCGGCAATGCAGTGCCACCACTGATGGTAGAAAAAATTGCAGATATAATATCCAAGATATTGCATCAATAAGAATTAATTGAGGTACATGTTTTTCTGAATCAAGATTTGATTTTTAGGAATAATAGATCATGACAGAGACAAAGGCTATCCCAAATGTATCTTTGAAAACTGAAACTATTCATCCCTACGAATGTATTTTTGTAAATGATGAAGTGTTGTTTTCTGAAGACAATGGGGAATGGCGCGAAACGCCTCAATGGGTCAATTATTTACTCAGTTTTGGATATCAACTCGAAAGTAAGCCTTCAACACGAAGAATTGTTTTAATTTCATTGCCATGTGATTCTGCTGCTGCTGGTTTAATTGCTCTTGGCGCGATGCGCAAACGTCTGGAAATAGCCGGTGCCGACGATTCTGCTACGCATTTTCAAAGAATAGTGAACTTAGCGAGAACGCGTGATACTAGGGTAGCTTTAATAAAACATACGGAAAGAAGACGTAAATACAGAGGACCATATTTTGTTGATGGAATACGATCAGAGGGCAAGATATGGGTAAAGTTGGCCACAGGGTTCTTAGGAACTAGAGGAATGATTACATCTGAAAATGCTAATGAATGGAAATTTGATGGTGCCCCGCCGGTGCAGGCTATTCTTGGTGAAAAAGTTCCATATGAAAATTTTTATTCTGCAATGATGGCCAATAGTGGGGCCGTGAATATTTCTAATCTTTGTCATTCCGATTCAGGAATATGTTTTGCCGGACGCATAACGGGAGAAAAACGTACCCACGTTTTCTTAGCAGGAATCAGATTTAAATTAAATGATTCTATTGCCGATCTGAGTCAATTATTGACTATTCAGTCTTGGTTACCAGGAAAAATTTCCAGAGTTATCTTTTTCAATACAAGAGTAAATAAGTTTGATCGCTATTCAGGATGTCCAGGGCTTGTTATTGCAGATGGAGATTCGGCTTTCTTGAGAGTACTTGATCAAAACGGGTTTCTTAATGCCAGTGTTGTCGGAGTATTAGATCGAACCATTGATAGGGAAAAACTGGAATCGATTGGCAACAAACTGGCAGGTCTGAACCAATGGTATGTGCAAGATACGGAACTTCAAGATTCCATGAAGTCAACGATAAAAGGCATATCTGTTTTAATTTTAAAAAGGGCTTAGAAATTGACTATCTGTGCAACAAAAATTTTTGACTTCCTTGAAAAGAATCAAATTTTGATCGAGAAACATGAAGTATTTCTAGTTGATTTTAGCAGGCTAAGACATAATTTGCGATCTATCATTGAAAGAGTGAGTCAATCAGATAATATAGAAGCATATGAAATATGCACTCAATTTCGTGTTCTTTTGTCTGAATGGCTTACAGCCCCAGTCATTTTTGATGAATATTTTTTTGAAAATTTAAGATTTTTTAGTGATCCTTCAACGGTAGCTTCGAAATGGGGCAATGATGTTCGCGTATATTTTGAGGCTGCATTAAATTCAGCAGAAAAACTTATCAATCAAACAAATCCAGTCCGAAGCATACTTCTTGAGACAATTCGCGAATTGCGGATTCAAAATAAATCATTTAAAATTTACTGTCACCGATTAGCCAAACCTCATTTTGATTCTATTATAGACCCTGAAACAGGCACAAAAATAGAAAATGACAAATTCATTCACACAGCCAAGGATTATAGGGATTTGGAGCCTGTAGATGTTCTTATTAAGGTCGGACCATTAAGAGCAAAAGGTTGGGGTTCGGTACCCGATGCCATTATAACTTCTCCACGCTTTAGGAAACTTGTACAGGTCGTGTGGCGTGGATGTTTTGATGAAAACGATTTTGGATACAATCCTGTTGTGTCAGCAGATATGGCAAGTATTAACAGTCTCAAAATAGAATTCTCGTCAAGCAGCGTAGCGAGTAGTACTATTGTTAAAATATGATTGAACGCGATCAGGTGTTTTCTGGATAAACATCAAATGACTGATGACATTTTTACGCAA
>JAAYKU010000178.1 GCA_012522275.1 Smithella sp.
CGTTGGCGCTGATTTTCGTCCAGGCCGCAACAAACCCGCGGGCCGTCAGAAAAGAGGCCAGGGCCTCGTCGATCCTGGCGGCCTTGCGGATAATTTCAGCCGCGGGTCTGTCTGCAGATTCTGCAACGAGTGCGAGCCATTGTTTGACCACACTAAACACGCGCGCATCGTAAAATATCTGTGGTGAACTGTCTGTCGCGGCAAGCCTGTTTACCGCCGCGCCGGTACCGAACGGAACTCTTGCGGAGATGCGTGCCGACGGGTAAACGACAGTTTCCCTGATCTGTTTTACCGGCCCTGCTTTGGCCAGCTTGTTTAAAAAATAAAAATCCTCTCCCGCCGCGCGGCGGTTCATGCCGCGCACGGCAAGATAACCTTCCGCGGAGACCGCCATTGTCGAGCCGACGCTGTGAAACGCATAGGGCGAGCGGGCGTAGGTGAGTCCCGCCACCCAGGAGCGAAGATAAATCTCATATAATATTATTGCCTCATGTTCGGCGGGATCGTTGGAGGGCTGATGCTCGTAGGCGACCACTCCGGCATGCGCCCTGCGTGAAGCGAACGCCCCGCGCACCGCCTGCAGATAATCGGCCGCCACCAGCGTGTCGGCATCGAGATTCATTATCAGGCGCGGCCCGTCACCCTGCGGGGCGGTCAGCCGCAAGGCCGTGTCCATACCGATTTTACGCGCCATGCCGACACCGCCTGCGCGTGCCGGTATTTCCAGGCCGGGTGAAGACGCGTCAACAACGGACAGCCTGAGCCTGCTCGAGGCGATCTTTTCCATTTGAGCGTAGGGCGCCGCCTGAAGGGCAGGAGTTTTTTTCTCCACGAGCGCGCGAAGCAAGGCGAGAGTTGCGG
Organism: Smithella sp.; assembly: GCA_012522275.1. Lineage (GTDB taxonomy): Bacteria > Desulfobacterota > Syntrophia > Syntrophales > Smithellaceae > UBA8904. The sequence goes on from JAAYKU010000178.1 coordinate 862, forward strand.
CATTGTCCGCGCGGTGCTCCTGTTTCGCGTCTGCCTTATTGTTGATCACGCAGACAACAAGCGTCGTGGCGAGCATTTCAGGGGCGTTGGCGGCAAGCGATGCCAGCGTGTCAAAAATGTGTTTTTTCTCCGCCAGAGCCGGGATGACCACAACCTGGGCAATGTTCTCCAGTGAAGCTGCTTCCAGCTTCCAGGGATGGCCCGCCGCGTACTTTTTGAGATAATCATGCAGTAGGGAGGCTTTTTTCAATGCAATAACTCCATTGCGCGGTCTCGCAGCAGGTCATAACCGTCCGCCTCCACCCATTCGATATGAATTCCTTTTTTCTCCATGCGCCGAAACCAGGTCATCTGTCTTTTGGCAAACTGCCCGATGACGATCTCGAGCCCGTAGGCCATTTCCTCCCAGGTCATTTTCTTTTGCAGATAGCGGGCGAGATACCGATATTCCAGACCGAAACTGTCTAGCCTCTCCCAGGAAAGCCCCCGTGCGTGCAGTGCGGCAACTTCTTCGACCAGCCCCGTCTTGAGCCGGTGGCTCAATCTTTCCGAGATCTTTTTCCTCAACAGGTCCCTGGGGCAGCGGATGCCGAACACGCAGGCGTCAATGAGGGGGTTTTGTTTTTTAGCCTCGCCGTGCTTTTTCCTGGCCAGCTCGACTTCTATTTTTCTGATAAGCCGCCCGCGGTCTTCCAGGTCCGTTTTGTTGTGCAGCTCAGGCTTCAGCGCAAGAAGCTGCGCCCGCAGCTCGTCCATCGATTTCCCCGCCAGCTCCCGCCTTAAGCGCTCATCAGGCTTTGCCTCCGGCAGTACATAGCCGGCAAGCACAGCCTCCAGGTAAAGCCCCGTGCCTCCGACCATCACCGGCAGGATACCTTTGTCGTGCAATGCGCCGAAGACCTGATAAAATCTTTTCTGATACTCAAAGAGATTGAACTCCTCTTCCGGGTCAATGATATCGATCAAGTGGCAGGCGATCGTTTTGCCGGACAGACGGTATTCGGAAAGATCCTTTCCCGTGCCGAGGTCCATGCCGCGGTAAACCTGCCGGGAATCGGCGGAAATGATTTCTGAGCCGAGCTCAGCCGCCAGCCTGACGCCCAGCCTCGTTTTGCCGGAAGCGGTAGGCCCCAAAATGACAATCAGATTTTTCTTCATCAACGGACCCGCATGAGAAAAACATCAAAAAAAATGCCCCGTGCGAACATCGGGGCATTTTCTGAAGTTACTTAATGGATTTACTACAGTGGTGTAACGTTTGCTGCGCTGGGACCCTTGTTACCCTGTTCAATATCGAAACGAATTCTCTGCCCCTCATAGAGGGTTTTAAAACCCGTGCCGGCAATTGCGCTATAGTGCACAAAGACATCCCCACCCTCATCACTTTCAATAAACCCAAACCCCTTCTTCTCGTTAAACCATTTTACCTTTCCTTCTGCCAATGCTAAAAGTCCCCCTTTCTAAATTTGTTTCCCGCGGCTGAAATTGCCCGGAAACTAAAAAACCGCAAGAACCCTTCCGCGTGAAAGAGTTCGCAGCGGTTTATCATAACTTTACTGAAAAAGCTGTGCACTAAATATTTCCCGAAAATCCTATTCATGCCTGTGCTGCCGGTCGATCCGTCGACGCATGTGTGCCGACTCTAACATTATTTTTATTAAAATCAAGCTTTTTTTTCGTCAAGATATCCTTTTAAACACTCTGCCAGCAGCCTCTCCCTACCTCCATAAAAATGATCCGTCGCCTCGATCATCACAAATTTCGCGCCCAGCCCATAAGCCCTGGCTCTCATGGCCGCCGCGTCGCAAAACATGTCAGAGTCGCCACAGATGATCAGTTTCACGGCCGAGCTTTTCATCTCCCAGTCAAAATCAAAGTATTTGTCCGGCGGGGAAATTAAAACAACGTCTCCTTCATTATAATCGCCCCCGGCAAGCAGACGGCAGGCGACCCAGGCGCCGAAAGAATATCCGGCCAGAGTAATCTCACCAACTCCTTGGCTTTTCAGAAAGCCGCACGCAGAGACGATGTCCGTTTTTTCTCCCCTGCCCTCATCATAGCTTCCGGTGCTGCCTCCGACGCCGCGGAAGTTGAAGCGCAGCGTCGCATAGCCATCGCCGGCGAAAACCTCCTGCAGCGTTTCGACAACATTGTTGTGCATCGAGCCGCCCATCAGCGGATGCGGATGGCAGATCACGACGCCGCTTTTTTCCGTTCCCGGACAGTAAAGCCCTTCACCCGTCAGGGCACCGTTTTTCCAGAACACTTTTTCTTCTTTGAGCATGAATCAAATCTTTCCCGTCCGGTGGCAGGCGCACCACCTGTTTTCCCCGTAAGGCAGCAGTTCCGGTTTGTGCTCGAGGCATTTATCAATTTTGTAGCTGCAGCGGTTTTGAAAAAGGCAGCCGCCTTTGCCTGTGCCCCCTGCCTCGCCTTTTATCATCGCCGTCTGCTTTTTTACTCCCGGCAGACAAGTCGGCATGGCCGCCAAGAGCAGACGCGTGTAGGGGTGAGCCGGGCTCAGGTACAGATCGTTTTTTTGCGCCACCTCCACGATACGGCCCAGATACATCACGGCAATCCTGTCCGACACGTGACGGATGACGTTAAGATCGTGCGAGATGAACAGATAGGTCAGGCCGAATTCATTTTTGAGGTCTTTGAGCAGATTCAGTATCTGCGCCTGAATGGACGCATCGAGCGCGGAAACAGGCTCGTCGGCGATGACCAGCCGCGGGTTGAGCGCCAGCGCCCGCGCAATGCCGATGCGTTGTCTTTGGCCTCCGCTGAATTCGTGAGGGTATCTTTTTGCCTGTTCATGGGTCAGGCCGACTTTACCCATGATCTGCAAGGCAAGCTCTCTGTTTTGCGCACGGCTTGCCACCCCATGAATATCAAGCGGCTCGGCTATCATACTGAGTGCTGTTTTGCGCGGATTGAGGGAAGAATAAGGATCCTGAAAAATCATCTGCACATTGCGCCGGTAGCTTTTGAGCTCATCTGAGGAGAGTTTGAAAATATTGCGGTTTTCAAAAATTACTCTGCCCTGGTCCGGATCTTCCAGGCGCATGAGAATCCGGGCCAGGGTTGACTTTCCGCAGCCGGACTCCCCGACCAGCCCCAGCGTCTCTCCTTCAAAAATCTGCAGATCAACCTTATCGACGGCGCGCACAAACCCTGTGCGGCTTTGCAAAAATCCGCCGCCCAGGGCAAACTCTTTTTGCACAGACTCTACATTCATCAGGGCTTTTGTCATCCGTCGCTCACTTTTCAATGCGTCATGTTTTGTGGAAAATAACAGGCGGCAAAGCGGCCTTCTTCGATTTGTGTCAAATGCGGTTCCCGGTGGCGACACACATCTTGCGCCCACGCGCAGCGCTCGGCAAAGCGACAGCCGGAGGGGAGATTATAAAGACTGGGAACTGCGCCGGGTATGGTTTTCAGATAGCCCTCCGCGCTTTCCTGCCGGGCGCATCCGGCCGGACGCGACTCGATAAGGCCGATGGTGTAGGGATGTGCGGGCCGGGCGAACAACCGGTCAGCGTCTGCCAGCTCCACAACCTTTCCCGCATACATCACCGCCACTTTCTGCGTCGTCTCGGCGACAACGCCCAGGTCATGGGTGATCAGCATGACCGCCATATTATTTTTCGCCTGCAGCCGTGAAATCAAATTGAGAATCTGCGCCTGAACGGTGACATCGAGCGCGGTGGTGGGTTCATCCGCTAAAAGCAGCCGCGGCCGGCAGGACATGGCCA
>JAAYKU010000179.1 GCA_012522275.1 Smithella sp.
AAGAGCGGGCTTTTTGCTCGGCCTTCAACCAGCGGGGGCCGTGGTGGAACAGTGGCGCAAGCCACATGAACCAGGCCTTCCCGAAATCTTTCTTTGATCGTTTAGGGTTGGTGTCGCTGCAAGATACAATGCGACGACCCCAGAGTGATCAATGAACCGCCGGATGCGGAACCGCACATCCGGTGGTGTAGGAGGAGGGCGGGGGTGACCCCGCCTCCTACCTAATTCAATCAGGAAAACGAAAAACGGAGGCGTCATAAAACATGAAGCTCAAAGGAACGGAAATTTTGATCAAAGTTCTGGAAGAGGAAAAGGTGGACATTGTCTTCGGCTATCCGGGTGGGGCCGTACTGGATATTTACGACCAGATATACCGCAGCAAGGTCAACCACATTCTTGTCCGGCACGAGCAGGGCGCGGTGCACGCCGCCGACGGCTATGCGCGGGCGACCGGCAGAGTGGGTGTATGCCTGGTGACTTCCGGTCCCGGCGCCACCAACACCGTGACCGGCATTGCCACGGCCAATATGGACTCCATCCCCCTGGTCGTGTTTACCGGCCAGGTTCCGACGGGGCTTATCGGCAATGACGCTTTTCAGGAATGCGATATCACCGGCATCACGCGTCCGTGTACCAAACACAATTTCCTGGTGCGCAACATTGAAGAACTGGCGGCGACAATCAAAGAAGCCTTTCACATTGCACGCTCCGGCAGGCCCGGTCCCGTGCTGGTCGATCTGCCTAAAAACGTGATGGTCATGGAGACGCAATACGATCCTGAAAATATAAAAATCCGCAATTACGAAACCGTTTATAAACCGGCCCCCAAGAAAATGGCGGGTATTTTCGAGATGCTCACCAGCGCCCAAAGGCCTCTTTTCATGACCGGCGGAGGTGTCATCCTCGGCCGTGCGTCCGAAGAGCTGACCCATCTGGCGCGCAAATACGCCATCCCCGTGACCGGCACGCTGATGGGGTTGGGCTCCTTTCCCGGCTCCGATCCCCTGTGGCTGGGGATGCTCGGCATGCACGGCACCTACTATGCCAATATGGCGGTCAGCAGCTGCGATTTGCTGATCGCCGTCGGCGTGCGCTTTGACGACCGCGTGACGGGAAAGATAGAGACATTTGCACCAAACGCCAAAATTGTGCAAATCGACATCGACCCTTCATCGATCAACAAAAACGTCGTCGTGGACTTGCCCATCACCGGTCACACAAAATCGGTCCTGGCCGATCTTGTCAAATTTCTCGACGAGCACCATTATGCGCCCGACGAGTCCGAACGCCGGGTATGGCTGGGACAGATTGACGAATGGAAAAAGAAGGTGCCGCTGGCCTACGAACAAAACGGTCAGACCATCAAGCCCCAGCACGTAATCGAAACACTGCAGAAGCTGACGGGCGGAGATGCCCTGATCACCACCGAAGTGGGCCAAAACCAGATGTGGACCGCGCAGTTTTTCAGATTCGACAGGCCCAATACCTTTATTACATCGGGCGGCCTGGGCACGATGGGCTTCGGTATGCCCGCGGCCATCGGCGTGAAATGCGCCTTTCCCGACAGGCACGTCATCGACATTGCCGGCGACGGCAGCATCCAGATGAACATCCAGGAGCTGGCTACCGCCGTGCAGTACAATGTCGCCATCAAGGTGGTTTTGCTCAACAACAGCTACCTGGGCATGGTCAGACAATGGCAGGAGCTGTTTTACGAAAAGCGCTACTCGCATACGGAGATGGTCCACGCGCCGGATTTTGTGAAGCTGGCCGAAGCGTACGGAGCCGTCGGCTTGCGTGCGACGAAGCCCGAAGAGGTCGAGCCGCTGCTCAAAGAGGGCCTGTCCATCGACAGGCCGGTGCTGATGGATTTCCGCATCTGCCGCGATGAATGTGTCTATCCCATGGTGCATCCGGGCGCGTCCATCAGCGACATGGCGCTGGGCAGCCGCGAAATGGTGAACTGAAAAGCAGTAAAATACAAAAAATTAAAGGTTGGTAAAAAATGGAGAAAAAAGAGCACATCATTTCCATACTGGTTTACAACAAACCGGACGTTCTGGCGCGGGTTGCCGGAACGCTAGGGGGCAAGGGCTACAACATCGATAGTCTCAGCGTGAACACGACCACGCAGAAAGACATCTCGAAAATCGTCATGACGACCTTCGGGACGCAAACGACGATCCAGCGCATCGAAGGACAGCTTTCGCGGATCCTGGATGTCATCTCCGTAGATGACCTGACCAATGTCGAATCCGTCCACCGTGAGATGTTGATGGTGCGCGTGAATCTCAACGAACACAACGCGGAGGCGGTAAAAAACACCATTGACGCCCACAAGTGGAAAGTAATATTGTCCGGCGACACCTATGTTGTTCTGGAAGTCACCGGGGACCAGTCGCAGGTGGATTTCGCCCTGGCGCGTCTCGAACCGTTCGGTATTACGGATATTACACGCACCGGCCTTATCGCGCTGAAGCTTGAAGATTAACCATTTACAGAATATAAAATTATCAACACAGGAGGGGTTATGGCACAGATAAATTTTGGTGGAACAGTTGAAGAAGTGGTAACCGTGGAAGAGTTCCCGGTGAAAAAAGCGCAGGAGGTGCTGCAAAACGAAACCATCGCGGTTCTGGGATACGGAGTTCAGGGTCCCGCGCAGGCTTTCAATATGAGGGACAACGGGGTCAGTGTAATCATCGGCCAGTCTCCGGAGGATAAAGCGTACTGGGACAAGGCCATAGCCGACGGCTGGGTGCCGGGTCAGACATTGTTTTCCATCGAGGAGGCTGTGCAAAAGGCAACCATTATTCAGTACCTGGTATCCGATGCCGCACAGATGATTTTGTGGCCCAAAGTGAAGGCCCATCTTAAAAAAGGCGACGCGCTTTATTTCTCGCATGGCTTTTCCAT
>JAAYKU010000180.1 GCA_012522275.1 Smithella sp.
GCCTCGGCCTCTTCGGTGGTGTACAAGGGTAGAGCATCCGGAGGTTTTCCGGCGCGCATAAGCCTTTTGTTTTTTCCGGCCGTATCAACCTTTTGAACATGAGCGGAATCCAGAAGCAAAATTTTAATCAGCTCGCGGGTAGGCTCTGTCACATACACGGGGCCGCGAAAGCCGTTTTTCACGATGCGCGGCAAAAGGCCCGAGTGATCGATGTGGGCGTGTGTAAGTATAATAAAGTCGATGGCGGCTGGATCATAGGGGGTGACGTCGCGATTGCGCGCTTCGATCTGTTCGGGCCCCTGGTGCATTCCGCAGTCAACGGCAAAGCGGACTTTGTCTGTTTCTATAATATAGCACGAGCCGGTGACGGTGCGAGCCGCTCCCAGAAATTTTATTTTCATGAAAAATCCTTTAAACTATTCCTTCCCCGCCTTTTTAAGCTTTTTAGCTTCTTTCTTTTCTTTCGCCGTTTTCGCCGGCTTTTTCTTCGTGTCTTTTTTTATTATATCTCTTGATTTTGCCATGACTTACACCTCCGTGAATTCCGGCCACTAATTATTTTCGCCACCGAACCCTACTGTCACACGCCGAAGAGCATGTCGTAATCGTAAAGAAGCCGTCAACATCGTCATACCGGCGAAGGCCGGTATCCAGTGTTATCAAGTGCTTTCTGGATTCCGGGTCAAGCCCGGAATGACAGGAGGAGGTATTATTTAAAGGTCTCTCATCCTCCCCCTCGCCCCCTCCAAAGGGGGACATTAGAGGTACGCCACTGGCCCCTTGTCCCACGCCAGCGGGGGTGGCCCGAAGGGCCGGGGGTGGACGTTTTTCACATTAGAAGCAGCGGCTTGAAACCGTTCCCTGCATTTCCACTCACCGCCTGTCCCTTTACATAGAACACCCTTACCCCTACATCGTCCCTTTCGTCAACAGGCTTCTTTCGATAGCCATGATAGCTCTGCCCAGTGACGCTTCCATTTTTTTGTCATAATGGCGAAACTCTACGCTGACATGCTGCATGCGCGCGCCGGACGCGGCAGTATCCGGCCGTCGGACCTGCCTGACGATCCCATCGACATCAAAAACCTCGTCCCCGATAAGCAGTTTGAATTTAACCGCCTGTCCCGGCAGAAAAGCGTGATTAAGCGGATAGATGAATTTCACCCCACCCAGAGAAATATCCATCAGGCCGACTTTTTTTTCGTCCTGGAAAAGGGACAGATCGCCTTCGTAAGGAGGCGTTATGCGAAAATACATGCGGAAATCCATCGGCTCCGGCCGGTGCAGTCTTTTGATGAGCAACGCCTCTGCCTCTTTGTGCGACGACATGGCATAATCATGAACGAGCTCATATAAAAGACCGGCAAAACCGAAGCGTACAGTGCGCGATCCTTTGCGCGCAAGGAAAGTTACCACAACCTTGCGGTTGAGAAAGTGTCGGCTCAAAGCGGGTGACGTCTGTGAAGTGATCAAGATACTGTCGTCACAATCATACACCGTGGCTTTAAGATAATGCGCGCCGGGCTGATTGAGCTCACTTTCAAAAACAATATCCAGCGGCGTTCCCGGCTTCGGTTCCGGCTTTTGTTTCATGAAGTGATTTTTCCATTTCTGTTTGCGAGGATGCGGCTTTAATATCAGAATGAAGGGCAGGCTTCAAGAAAGAAGGCAAACAATGGA
>JAAYKU010000181.1 GCA_012522275.1 Smithella sp.
ACCAGGTAACGGTAGCGCTCCGTCTGGCTCTGGTCATATTCTCTCGCCCATTTATCGATGGTGACAACAGGCTGGCGGCTGATCTCGCCTTCCTTGAAGCCCTGCTTTTTCAGGAAGGCCACAGCGGCATCCCGGTCGGAGCTGATTTTGGCATGAATCTCACCAATATCGGCGCCTGCCCTGCGGAAGCGTAAAACCCAGACACACTGATCCGCTTTGACGATTTGCTCCACCAGCCCCTTCACCGTGACAGTCCGCGACTCGGATTTAAACCGTGTGGCGCCCTTGCCGATAAAGTATCCCGCCGTTGAAAGGCCGCATAAAAGACACACACCGACAATGAGCGCCGCCGCGATGACAGCCGCGTTTGAATTTTGTTTCATGGCAGGGGGGTTCCTTTCAGATATTTACTTGCCGCAGGCGGCACAAACGTGCATCAGTCTGTAACGGTGAACCGCCAGCGGCCCGTTACTTTGTAGTGTCCTGGATTGTAGCGGTAAAATGCCCTTACCTCGTACCTTCCCGGCTTGGGGGAGTCAAAAACCAAAGTTCCTACCCCGAGGGCTGGTATATACTGATAGGTGCCGACCGTGTTGTCCGGCGAACCTGCCGGGGCTATACATATCCAGTCGCTTCTCAGGCCGGGGGCGCCGGAGTAATGCACGTATATTTTTTCTCCATACCTATAGACGCTTTTTTCTGTTTTGACGATTTTCTTCGAGTCTTCGCTTTTTGCAGACGAGCGGGCCGCCGCATCGTTTTTTGATACATACAGATAAGCAATTGTCCCGAAAGACAACAGCAGCAGCACAACGGCCGCTGCCAGCAAGATCATGAGCAGGCGGGGCTCGGGAGAGAATTTTAACCATGCTGCCGCCAGCTTCGTTACGGCGGCTGTTTTTTCTTCAAAACGATTCCCGCAGCTTGCGCAAAAAATGGCATCCACTTCCATGGCCGCCCCGCAGGACGGACATTTTTTCCCGACCGCTTTTTCCCCGGTCAGCCTGCTCCCGCAGGCGGGGCAGAAAACAGCGTCTGATGGAATTGTTTTTCCGCATGAGGGGCATTGTTTTGTGTTCTTGCCTTGCATGATCATTCTTCCTTGTGAAGCTTTATTGTCGCCGGTTTACGGTCAGTTTTTAAAAGCAGCGTAAGGCCGGGTGTCTGTCATGTCTTTTCTGCTTCTTTCCCGCCGGCTGTGAACGCCGGAGTGCTTTGCTGTCCGGATCATAGATGCCCCACTTTGTCCTTACAGCTTGCAAAGGCTTCTTTATGCGCTCATTCCGGAGGCGCGCTTCAGAGCTTCAATACGGTCTTCCAGCGGAGGGTGCGTCATAAACAAAAGCTTAAGGCTGTTTTTTGAGGGTTTGCCGGCGATGCCGAAAGCCTTCATCTGTCCATCCAGCGGCTGTACGGAGCTGCGCCTGAGGCTCTCCAGCGCGGCGATCATGTTGCCTGCGCCGGCCAGGCTCGCGCCGCCCGCGTCGGCCGCATATTCGCGCCTGCGGCTGAACCACATCACGATGATGCTGGCCAGGATACCGAAGACGATCTGTGCGACAATATTGGTCAGGAAAAAGCCCATGCCCGGCCCCTCCTCATTTTTTAAAATCACGCGATCCACAAAATAGCCGACGATACGGGACAGGAAGATAACGAACGTGTTTACGATGCCCTGAATCAGACTGAGCGTGACCATGTCTCCGTTGGCGACGTGGCTTATTTCATGGCCCAGCACCGCCTCGACTTCATTGCGGTTCATGGTGTGCAAAAGACCGGTGCTCACCGCTACCAGAGCCTTGTTTTTGTTCATGCCGGTCGCAAATGCGTTGGGTGAGTCCGAATCGAACACCGCAACTTCCGGCATGTCGATTCCCGCCTGTGAGGCCTGTCTCTGCACGGTCTGCACAAGCCAGATTTCCGTGCCGGACCTGGGCTGAACAATCACCTGCGCGCCGGTGGCTCTTTTAGCCATCCATTTGGACATCGCCAGTGATATGAACGAGCCGCCGAAGCCGATCACGCCGGCAAAGATCAGCAGATTCCAGTAGTTTATACCGTTGGCGGTGAGAATCTCATCCACCCCCAGAATTTTGATCACGATGCTCAACACCACCAGGACGGCGATATTGGTGCCTAAAAACAATAATATTCTTTTCATTTATGCTTCCTCCTCCATAGCGGGTCGTGTCCGCACCGGATGGTTTGTGAGATTTCTGTTTAAGAAACCGGCTTTATCTTAATGGCGGCCGGCTAAATGTCAAGCAATTCTTCCAGTTATGCAAACACCCGATAATTCGTGGTTTTTTGCTCAGGGAGCGCCTGGTGCCGCTAGAGCCTGAAATACAGGTTGACGGCCTCCAGCGCGACGCCGATCATTTTTTCGATGTCCTGCTCCTGCACAACATAAGGGGGCATAAAGTAAATGACATTTCCCAAGGGGCGAAGCAGAACGCCTTTTTCCAGGGCGATGCGGTAAATTCCGTAGCCGACCCTCTCGCGCCAGTCGAAAGGCGTTTTTGCCTGCCGGTCCGCCACGAGCTCCAGCGCCCCGATCATTCCCAGCTGGCGGTATTCGCCGACGTAAGGATGGTCTGCAAACAGCCGCCTTGCCTTTGCCTCAATCATTTGCGCCTTTTTCTCATTGACGGCCAGGACATGGTCGTCACGGAAGATGCAAAGCGACTCGCGGGCCACCGCGCAGGCCAGCGCGTTGCCGGTGTAGCTGTGGGAATGCAGAAATGCCCGCAGCTCTTTGTAGTCCGCGTAAAAGGCTCTGTACATTTTGTCCGTCGTGACGACCAGTGAAAGGGGCAGATAACCTGCCGTAAGGCCTTTGGACAGGCACATCAGATCCGGGCTGATGCCTGCATGTTCGCAGGCAAACATTTTCCCCGTACGCCCGAATCCCACAGCAATTTCATCCGCGATCAGATGGATATGATACGCGCTGCACAAGTCTCGGAGCTTTTTGAGGTACACAGGCGGATAAATCTTCATACCCGCGGCGCACTGTACCATGGGCTCGACAATCACGGCCGAGATCTCGTCGGCATGTGCGGCGGCGAGCCTTTCCATCGGCTCGAAACAGGGCGCGTCGCAGCTTTCCCGGTTTTTTCCGCAGGGACAGCGGTAACAGTCGGGGCCGGCAACCCGCAGTGAGTCCATCATCAGCGGCCTGTATATTTTGCTGTACAGATCGATATCCCCTACGGACAGAGCCCCCAGCGTCTCTCCGTGATAAGCGTCCGTCAAAGCGGCAAACCTGGTTTTGCCCGGCCGGCCCGTCTGCTGGTGGTAATGGAAGCTCATTTTGAGCGCCGCCTCCACCGCCGATGAGCCGTTATCAGCGAAAAATACTTTGTTCAGACCTGCCGGTGCAATGCGGATGATTTCCTCGGCCAGCCCGATGGCCGGTTCATGGGAGAAATCGGCGAAAATCACATGCTCGAGCTTTTGTGCCTGTGCGGCCAGCGCCCGGTTGATCCTCTCGTTGGCGTGGCCGAAAAGATTCACCCACCAGGACGATACAGCGTCGAGGTAGCTCTTGCCATTTAGGTCATACAAATAAGCGCCCTTCCCACGCTCGATGATGACGGGCGGGAAGTCCTCGTAGTCCTTCATTTGAGAGCAGGGATGCCAGATATGCCGCAGGTCCCTTTCCTGGAAATTTTTCACAACTTTCTCCTTTAATCTTCCGACTGTGCACTGCCAGACACGGGCTGGAAGTTCCAAGCCGACCGTCTTGCATCCCTTATCTGTCTTGCGGTGTCAGGTGTTTCATTTTTCCCGCCCGATAACTCCCAGTTCGCGTCCGACAGCCGTAATTTCCGACACGGCGAACTCAAGATCGCCGCGCGTGTGCGTTGCCATCAGGCTGATGCGCAGGCGGCTCGTACCGGCGGGAACGGTGGGCGGCCGGATGGCGGTAACGAAAATCCCTCTTGCCATCAGACGGTCGCTGAAAGCGGTCGCCGTGCGGGGCTCTCCCAGAATCAGTGAAACAATCTGCGTCGGGTGGTTCGCGACATCGAAGCCCGCGCGGCCAAGAGAGTCCCTCAGCCAGGCCGCGTGCTCCATGAGCGTGCTTCGCCTTTGCGGCTCGGTGCGCACAATGTCAAGCGCCGCCAGAGACACGGCGGCGCCGGCGGGCGGCATGGCGGTGGAAAAGATGAAACTGCGCGCCGTATTGACCAGGTAATCGATAAGCGCCGCGCTTCCCGCGACGAAGCCCCCTTCGGAGGCGAGCGCCTTGCTGAAGGTACCTGTGGAAATATCGATGCCGTCTTTTATTCCGAAGAGCTCCGCCGCCCCGCCTCCGTTTTTTCCCAGCACACCCGTGGCGTGCGCCTCATCCACCATCAGCAGCAGTCCGTGGCGGCGGGCCGTTGCCACCAGCGCGGGCAGAGGTGCGAGGTCTCCGTCCACACTAAACAGAGCGTCCGTGACAATTAACCCCTGTTTTGAGGGATACCGTCTGATTTTATTTTCCAGGTCATTTACATCGCCGTGTCCGTAAACAACCGTCCGTGCTCCCGACAGTCGGCAGCCGTCGATGATGCTGGCGTGATTGAGCCGGTCGGAATAAATCACCCAGTTTTTGTCCGCTACTGACGAGATAACTCCTGCGTTGGCCATGTAGCCGCTGCTGAAGATGAGCGCGGCCCCGGTCTGCTTGAAGAAGGCGACCTGCGCCTCCAGTTCACGATGTATCGGCGATGTGCCGGAGATGAGACGCGAGCCTCCGGCGCCTGTGCCGTACATTTCAACGGCTTTTCGCGCCGCCTCCTTTAAGCGGTCATCAGTGCAAAGCCCCAGGTAGCTGTTGGAGGACAGCATCAGAACCTCCCGGTCCCCGGCTTTTACACGCGCGCCTTGCGGCGAGTGGCAGACCTTCATCTGTCTGTAAAGGCCCGCCTGTCTGATGCGGCTGATTTTTTGGGCGAAAAGGGCATCCGTCGTCATTTCTTATATCGTTTCCATCAGTCGGAGAAGGTCATCAATCACGATGCTTTGATGAAACGCTTCACGGATGTTTCCCGCCAGCAGCCCTTCAGTATCGACGCCGGTAAGAGTGGGAACGACAAACACCGGCCTTCCCGCGGCGAGTTTTTTGATCATGAGAATGTTGTCCTGTTCTATTGTCGTTTCCGCGGCGCGGTTCACGATAATGCCTTTGACTTTCAGTCCGGCAGTTTCGGCAAAGCCGAGCGTCAGCACGGTGTGATTGATGGTGCCCAGCCCGGCGCGCGTCACCAGCAGGCAGGAAAAGCCCATCTCGCGGATCAGTTCATGCTGCATGTATCCGTCATCGTCTAGTGGTACAGCCAGGCCGCCTGCCGCCTCTGCGACGACGACGTCATAGCGGGCCTTGAGAAAATCCAGCCCCTCGCGGATCAGGCCCGGTGCAATCCTGCGGCCGGCTTGGCGGGCCGCCAGATGAGGGGCTACCGCGTCGGCAAAGGAAAAAGGCGAAATCCTTTTCATTTCCAGGTCGAATCCGGACACATGGCAGACAAACGCCGCGTCGCCCGGCACCATCCGGCCTTCCCGGAGCACCTCACCGCTGGCCACCGGCTTGTAATAGGCGGCGTTTATGCCTTTTTCCGCCAGCAGATACATCAGGCCCGCGCAAACCACCGTCTTGCCCGCTTCTGTGTCCGTGCCGATAATGTATATGCCCCTGCTCACCTGTGCGCCTCCCGTTTTTGATGCACGCAGCCATACCAAAAGAAAGGGTCGTCGAAAAGCTTTATTTAATCCTGTATTCTGCCGGTGATGTAATATTGTCCGGTCCAACAGCACGCCGTGGTCTTTCGTTGTTTCAATGGAAGCATTTTTGGTGGTTCAGGGGGTCCTTCGTTATAAAATATCACGGTTATTCTGGTGTTAAATCGCTGTTGACAGCCGTTCATTCTTTGCCTATAGTAGAGTCAATTCAGCAATTATCGCATGATTTATTCATGTCGTTGTCGTATTCAGACCGTTTCCCCCAGCAAACCCTAAAAAGCAGGAGAGGAGCGAAAAACATGGCGGAACGTACTTTGTATATCTCAAAAAGTGATATGGAGCAATTGCTGGAGCTGATCGACGGGCTGCGTTCCGTTCCGAAAGCGAACCAGGCTAACCTTGATCTGCTGGAAAAAGAACTTTACCGCAGTGTGCAGGTTGAGCCGGTAGATATTCCACGTGATGTGGTCACCATGAACTCCAAGGTCGCGGTTACCGATACGGAATCGGGAGAAAAGATGAGTTACACGCTGGTTTACCCTTCCGCGGCCGATATCAGCGAAAACAAACTGTCCATTCTGGCGCCCCTGGGCATCGCCCTTTTAGGTTACCGCAAAGGCGATGTGATCGAATGGTCGGTCCCGTCCGGCACGAAAAAATACGTCATCGACGATATTACCTACCAGCCGGAAGCATCGGGCGACTACCATTTGTGATAAAACCGTAAAGGAAGGCTGGCAGATTGGCATACAGATGTCAGAGCTCAGAGCTCGGAAGAAAGAAGTCAGGAGGATGAGAGGGAGTTCCCTTTGTTGTTCCGAACGCAGCAAGAAAGCTGTACTGCTGAACATCTGTTTCATATCACCCCTTACCCATAACCTGTAACCCGTCCCGGACATGGATATCATAGAAAAACTCAAAGACAAAAGCATCAGCTCCAAAGGCATCAACCCGGCGGATGCCCTGGAGCTGTTCATAGAAGGCACCTTCAGGCCGCACCGGCTGATGGCTGCAGCGGCTGAAATACGCGAGCACTTTAAAGGCAAAAATATTATTTTGTGCGCCATCACCAACGCCAAATCAGGCCGCTGCTCCGAGGATTGCAGGTTCTGCGCTCAGTCATCCCATTTTGCGACAAGTATCGTCTCCTACCCGCTCAAACCGGCGAAACAAATCATCGCCGAGGGGGCGCAGGCTCAAAAGGACGGCGCGGAGCTCTTCGGCATCGTGACCAGCGGCAAGAGTCTCAAAACGAAAAAGGAATGGTCGGAAATTTTCAAGGCCATCGAGGGGCTCAATAAAATGGGCATCCTCCCTTGCGTATCCCTGGGCATCATCGACCGGGAAAAAGCGCGTGAGCTAAAGGACGCCGGCCTTTACCGATATCATCACAATCTGGAAACGGCCCGCAGTTTTTTTAAAAATATCTGCACAACGCATGATTATGAGGAAGATGTTACAGCCATCCGCGAGGCGAAAGACGCGGGGCTGTCGGTGTGCGCAGGCGCTCTTTTCGGCCTGGGTGAAGGGATTACGCACCGCATTGAACTGGCCGCTACTCTCAAGGAGCTTGATGTCGATTCTGTACCGCTCAACCTGCTCAACCCGATCAAAGGCACGCCTCTTGCCCACATGCAGCCCCTGCCGCCGATGGAAGCATTGCTTACCGTTGCCGTTTACCGCTTCATGCTGCCGGACAGGGACATCAGGCTGTGCGGCGGGAAGGAAAAAATACTGCGCCAGCTCCTGCCTCTGGGCATTGTCGCGGGGGCCAATTCGCTGATGACGGGAAATTACCTGACCACCACAGGAAGGGAAAGCAGGCATGACCATGAAATGGTGCAAGACCTGGGACTTATTGCGTCGCGGGAGCTCGATATGTGCCGCTGCCATCTGGAAGAGGCGAAGGCCTCCCCGAAGGCCTCCGGAGCGCACGCGGGCGGACGCAAAGTCAAACCACGTCCGGCGGGGCACGCGCGATGAAAATTCTCGTCGGCATCGCCACCTACAATGAGGCCCTGAATATCGAGCGGCTCATCGCAGCTATCCATCGGCATCTGCCGCAACGGCACATTCTGGTTCTCGACGACAACTCGCCGGATGGAACCGCACGTCTGGTCGAAGCGCTCGCCGCGTCCGACCGGTATCTGACGCTTATAAAAAGGCCGGGCAAACTGGGCCTGGGCTCCGCCACGCTTGCCATGATGCGCTATGCCGTTGACAACGCCTTTGACGCTCTTATCGTCATGGACGCGGATTTTTCTCATGACCCCCGGTCCTTACCGCTGATGGCCGAACTGCTGGAGCGCAATGATTTTGTCACCGGTTCAAGGTACGTCGAAGGGGGAAAATGTGAATACGGGCTTTACCGGACACTCGTTTCCAAGGTGGCCAACTGGGGGGCGCGCCGCCTGGCCGGCATCGAGCTTCGCGAATGTACAACCGCCTATCGGGGCTTTAAAACCTCCCTGCTGGGCAGGCTTCCCCTGGAGCGGATCAAGTCCACCGGCTATTCTTTCCAGGTGGAGGTGCTTTATCACATTGTGCGGCACACGGATAAAACGGCGGAATTTCCCATCGTGTTTGCCGATCGGGCCTACGGCGTATCGAAGATCAACAAAAAAGAAATGGTCATGAGTGTGCTGACCCTGCTGCGCCTGTTCAAGCGCAGGGTCATGGGGCAGGAGCGCGCTCAGTCCGGCGTCTGATCCGTGATCTCGATCGTTTCGGCAGCCTCCGGCAGAGCTTCGACGGCCTTTAGCTTGCCCGCCAGCGTCCTTGTCTTTTTCTGCGCGTCCTCCACCGAGTTTGACGCCTGATCCAGTCTTTTGCGCACTGCGTCGAGCGAATCTCCGAAGCGGGTAAACGCAGTTTTTACCTCGCCCAGCACTTTCCATACTTCACCGGAGCGCTTCTGAATGGCAAGCGTCCTGAAGCCCATCTGCAGGCTGTTGAGAAACGCGGCGAACGTGGAAGGGCCGGAAACGATGATCCGGTGCTCGCGCTGTAAAACGGAGACAAGCTGTGTACGGCGGATTACTTCCGCATAAAGTCCCTCGGACGGCAGAAACATGATGCCGAAATCAGTGGTCCTCGGAGGGACGATATATTTTGTCGAGATGTCTCTGGCCGCTTTTTTTATGCCGGCTTCGAGCTGCCGGAGCGCGTCGTCCGCGGCGGCCGCATCAGACCTTTCCTGCGCATCCATCAGCCTGGCATAATCTTCCATGGGAAATTTCGCGTCGACCGGGATCAAGACAAAATCGGCGGGGGAATCCCCCTGGCCGGGCAGCTTGATGGCGAATTCGACAAAGTCCCTGTCCGTTTCTTTTATCTTGACGTTGGCCAGGTACTGTTCCGGCGAGAGTATTTCCTCAAGAAGTGAGCCCAGTTGAACTTCGCCCCAGGTTCCACGTGACTTGACATTGGTGAGCACTTTTTTGAGATCCCCCACACCGGCGGCCAGGTTGCGCATGTCGCCCAGACCCTGATGCACCAGCTCGAGGCGCTCGGACACCTGCCTGAATGAATCGCCGAGGCGTTTTTCCAGCGTGCTTTGCAGCTTTTCATCGACCGTTTCTCGCACGAGCTCCAGCTGGCGCGAGTTGTCCGCCCGGATCTGTTCGAGTTTGGAGTCGATGACCTGACGGATTTCCTCCATTTTTCTGTCATTGCCCGAGGTCATCAGCGTGATTTGCCGCGAAAAGTTCCCCATCTGATCGTTTTGCAGGCCGGACATTTCGGCCAGACGGGTCTGGACGGAATCGCCGAAGGCTTTGAGTGCGCCTGCTGTTTCCGCTCTTTCACGCTCGGCCTGCATCTGCACCTCGGCGCGCAGCCGCTCCATTTCGTCGCGCAGGAAGCGGTCAGACCTTTCCTGAGTGTCGCGTATCGAGCGGTCGGTTCTTTCCTGTCCGTCTTGCAGGGCCTTCAGCTTCGCGCCGAGCGCGGCCCGGCTGCGCCAAAGAAGCCACAGCTGGGCCACGAGGAAAACCACCAGCACAGCGATGATGATGTAAAAATAAATCTGCATAGGTTTGCCTGGCAGTTCCTCCTAAAACACCCTCTGGAAATCACGGTCTCTCATGATGGTTGTGAAGGCCAGATCAACCATCCGGTAGCCCCGTTTTTCAAGGTCGGCCGCATTGTCTGTTGCCGCCGGAGCCATTTTTACCGTCAGGTCCTTATCCAGTTTTGTCTGGCCGTCTCTGAAAACGGCTATCTTGAACGTAAATTCCTGGTCGGTCATGGAAAGCAGCGTGAACTGGAACTCGGCCACCCCCCGTGGTGCCCTGTAGCCGCCGGGGCCCGGATGCCCCCACCACCAGCCGTGGCGATAGCCCGAACGGTAGCGGTAGTCCTCGTCATAAATATAATCCACCAGCGTAACCCCGATGTGCCTGAAAGCTTTGGTGAAACCGGACAGATATAAATTTTCGAGGCTCACGTTGCCCTCATAGTTGAGCTTCCCGTCCGGGCTGAAATAATTGTATGTTTTGGTGTTCTGGGCCTGATTTGTAAAGCTTGCCAACACCAGCTTCTTGCCCTTGTAGCGGCTGTAGTCGGCGGCGCGGAAGGAGGGGGAGTATTTTTCCTGCGTCAGTACAATTTTGGTGCCGGACGCGCAGCCGGCCAGCAACAGGGCGCTGATACACAAGATGACAAAACCCATCGTTTTTAAATGTTTGTTCATTGCGCTTACCTCCTTTGCTGTTTTGTGTATATTTGTGATGTTACGGCCGATATTGCGGTCAAAAGGAGGAAGTGTCAAGGAAAATAAGATGAAATTGCGCAGGGGGCCCGGCGGGAAAATGAAGTAGGGCTGAAAATGCAAAGTTCTTTGCAAAAGAAAAAGGTCATGTTATGTTTTGCCGCAAGTTTGTTGCGGCAACTGCCGTGGGGGGAATTAAAATGACGCAAGACTGGTTTGAAGAAGCGGACGCGGGCATGGTCGTGTGCGACGAAAAGGGAATCATTTTGTCCATGAATGAGCGGGCGGCGAAGATTTTCAGACAAAACGGCGGCAGGAATCTTGTCGGCAAAAGTATGATGGGCTGTCATCCTGCGGACGCACAAAAGAAGATCGCCGAGCTCCTGGAAAGCAAAAAACCGCACGCTTACACGGTTGAGGTCCAGGGTGTGAAATGGCTTTTGTATCAGTCGCCCTGGTTCGAGAAGCGGCGCTTCAGAGGATATATCGAATTTATTTTGCCTCTTCCTGCTCAAATGGCGCAGTTACCGGAAATCCGCTGGGTGGAATGAGACCTTCGGCATGAAAAAAATATTGACACCCGCCCGGCTCATTGCTATAAGGCCCCAAAATCGAGACGAAAAAGGTTCAAGTGAAAAAAAGTCTGAAATTACAACTGAACAACTGGTGGTGGAGCTTCACGCAGGGGAGCGTCCGCCGCTGATCTTTTAAAGTAAAAGTCAAAGCCGCGCAGATCCCCGATGGACCTGCGCGGCTTTTTTGTATCAACCGGAAAGCCGTGAATGTATTCACGGCTTTTTGTTTTTTGAGGGGAAATTATGTACTTGCCGAAATTTACTGATTTTGCGGCCTGCGCCGAAAGGGGCAACCTGATTCCCGTGTACCGGGAAATTCTGGCCGACATTGAAACGCCTGTTTCCGTTTTAATGAAGCTGCGGCACGAAGATTATGTCTATCTGCTCGAAAGCGTGGAAGGGGGTGAAAAGTGGGGACGCTACTCCTTCATCGGGACGGGAGCGGGCGTCGTCTTCAGAGTGCGCGGCGCGCAGGTGATCATTGAACAGCAGGGGCAGATCGCCGTCGCAGAACACAAGGGCAGGCCGCTGGAGTTCTTCCGGGAGCTTCTGGCAGGCTACCGGCCGGTGGAGACGCCGGGCCTGCCGCGTTTTTTCGGCGGCGCCGTGGGTTATCTGGGCTATGACATGGTGCGTCACTTCGAAAATCTGCCTGAGCCCCCGCCGGATGATCTTGATCTGGACGATGCGGTTTTTGTGGTGAGTGACGCGCTGATCATTTTTGACAACATGCGCCATACGATCAAAGTCGTCGCCTGCGCCTGCACCGAGGGGATTGGTTCTCTCCAGGAGTCATATGAGGCGGTCTGCCGGAAGATCGACGAGATGGTCAATCTGCTTTTGGCCCCGGCCGCACAGGAGAAACCTGCCGCACCGGCACAGGCAGTGCCTTTCGAGTCGGAGATGACGCCCGGGCAGTTCGAAGAGATGGTGAAAAAAACAAAGGAATATATCGCCGCGGGCGACGTCATTCAGGTGGTACTCTCAGAGCGCTTCTCGGCGCCGTGCAGCACGGATCCGGTGGACCTGTACCGCGGACTGCGCTATGTCAATCCCTCACCCTATCTGTTTTTTCTTAAGCTGGATGGCCTGACGATGATCGGCTCCTCGCCGGAGGTCATGGTGCGTCTGGAGCAAACCGACGTCGAACTTCGGCCGATTGCCGGTACGCGCCGTCGCGGCAAAACCGAGCAGGAGGACCGGGCGCTGGCCGATGAGCTCCTTTCCGATGAAAAGGAGCGTGCCGAACATGTGATGCTGGTGGACCTGGGGCGAAACGATCTGGGACGCATCGCCGCGGCGGGTAGTGTGCAGGTGAATCAGTACATGGTGGTGGAGAAATATTCGCATGTCATGCATCTGGTGTCCAATGTCCGCGCGCAACTGGCCGAAGGCAAGGACGCTTTTGACGTGCTGGCGGCGACCTTTCCGGCCGGAACCCTCTCGGGCGCGCCCAAAGTCCGCGCGATGCAGATTATCGATGAGCTTGAGCCGGTACGGCGCGGGCCGTACGGCGGCGCGGCAGGCTACTTCAGCTTCAATGGCAATATGGACCTGTGCATTACCATACGGACCATGATCATAAAGCACGGCCGGATCTACGTACAGGCGGGGGCGGGCATCGTCCATGAGTCGGATCCTCAAAAAGAGCACCTGGAGGTTGTCAGTAAATCGCGCGCCATGCAGACGGCCGTGCGGCTGGCGGCCGGGGGCTTTGCGCTGGAGAAAGGAGGCGAGCAGTGAGCCATGATTTTAATGATCGACAATTATGATTCGTTCACTTTTAACATTGTCCAGTATCTGATGCAGGCGGGCAAAGAGGTTCGCGTTTGCCGCAATGACGAAATCACGCTGGACGAAATCAGCAATTTCGCGCCGGAGGCGATTTTTCTGTCCCCCGGGCCCGGCACGCCCACAGATGCGGGAATCACGCTGGAGGTCGTGCGCGAATTCTATAAAAGCGTGCCGCTGATGGGCGTCTGCCTCGGTCATCAGTGCATCGGGTACGCCTTCGGGGGCGAGATCGTCCGCGCCGCCCGCGTCATGCACGGCAAGGTGTCGCCCGTGAGCCACGACGGCAGGACCGTCTTTGCGGGATTGCCCGACCCTTTCAGCGCCGGACGCTATCATTCGCTGGTGGTGAGGCCTGAATCACTGCCTGCGTGCCTCGAGGTGAGCGCGTTTAGCGCCGCAGGTGAAATCATGGGTATCAGACACAGGGAATTTCCGGTGGAAGGGATTCAGTTTCATCCGGAATCCGTGCTCACGCCGCACGGCAGACGCCTGTTGAAAAATTTTCTCAAATATATCGGCCGGAAGCAGGAGGAATCATGATCAGGGAAGCAATTGACAAGGTTATCCGCAGGATTGATCTTCCACAGCAGGAGATGACGAGCGCCATGGATGAAATCATGAGCGGCATAGCCACGCCGGCGCAGATCGCCTCGTTCATCACGGCGCTGCGCATGAAGGGCGAAACGGTGGAAGAGCTGACCGGCGCGGCGCGCAGCATGCGCCGCAAGTCGGCGCGCGTCAACGCCTGCGCGACGACAATCGTGGACACCTGCGGCACGGGCGGCGACAATCTCAACACATTCAATATTTCGACCACAACCGCCTTTGTCGTCGCGGCCGCCGGCATCGTTGTGGCCAAGCACGGCAACCGCGCCGTCTCCAGCGGCTGCGGCAGCGCCGACGTGCTCGAGGCGCTCGGCGTCAACGTCAGCGCAGGGCAGGAAGTAGTCGAACAGTGCATTTGGCAGATCGGCATCGGCTTTTTGTTTGCTCCCGGGATGCACAAAGCGATGAAGCATGCCGCGGGTCCGCGGCGTGAAATCGGCGTACGCACAATATTCAACATGCTTGGGCCCCTGACCAACCCGGCCGGCGCGACGGCTCAGCTTCTGGGGGTTTATGACCCGAAGCTTGTCGAGATGTTTGCAGGGGTTTTGAAAAACATGGGTACAAAGCGCGCCTTTGTCGTGCACGGGCACGACGGGCTCGACGAAGTGACGGTTTCCGGTGAGACGCGCGTGGCCGAGCTCAATGACGGCCTTATCCGCACCTACAATATAAATCCGCACGATTACATCGGCAGCGCCTATCCGCTGGAGATGATCCGCGGTGGCGATCCGGCCGCCAACGCACAAATACTGAAAGATGTTCTTTCCGGCAGGCAGGGGGCCTGCCGCGACGCGGTATTGATGAATGCGGCTCTGGCCATTGTGGCGGGAGAAAAGGCGGCGGATATTAAAGAGGGAATTTCTGTGGCCGCCGACTGTATCGACAGCGGCCGGGCCATGGAAAAACTGCAGGCGCTCGTTCAGATGAGCAACAACTGAAGACAAACGGCCGCGGCCGCTCGGGCCTGCGGCTTGCGCGGGAGCATGCTTGCGGCATTGCCGCCCGAGGAGAATGGAATGATGCTGGATAAAATTATCGAAACAAAAAAAGAAGAAGTCGCCCGGCTCAAAAAGGAAGCAAGCGCCGTGCGCCTTATGGAAACCGGCACCGGTCGCAGGCCGGGGCGCGATTTTCTCGAGGCGCTAAGCGGCCGGGCCACCGCGATCATCGCGGAGGTCAAGTGCGCCTCTGCGTCTCGCGGCCGGCTGGTCGAAAAGTTTGACCCGCTGGCTCTGGCGAAGACTTATGAGGAAAACGGCGCGGCCGCGATTTCCGTGCTGACGGACGAGACGTATTTTCAGGGGTGCAAAGATTATCTGACGCAGATAAAAGACATTGTCGGGGTACCGGTTTTACGCAAGGATTTCATTATCGATCCGCTTCAGCTTTACGAAACGAAGGCCATCGGCGCGGACGCCGTTTTGCTGATTGTGCGTGTGCTCGGCTTGCGGCTTTCGGAATTCCTCGCGCTTGCCGCCCGGCAGGGCCTGACCGCGCTGGTGGAAGTACACACCCGTGGGGAGCTTGATCTGGCGCTGGCGGCCGGGGCCGCCGTCATCGGCATCAACAACCGCAACCTCGACACGTTTGCAACAGACATAAACACCTCTGTGGATCTCAAAAAGCATGTTCCACCCGGACGCGTCGTCGTGGCGGAAAGCGCCATTAAAGAAAGAAGTGACATTGAACATTTGAAAAAAGCCGGTATCGGCGCCTTTCTCATCGGGGAGGGACTGGTTACCGCGCCGGATCCAGGCGCGAAGCTTCGTTCATTTCTGGGGGCAACGATTGATGCAGGTTAAAATATGCGGCATTACAAGGCTTGAGGACGCCCTTTGCGCGGTGGAAAACGGGGCGACGGCGCTGGGGTTTATTTTCTATCCTTTCTCCCCGCGTTTTATCGAGCCGCGGAAAGCCGGGGAAATTATCGGGGCCCTGCCTGCGCATACGGTAAAGGTGGGCGTGTTCGTGAATGAAAAAGAGCGGACCGTCCGGCGCATCTTCGATGAATGCGGCCTCGACATGCTGCAGCTCCACGGAGACGAAACGCCGCGATACTGCCGCCGCTTCGAGCCGCGGTTTTTAATCAAGGCGCTGGAGTTGAAGACACAAGATGATGTGAAGCGCGCGGCACACTACGATGTCGCGGCCGTTGTGGCGGATGCGCGCCACGCAGGACTCTACGGAGGCACGGGCAAGACATCCGACTGGGAGCTGGCGCGGCAGGTGGCCGGGCCGCTGATCCTTTCCGGAGGACTGGGCCGACACAATGTGCTCAGGGCCCTCCGGGCGGTAAAGCCCGCCGCGCTCGACATCAACAGCACCGTAGAGAAGGCCCCGGGAAAAAAGGACGCGGCAAAAATTAAGTACATTATGCGGATGATCGAACGACAGACGGCAGGGGATGCATCACCGCGCGTTTTTACAGGAAGGGGAGACAAATGAAGACAGTGCCGGATAAAAGAGGCCATTTCGGCGTTTTCGGCGGCCGTTACGCGGCGGAGACTCTGATGCCCGCGTTGCTGGATCTTGAGCAGGCCTACGGCAAGGCGCAAAAAGACAGCTCGTTCAAAAAAGATTTCGACCTGTATCAGAGCCGGTATGCGGGCCGGCCGACTTCCCTGTATTTTGCCGAAAGAATGACCCGTCAACTGGGCGGGGCGAAAATTTATCTCAAGCGCGAAGATTTAAACCATACCGGCTCGCACAAAATCAACAACACGCTCGGGCAGGCGCTTCTGGCGCGGAAAATGGGTAAAAAGAAAGTCATCGCCGAAACGGGCGCGGGCCAGCACGGCGTGGCAACCGCCACGGTGGCCGCGCTTTTCGGCATGGAATGTAAAATATTCATGGGGGAGGAGGATATCCGCCGCCAGGCGCCCAATGTGTTCAGAATGAAAATTCTGGGTGCCGAAGTCGTGCCGGTGCAAAGCGGCACAGCCACACTCAAGGATGCGATGAACGAGGCGATGCGCTACTGGGTATCTTCCGTGCGCGACACTTTCTATATCATCGGTACGACCGCCGGCCCCCACCCCTACCCGTTGATGGTGAGAAATTTTCAGTCCGTGATCGGCAGGGAGACCAAAAGGCAGATGGCCAGGCAGGAAGGTCGCCTGCCCGACGTGCTGGTGGCCTGCGTAGGAGGCGGCTCCAACGCGCTGGGGATGTTTCACGCGTTTCGCCGCGATATGGGTGTGGCGCTGGTCGGCGTGGAGGCGGCCGGCCGCGGTATGCACACGGGCCAACACTGCGCAAGCATCAACGCCGGGAAAGCGGGAGTTTTGCACGGCAATAAAACATATTTACTGCAAGACGCACACGGTCAGATCCGCGACGCTTATTCCATCGCGGCCGGCCTTGACTATCCGGGCGTCGGACCGGAGCATGCCTATTTCGCGGCCACCGGCCGGGCGTCGTACGTGACGGTGACGGATGACGAAGCGGTGGAGGCTTTCGGTTATTTGTCGCGCCACGAGGGCATCATTCCGGCTCTGGAAAGCGCGCATGCCGTTGCGCAGGCGATGAAAATCGCGCCGAAGATG
Source organism: Smithella sp. (assembly GCA_012522275.1). Taxonomy (GTDB): domain Bacteria; phylum Desulfobacterota; class Syntrophia; order Syntrophales; family Smithellaceae; genus UBA8904. The sequence continues at coordinate 16,965 of JAAYKU010000181.1, forward strand.
AAAAAAGATCAGATCATCGTGATTTGCCTGTCCGGCCGCGGCGACAAGGACGCCCAGACGATTATTGAATCAATGTGAGGAAAACATGGGACGCATAGGAAATAAATTCGGAAAATTGCGCGTAAAAAAAGAAAAGGCGCTGGTGGTTTATCTGACGGCGGGCGACCCGTCGCCGGCTCTGACCATAGAGCTGATCCTTACACTGGCTGAAGCGGGAGCGGACATAGTGGAAATCGGCGTGCCCTTTTCCGACCCGACGGCCGACGGCCCGGTCATCCAGGCCGCCTCGCAGCGGGCGCTCAAAGCCGGCACGACGCTTTCCGGCGTGATCGAAATGGTAAGGAAGGTACGCCGCGAATCGCAAATACCCATTGTGTTGTTCAGCTATTTCAACCCCATCTTCGCCTACGGCGTCAAGCGGTTTGCCGAAGACGCGAAACAGGTGGGCGCCGACGGGATTCTGGTGGTGGACCTGCCGCCGGAGGAGGCGCCCGAGCTGCGCGTTCATACCGACGCGGCGGGTCTCGATTTCATATCGCTGGTCGCCCCCACCACGGGCGGGCGGCGCCTCCGGGAGATCGTCAAAAGCGCCGCCGGATTTGTTTACTATATTTCCATCACGGGCGTGACCGGTACGGCCGCGCCGGAAATCGAAAACATCGCCGGTGATATCGGTAAAATCCGCCGGCTCACCAAAACGCCGGTTGCCGCCGGCTTCGGCATCTCGGACGCCGCCCAGGCCGGACAAATCGGAAGACTCGCCGACGGTGTCGTCATCGGCAGCGTCCTGGTGAGGCTGATCGATGAGTACCGACACTCAGACGGTCTGATGCGGGCCGTGTCTGACTGTATCAGAGAAATAAAAGCCGCTCTTCGTTGAGGAAAAGGCCGAAAACAGATTCACGGCCCCGGCGAGGGCCTGTTTTTTCTGTTACAGCGAGGCGCCGGCCCGCCTGTGATTATTTCCTTGACAGGCAGGCGGGGGCGGTCTATAACATTAAAGTTCGACTTTAATGTTTGGTGCCGTCGATGAAGCTCAAAATTGGTCAGATCTCCCAAAAAAGTGGCGTTCCTGCTTCCACCATCCGCTACTATGTCAGCGAGGGCCTGCTTCCCCGCCCTGAAAAGATCAATGAAAAGATGGCCTACTATGATGAATCCTGCATCGATCGTCTGCTGGCGATCCAGGAACTCAAAGAGAGAAAATACTACCCTCTTTATCTGATTAAAAATATATTGCGGCGCATGGACGAGGGGCTGAATCTCGCGGAGGCGGAAACGATCGAAAATGAGGTCTTCAGCCGGCCGGACAAGCCGTCAAACGGTCTGTTGTCCCGCGCCGCCTTCCTTGCCGCGACAGGCCTTACCGAAAGTCAGCTCGCTTCGGCCGAAAGCCTCGGTATTCTGATTCCCTTTACGCACAAAGGCGCAAGGCCGCTGTACAATCAGGAGGATGTGCGTGCCGGACGCAACGGGCTGGCCAAGCTCGCGTCTTTGGGAATGAATCTGGCGGATTTGTCTTTCTGGAAGGAATACGGGAAAAAAATCGTCGATCGGGAAATGGCTCTCCGGCGCAAGATGGTGGCGGGGAAAACCGCCCGCGAAAACGTTGCCGTCACCGCCGAGCTGACGCGGGTCAGCAACTTCTATCGCGACTACATTCTCCGGCGGCTTTTCCAGAGGCAGGTGGAAACCAACATTCAACAAAGTCTGAACAAAAAAACCGTCGCGAAAAAACGCGGCAGGAAACAATAAGGAGGCTTTCATGAAAACAGCAATCACGGAAATGTTCGGCGTCAAGCACCCCATTATCTGCGGCGCCATGATGTGGCTTTGCAAACCGCCGCTTTGCGCGGCAATTTCCAATGCCGGCGGGATCGGCAACCTCACGGCCGCCAATTATGAAACGGAAGACGATTTCCGCGCGGCAATCCGTGAAGTGCGCAGGCTGACGGACAAGCCTTTTTTTGTCGGTATCACACTTCTGCCTTCCCTGCGCATTACGCCGGAGCATCACAAAATGTATGTGCGGGTCTGTACGGAGGAAAAGGTGGCGGGCATCGAATTTTCCGGAACGCCGCTGGACAAGGTGGCCGGCATGGAGGCGGTGGAAGGGCTGAAAAAAGCCGGCGTCAAAATGTTTCACAAGGTAGGCGCGGTCCGTCACGGGCTGCACGCGGAAAAAATCGGCTTCGACGGAATCTACGCGGCGGGCATCGAAGAGGGGGGACACCCGCTCAACGACGATGTCACCACGATGGTGCTCACCCCGCGCATGGCCGAATCTGTAAAGATTCCCGTTGTAGCGGTAGGCGGCATCGCCGACGGTCGCGGGCTGGCCGCCGCGCTGGCGCTGGGCGCCGAGGGGGTGATGATGGCCAGCCGCTTTATCGCGACGAAAGAATGCGAAGTTCACGAAAACATCAAACAGGAGCTTATCCGCCGCCAGGAGATGGACACGGTCATCTACGGAAAATCAATCGGCCTGCAGGGCCGCGGCCTGAAATCCAAAGTGATCGAGGAGGTGCTGGCCATCGAGGCGCGCCAGGGAGGGTTTGAAGAGCTCATTCCTTTGCTTTCCGGCCAGAAAGTGAAACAGGCATGGGAAACAGGCGACGTCGACTACGCGCCCCTGATGGTCGGTCAGTCCATCGGCCTGATCAGCGACATCCCCACCTGCGCCGAGCTTATCGAGCGGATTTCGGCTCAGGCGAAAGAAATTTCAGCACGCGCGGCGAGGCTTTGCGGCAACTAACTTTATCGAGGAGATAATTTTATGAAAACCAGATTAACCGAAATGATTGGCATCAAATATCCCATCGTTTTGTCAGGTATGAGCTGGATCAGCACGCCGAAAATGGTAGCGGCTGTTTCCAACGCCGGAGGCCTTGGCATTTTGGCGACGGGGCCCTTGAACGCAAAACAGACGCGCGATGCCGTGCGTGAAATCCGTTCGCTTACCGACAAACCCTTCGGCGGGAATGCATCATTGATGTTTCCGGGTGCGGCCGAAAACGCGAAGGTTCTTCTGCAGGAGCAGGTACCGGTTATCAACTTCGCGCTGGGCAAGGGCGACTGGATTGTAAAAGAGGCGCACAAATACGGAGGAAAAGTCTTCGCCACGGTAGTCAATTTGAGGCATGCCAAAAGGGCGCAGGATTTCGGCACGGACGCGATTCTCGCCACCGGGCAGGAGGCGGCGGCTCACGGAGAGGACGTCACTTCGCTGGTCCTGATTCCACATCTGGCCGAAAATCTGAAAATACCTGTGATCGGCGCGGGCGGTTTTGCCGACGGCCG
>JAAYKU010000020.1 GCA_012522275.1 Smithella sp.
ACAGCATGGCTGTTATCACAGCCAATCTGAACCGGACACTGAGAGGCTGGTTTGAATATTTCAAGCACAGCCATAAGTGGACGTTTCGGATTCTGGACGGCTGGATTCGACGCAGACTGCGCAGTAACCTGCGAAAACGCAACAAAGGGGCAAAGGGTATTAGTGGTAAAATGGATCATTTTCGCTGGCCGAATAAATTCTTTCAGGAGCTTGGGCTGTATAGTCTTGAGGAGGCCCAAGGTCTGTTGCTCCAGTCCTCAAAGAGGTAAAACCACCAACTGGAGAGCCGGATGCGGGAAATCCGCAAGTCCGGTTCGGAGGGAGGGGCGACGCAAATCAATGCGTCGTTCCTACCCCTATAGAAGATAATGAGCTACCAGCTTCTTCCTTCTTCAGCTTAATTGTTGCAGTCGGCGTCAAATTTTGTTAATTTGCGCCATGCTTTCATTGTGTGAGTGTCGGATTCAGAAAATATTATTCATTTTGTTCATCATGGCGGCTCTGCTGTGGCCCGGGCGGGGGTTCGCCGCCAATGAAATATCGAATGTGCGCTACTGGGCGGCTCCCGACCATACGCGCGTGGTTTTCGATCTGAGCGAAGAGCCTGTTTACGACTACAGTATCAAAGAAAATATTCTTACCCTTGAATTTACCGCTACAGATTTTATAAAAACCCTTTCCCGGGAAATACCGATTGAAAAGCCTGGTATTTCCAGGGTGGTTTTTAAAGATGCGACCGGCGGTGTATGCAAGGCAGAGCTCATTTTGAATGAATATTCGAAAGTTGAGGTTTTCAAATTAAAGAAATTCATGGGCAAGCCGGACCGTGTGGTGGTGGATATTATTCTTAAGCCGGCCGCCCCTGAAGAAGCGCTCCCGGAGCCGCCGCTTCCGTCCGTGAAAAAAAGGGTGATTGTGATCGATCCGGGTCACGGGGGTGAAGACCCGGGCGCTGTAGGCAGAAACGGAACGTATGAAAAGCACGTTGTGCTGGCCATCAGCCGTGAGATCAAAAACGAGATCGACAAGATGCCCGGCTACCGCGCGATATTGACGCGTGACGGCGATTATTATGTGTCGTTTAAAAACCGGCTCGATACGGCCAGACGGGCCAATGCGGATCTTTTTATCAGCGTGCATGCCGACGCGGCCAGAAACCGTCAGGCGCGGGGCAGTTCGGTTTACTGCCTTTCCACACGCGGAGCCAGCAACGAAGCGGCCAGGGTTCTGGCCAACAATGAAAACCTTTCCGATATCATCGGCGGCGTGCCCAACGGCGAGAGCAACAATCAATCGGATGAAATAGTCCTCAATATGTTCCAGACACACACGATCAATATGTCGAAAACCTACGCCTCGGACCTGATCGACCAGCTCGGCCGTGTGCATTGCCTGAAGTATCCGGTTTTTCATGAAGCGCCCTTCCGTGTGCTGAAGCTTTTGGATATCCCGGCTGTGCTTCTGGAAACCGCTTATATATCCAACGCGGAAGAAGAGCGGCTGCTTAAGAAAAACAGTTTCCGTAAAACTATCGCCCAGGCGGTGGCCACGTCCGTGGGCAGTTTTTTCGGTACCCCGACGGTTCAGGCGGCGACAGTGGAAACTCCGCCGCGGCCAACCGGCCGGTATGCCGATGCTGCTCCGAAAAAGGTGCAGGCAGGCGCTTTGAGGACTTCGGTTTATGTAGTAAAGCGTGGCGATAATCTGAGCTCGATTGCCAGAAAGCACGATACAAATCTGCGGGTGCTTTTAAATCTCAATAAAATGAAAATGAGTGACAGGCTTTTTGTCGGACGGAAAATCATTGTTCCCGTCCCCGGAGCGCAGGATTTTGAAATACCGCAAAAACAGCTTAAAAAATATACGGTCAAAGACGGTGACACGCTCTTTTCCCTGGCCAGGAGTTGTTCCATCACGGTTGATGAACTAAGGCGACTCAATAACATGTCAGATACGGATATGCTGCTTTCCGGCAGCAGAATCAACCTGCCTCAATAGCTTTGCACGCTGCAGACGGTTTTGGAGGAGATGCCCGGCCGTGGAAGCCGCAGGCGGCGACAGGCGGCCGGAGCGCTGTGCAGGGTGCATAGGCAAAGACATTTCCGTTGTACCGTAAAATATCCCCCGGGCGGCTTTGCCTGCGCATAAGCCGCGAAGGAAAGGAGAGGGCTGTGCATGCAAATAAAGCAAGAGGCGTTTTAATCGCCTTTCTGGCTATGATTGTGGCCTGCTCCAATGCCGGTGGACCGGTAAAAGACAGACGCCTGCAGGTTGTCGCTACTGTATTCCCTTTATATGATTTCGCCCGTGCTATCGGCGGCGAAAAAGTTTTTGTGACGATGCTTATACCGCCGGGGACTGACGCCCGTGATTTTGAATTGACCGAAGACGATATTGAGGAGGCGGGGAAGGCGGATATTTTCATGTTCGCGAGCTTCGAGATGGAGCAGTGGGCGTATAAAATTATAAATGCCGCCGCGGAAAAAACGAATATGGTCGCCGTAGAGGCCGGCCGGGGGGCTTACATGCTGCCCGCATTGTCCCCATACGGGCAGGTTCGTTCAGATTCAGCCCCCGCACTGACTGGAAAAGATCCGGGGGGCGTTGTCCGGTATGATCCGTACATCTGGCTTGATTTCACCAACGCTCAAAAGATGATGGACAATATTGCGGCGGCTTTTATCAATAAAGATCCGAAAAATGCAAAATTGTACAAAAAAAACGTCGGAGCCTGCAAAGACGCTCTGGCGGAGTTGGACAAAAAATACAAAAAACAGTTGGCCGGCTGCCACACGCGGAGCGTTTTGTTTGCGGGCAACTGGGCGTTTGCCTATCAGGCGCAAAGATACGGACTTTCTTATCTGCCCGCATATGATTTATCCGCCGATGCGGAGCCTGCCGCCGGGCAGATGCTTGCTTTGATAAGAGAGATCGGAAAACAGAAGGTCAGGCATATTTTTTACAGTAGTGAAACAGTTCCCGTGCCGGTGCAGACTATGGCCGAGGACACGGGCGCCGTTTTGCTCAGGCTCAGCAACGGGCAGGATGTCAGCCGTGAGGATATTGACGCAGGGATAGCGTTCACGGATTTAATGGAGCGAAATCTCGAAAAATTGAAAACCGGACTGGTATGTCATTGATTTGACTCATTAACTCTACGTTTTACAACAGCGAACCGGAGCGACCGGTCGCACCGCTTTTTGACACAGAAAAAAAGATCATTTGCGAAAAAATGATTTACAACGGCAAAGGGGATGAAGATGTCCGTCATTAAAGTGATAGCAAACTTGTCCAACTTACTGTTTGTCCTGGCTTTGGTGCTGGGGCTGTATCTGCCACAGGCCGGGCCATTGGCTTATATTCTGGTGCTGCCGGCGCTGGCGGTGACGCTTGGCGTTACTTTGTTGCGATTTCCAGGCGGCTTCTTCAACAAGCCGCGTGAACTGATGCGCGATGCCCTGTGGGGCATCGTGATGAATTATTTCGTTTTGGGCAACCTGATTATCATCGGAGGCCTTTTTTTGGTCCGCGATGAAAAATTATGGGAGGGACTGGTTTTGATGGCCGCCGTCCCTGCCGGCGCCGTGGCCTTGTCGCTCGGGGGAAAAGTTCGCTTCGGCAGCAAGATGATTCTAGCCGGCTTTGCCGGAACGTATATGGCATCGCTTGTACTGATTCCTTTGATCGGTGTCGCTTTTCTTAAATTCATTCCCATGCATTATGACAGGCTGATCATGGTGCCTTTGAGTCTGATTGTGCTGCCGCTTCTGCTATCGCACATTGTTGTCGATCAAAACAAAGATGAGTGGGTCAGGAGGCATGAAAGGATGATCACGGATGTCTGTTTTTTCATTGTGTTTTATGCCCTGGCCGCCAACAATTCAAAATTGATCAGGCTCTGGCCAACGGATATCGTTTCCATGGCGGTTATCGCCTGTGGCGCCATTTTGATTCCGGCGGCCATTGTACTGATTGCCGGACGGTTTTTCAGACTTCCCTATCCCAGGGTATCCTCGCTCATGCTTTTGGGAACCATGAAAAATTGCGGGCTGGCCGGCGGTGTAGCCATTTATATCTTTGGCAATGAGGCGGGAGTGCCTGCACTGGTTTTTGCCGTTTTCATGTTTTTGAATGTTATCTGGCTGAAAACAAGGGATATTTACAACAAAAGGTATCTGCGTGCCGATGATCCGCCTGAAGAGGTGGTTTGACAAATCATACACACTGCCTATATTTTAACTCTATCACTTCAGAAAGGAGACAATTATGGCTATACAACTACCCGAACTGCCTTTTGCCAAGGATGCGCTGGCCCCTTATATCAGCGCAGGCACGCTGGAGTTTCATCACGGAAAGCATCACAGGGCTTATGTGGACAACTTGAACAAACTTATCGCGGGGACGGACCTGGAAAGCAAGCAGCTGGAGGAAATCATTAAAACAGCGGCGCAGGATCCGGCCAAAATCGGCATTTTCAACAACGCGGCCCAGGTCTGGAATCATACATTTTACTGGAACTGCCTCAAGCCGGGCGGCGGCGGCACTCCCGCAGGTCCGGTCGCGGCAAAAATCAACGAAGCCTTCGGCAGCTATGAAAAATTCGTCGAGGAATTCAAAAATGCCGGACTCACGCAGTTCGGCAGCGGCTGGGCTTGGCTGGTGCTGGAGGGAAATAATTTAAAAATCACCAAAACCGCCAATGCCGACACGCCTCTTGTCCATGGGCAGAAGGCGCTTCTCACAATTGACGTGTGGGAGCATGCCTATTATCTGGATTATCAAAACCGCAGGGCCGATTATCAGTCGGAGCTTATCAAGAACCTGATTAACTGGGATTTTGTCAACGCGAATTTAGGATGAGGCGTGCTCAGCGCATAAAAGGTCATCTGACATAAAAAAAAGAAGGGGGCCCGTTTAGGAACCCCCTTCTTTTTATGCAAACACTTGCAGGATTGTTATTGTTTTTTGTCCACCCGGTCTTTCAGCTCTTTACCCACTTTGAAAAAAGGAAGCTTTTTGGGCTCCACCTTGATTTTCGTGCCGGTTTTGGGATTTCTTCCCGTATAGGAGCCATATTCTTTAACGACAAAGCTGCCAAACCCTCTGATTTCGATACGGCCGCCGTTTTTTAATTCATCGGTAAACCCTTTGAAAACCAGGTTGACAACATCGATTGCTTTTTTTTCCGTTAAATTCATTTTCTTGCTTAAAGCTTCAATAAGACCGGATTTATTCATAGAACCTCCTTAAGACTGTTTACCGCTTGCGTCGCCCGATGAGGTCAGGCTGGATATGAACACGGTTGAGACTATTATGTATTTTACCGTGATTGTCAAGAATATTTTTAGCTTTTTCGGGCCGCCTGCGCCAGCAACTGCTTGATTTCACGGCCGGTGAGGTCACGCCAGGTTCCTTCTTCCAGTCCGGCGAGCGTCACATCTCCTATCGATTCGCGCACCAGGCGGGCGACGCGGCGACCGGCAGCCTCGAAGCCTCTGCGAATTATTCTGTTTTTTCCTTCGCGCAAAGTGAGCCGAAGCCAGCTGCTGCGCTGGTTGGTCTTTTCGACACTCAAATTTTCCGGTTTGAAAATCGCGTCCGGCAGACTGATACCGGCGGCCAATTTTTTCAATTCTTCCGTGCTCAAATGCCCTGTGATCTTCACGCGGTAGGTTTTGGGAATCTGAAAACGCGGGTGCTGGATCTTTTGTGCGAAATCTCCGTCATTGGTCAGAAGCAAAAGGCCGGAAGAGCCGTAATCGAGCCTGCCTACCGGATAGACTCTTTCGGGGATGTCGCGGACCAGGTCGGCCACCGTGGGCCTTTTCTGCGGGTCGGACATGGTCGTCACATATTCTGCGGGCTTATGCAATGCGACGTAGAAGAGATTTTTGGTGACGGATATGGTATTGCCGTCAACCCGGATGATATCTTTGGCGGGGTCCGCCTTGACGCCCAGTTCAGTGACCACCACGCCATTGACGCTGACTCTGCCCGCTCTGATCAGCTCTTCACCGCGACGCCGCGAGGCGATACCGGCCGCGGCAATGATTTTTTGCAGACGTTCCATCATAAATCAATGTCATCCCCGGGCCGCTCCCGCAAGACAGGGGCAGTATCTGCCGCTTCGCCTCCCTTAAGCCCATGGTCTGCTTCCTGAACATCCGGGGACTCCCCGGAGATGTTTTGCGGTGAGGATACAATGGGCGTTTCATCTTCCGGCTCAAGTTCCTGACTGATTTCTACCGGTTCAGGAGCTTCTTCAGGTGTGTCTTCAAAGGCAGGCTCATCTGCCGTGGCTTCGCTTTCGTCTGTAAACTGATCTTCTTTTCCGGTTTGGTTCGCACTGGCAGAGGTGTTTTCAAAGATATGGCTTTCGATTGTATTTTCATTCACGCTCATGCGGATTTCCGCTTCTTCCAGTTCCAGGACTCCCTGCTGCTCGGTGATTTCCTTAAGCTCCCGCATGCTGGGCAGGTCGGTCAGCTCTCTGAGGTTGAACACTTCGAGAAATTTTTTGGTGGTGCCGTAAATAATCGGCCTGCCCGGC
>JAAYKU010000182.1 GCA_012522275.1 Smithella sp.
GTCGAATAACTTGCTTCCGAATCTCATATTGCGTCTGGGGACTGTGTCTGCGTGCATCTGTTTTTTCCATGCAGACCGTATATCACAACTTAACCAATTTTCATATGTTTATTTGCCGTGGTAATAATGAAATGATACAATCCCCGTTTTTTAATTTCTTCCAGCATGGTGTTAATAGCTGTCTTAAATTCGGCGTCATTGAAATTACTTCTTGAGTCTATTAACTGCGCTTCTTTATATTTTTTAATCAGTGCATTGCCAGTAACGTTGTCAAGCCATTTTTTTGTTACAGTATATTTCAATGATGTAATAAAAGCTTTGTCTTGATTCACTCTTTTTTGCTGTTCTTCTTTTCTTTGTTCTTCATTAATTTCTGGATAATCAACATTTATTTTTTCTATAATTATTTCTGGATTTATGTTTGTGCCAATTACACGAACAGCATTGTTTAGAGCTTTAGCAGCACGCTTGTAACCTGAAAATATTAATTTCTTTGCAAACGCTATTATTCGCTCATTAGCACCAAAATAGATTTGTAAAAAATCACACTCCATTTTATCAGCTATTATTTCGTATTTATTAAACAATTTAGTTTCTAACAAGTATGCTCTGTAACCGTGAGCCAATCGCCATGATATTTTAGCTAGTTTAAGTTCAACGCCTTTTAGATGAGGCAAATAACCAACAGCCAATTCCCAATCACGCTCAAGGGGATCAAATTCAGGTGGAACATCATTTGGTTCTTCATCAAAAAATGAACTGGCATTTTGCGTCCCCCTTCCTCTTTCCTCATCATATTTTTTACGTTTCAATGGATCAGAAAGAATTTCATATGCCTCATTTAGTTCGGCCATACGAAGAGTTGCCTCTTCTTTTTTTCCTTGAAATTTATCTGGATGATAACGTAAAGCCAACGCCTTGTAAGCCGCATGTATTACAATATCTTCCGCTGTGGGAAGAACACCAAGAATAGCATAATAGTCTTTGTTATTTTTCATAATATTAAAAATTTATTGTCACAACCAAACTATTCTGCTTTGATACGGGAGACGCGAGAAAGGGGACGCAGATACCTTTCCTTTGTTTATGGAGAGTAACCACCCGGCCTGGCAGTTCAATCACCGTATCTATGCCTAGACTTAGGTTTTTAACTTTGCATCCCGACTTTTCAGACTGTTCGCCCTTTTCAAGCCTGTGTGATTGTCCCAAACGCCAATGTAAAAGTCAAGCCGTTAAAAAGATTCAGTTTTTACAGAATGCAATAGATATACCGACTGTACCGCTCAGTCCCGCCTTATAGGGTCTCCAGCGCGGGCTTCTCTATTTTCATGGTTTGGATTGTATAAAAGGGCTTGAGTTTTCAGTCTGACTTCCGGAAAAGCCCTCCAGACTGAATCATCCGGACCTTTTCTCTTTTGAATTTTTCAAAACAATCTTCCAGATAGATTCCGGGTTATATTAGACTTTCAATCCTTGCACCGCCAGAGTCACAGTAGGGTATGGCAAAAGGAAAGGGTTTTGGATGAAAATTAACATAAGTGGGGAGAGAATCGGTACTGCAGGAAGAACAAAAAGGGCTTACCGGCCAAACAAAACCATATAAACCCTTGATATAACTTGGTACCTGGGGCGGGAATTGAACCCGCACAGAGCTATGCTCCGAGGGATTTTAAGTCCCTTGCGTCTACCTGTTCCGCCACCCAGGCCCGGCTTTTTTTCGCTTACACGAAGAATCTTCGCGGCTTATATTATTTTTGGATTTTCGTGTCAAGAAATTGCTGCCCGCAGTATTGCTTTTTAAAATCAGTCCTTTTGTTTCTTGAAGCGCCTCCGGATTATGTGATAAGCACTCACCACATGGAAGGAAAAATTAGATGAAAGAGATTGATCTCATCATTTGCGTTAAAACGGCCCTGCTTATGGATGAGGCGGATACCCGCCTGCACGAGGCGGCCATTGCCGTCGACGGGTCCGTCATTGTGGATGTCGGCAAAAAAGATGAACTTCTTTTGAATTATACCGCCTCAAAAACCATCGATGCCGCAAGCTCACTGGCGATGCCCGGTCTGGTCAACACTCACACACACGCTGCCATGACCTGTTTCAGGGGCATCGCTGACGACCTGGCACTGATGGACTGGCTGAACAATTACATTTTTCCCGCCGAAGCTAAAAATGTAAATCCCCACCTCGCCTACTCGGGCTCGTTGCTGGCCTGCGCGGAAATGATCAAATCCGGGACAACCACGTTTTGCGACATGTATATTTTCGAAGACGAAACGGCGCGTGCGGCAAAAGAAACGGGGATGCGCTGCCTGCTGGGAGAAGTTCTTTTTGATTTCCCCTCCCCCTGCTGTAAAACACCGGAAGAAGGCCTGGCCTGCACGCGGATGCTGGCCGACAAATGGCGCGACGACCCTCTGGTTAATATCATCGTTGAGCCTCACTCTTTGTACACCTGCTCTGACTATGTTTTGCGTGAGGCAAAGGCAATCGCCGATGAATATGGTTTAATGATCGGTATCCATCTCCTGGAAAACAAGGCCGAGCGTGCCGAGCTGACAGAAAAACTCGGCCGAAGTCCTGTGTCCTTTTTACAGGAAACAGGCTGGCTGGGAAAAAACCTGCTCGCTTTTCACTGTGTGTGCCTGTCACCGGAAGAAATAAATCTTTTCGCGCGGCACGGCTGTAAAGTGTCGCACAACCCGGCCAGCAACATGAAGCTGGCCAACGGCATCGCCCCTGTACCGGAGATGCTCAAAGCCGGCGTAACGGTCGGGCTGGGCACGGACGGCTGCGCCAGCAACAATACACTGGATATGATCCGTGAGATGAACACGGCGGCCAAGCTTCATAAAGTGGCCCGCCTTGACCCGACCCTGATGGACGCGCGTACGGTGTTGCGCATGGCGACAATCGAAGGCGCAAAAGCCCTGGGCATGGAAAGACTGACCGGGTCGCTCGAGGTCGGCAAAAAAGCCGACATCATCATTTTGGACCTCGACAAGCCACATCTCACGCCTGTATACAATGAATACTCACATCTGGCATATGCGGCCGGCGGTGCGGATGTTGACACAGTCATTATTGACGGAAAAGTAGTAATGGAAAACCGCAGACTTTTAACAATCGATGAATCCGCGGTTATGGAGAACGTCCGGGAGATCGCCTGCGGGATAAGAAAAAGTTTAAACCTGTAAAGGAGGACAAAAGATGACTCACCATCGTCTGAAACGCCTGTCGGTAACACTGCTGTTCGCGATAAGTTCATGTTTGGTGTTGACTCCCGCACTTTGTCCGGCTGCCGTAAAAGAAGTGACTCTTTTTCCTGCTTCGGCAAAAGTTGAGGCAAGCGTCAGGATCAGGCCGCAAGCAACTGACACCAACAAGCATAAAATTACTCTCCTCTTGCCGTCTCAGGCGGATCCGGAATCGCTCAACGTTTCCCTACCACCTTCAGGCGGGGCTAAAATTGACGACATTCAGATCAAATCTGTTGCGCGTGTGGACGAAACCAGAATCGCCGGCCTGCGCTCCCGTCTGACCAAAGCTCAAAACGAAAAAAACGAATTGCTGGCCAGGATAAATGCGCTGAATGCGCAGCTTCAGTTCTGGCAGGCGCAGATTAAAGCAAAAACGAAAACCATTGCTGAAGCAGATCAGCTGGCTGCGGCAATCGGCAAAAACACGAGGCGCATGCACTATGAAAAAAACACCGTCGAAGAGGAATCCCGAAAGACGGAAAAGCTGATTAAGGAACTTGAGGCCCTTCTTGATGAGGCGACCGGACAGGGCGAAAAAGTATATGAGGCTTTAGTTTCTCTGACAGGCTCCGTCCGGCCGGATGCGGAAATCAGCTACAGCTACATACTGAGGGGCTGCGGCTGGCAGCCTGTGTATCGTCTCGAGGCGCTGCCTTCCAGCGGAAGTGTAATTTTTTCATGGGACGCGCAAGTCTGGCAGTCCGCGGGTGAGGACTGGCAGAACATCCGGCTGAACCTGGCCACCCTGCAGCCGGTGCGCACCATCGCCCCCGGGGATCTGCCTGCATGGCTCATCAGACCGAAATCCCCTGTTTTGTACAGGTCAACACGAGCGTCCAAACCGGCCCCTGCGTCATTGTCGGCGTCTCAGGAAGATGCCGCGACCGCTGATTCTGCGCCTCGGGAATCAATTCATACCACCTACCGCACATGGTCGGCAGGCACAATCACCCTGCCTGCAGGGCAGAAGCAGCGTTTAAAAATCAAGGACGATGCCTGGCATGCCGTCTTTCTTTTCCTGGCCCGGCCTAGTCTCTCGCCGCAGGTTTTCGTTCAGGCGAAATTTAAACTTGCCGAACCTGTGGAGATTCCACCCGGTGAGGCGACTTTTCTGATTGACGGAGCGGTTATCGGCAAGCGCAATTTCACTCTGGCAGGAACAGAGGCAGATATCTATTTTGGAATTTCGCCTCTGGTGACCGTAAAACAGATGACCCTCACCGATAAAACAGGTGCATCCGATATTTTCCGCCAAAAGCAGACAAGAAGCTGGACCTGGCGCATGGAAGCCATAAATGCGGGCAGCGCGCCTGTTCGCCTGCGCATCGAGGAGCCGGTACCTCAGGCCGGCGATGAGAGGATAAAACTTAAATTCAGGCACAATCCTGAGCCTGCACAAAATGATACATCCATGTTTGTCTGGACAATGGATTTGCCGGGACTGCACACTGAAATCATTGAAACCGGAATAGAGCTCGAAGCTCCGGCGGATATGCCTCTGGATTTCGGCTGGCGCTGGCCCGAGCGCCTGCATTGAAAAAAGACTCGCAAAACGCAATATTTAAAAACAACATTTATTGTCCGCCGATCATCTGCTCGATGGCGTTTTTCGTGCGTTCAATGATCTTTTCATAGTATTTTTTATTGCGCATAATGTAATAATGCACTTCCAGGCCCGGTTTTATATTCACGCTTTTTGCAAAAAAGGACTTCAGCCTGGCGACAGATGAAAAACGTCTGACGTAGAGCTCCTCCCAGTTGTTCTTGTACACGATGCTGATGGTTTGAATTTCCAGATCGGCCAGTATGTCATCAAAACTTATGATAATAAGCATTTTATTGACGGCCTCCGGCTCGAGAAACCTGCCGAAATGCACACGGGAGATATCGTAGGTGCCAAACACGTTTTGCAACTTTTTCCCCACGTTGATGATTTCCTGGACGGTAACCGGTGTGGGATTGGGCCTCATTCTGATCTCCTGCGAATCAAAAATGCCGTTCCATACAATATAGGTCAGACAGAAGATCACATCGTCATGGGTAATAATCGTTGAGGAAAGATCTCCGGAGGCCATGACGCGCCATTGTCCCTCATCAAAGGAAAAGGTCATGGACGGCATCTTGATGTTTTCGGTGGACATGTGCAAAATGGGCACCTTGAAGTCTTTGACGGTTATGGAGGCGTCCAGTTTCCGCCCGATAATCGTCAGGTCATCCGGAGCGATATAGCCTTCCATCCCCTTCTGGATATCGATAATGTCACGATAGATTTGAGAAACATGCTCGAACATCAGGCTGCCGAAATCAACCTGTTCATCGAGGCTCCAGCGGTCGAATTCGTTGAGGTCGAATATGGTCTGCCGGTCAATTTTGTGTTTTGTAAACACGTCGAACGCCATGACATCACGCTGGGTCTGCTTTCTGGACATCAGTTTTAAATCGCAGCGCAAATAGAAGCACTTTTTTATGAACTCAAAGTGCTCTTTTTGCATAAGGGTGGAATAATACTCCAGAATCTCCTGCATCGTGAACACACTCGGATCCGGCGGCGGCTCTCCCGGCGTGGCGTCGAGCACCAGGGCGCGAAATCTGTTGCACAACAGCTCGTCTTGGGGCCTCTCCAGAAACATCTTCAAAAGCAGCATCTTGATAATGGACTTGAGCGGATGGGTCAAAGACTTGTTGAGCTGCCACAGTGCAGCTCCGTAAAATTCAGACTGCTGCACCTCTTCTAGATTCCCCAGATCAATCAGATCATACTCACCAAAGCCGCTGTTTAAGTTATTCTCAAAATCCTGCCTGTAATCCACCGGAGCATGCGGGTCGAAAGCAACCCACCAGAAGGGGATCCTGCCGCAGATGACAATGGAGGTGCGGTAAAATTCTTCTTTCAAAACATTTTTCTGAGTCGAGCCGCTTGATTCGAGATCGATCGCCCCGAAATTGCATTCGCGTATGTCTGTGACGTCCGTCAGGAAAAAATAGACGGGAATTTTGATCTGTTCATCCAGCCAGCCTTTGATGAGATTGAGTTTCTGGTTCAACTGGTAGTAGATTTCGTCGTTGAACTGCCTTCTGTCGATACAGATCCAAATGTCGCAGTCGGACTGCTTTGTCTGGCTGATCGTGCCGATGGAGCCGATGGTGTAGATGCCCTGTATGTATGAATCACCGGGAATGCGCCTTACGGAAAACCGCTCATCGGCCATCCCGAGCATTCTTTTGTACTGCCCCTCCCTTAAAATAATCTGCCTGTTATTTTCAATATCGAAGACCTTGAAAGAATGCTTCTGCCCTTTGATATAGCCGGGCACCGAGCGATGGTTCACGGACAAAAGCCAGGGCAGCAGATATAAAATGGTATTGGCGTCTTTGGGGGAATTTCGGATAAACAGCTGTTTGCGCCATTCATTATAGCGCAGGAAGTTCCTCTTGTTGTTCAGTAAAGTGATCGAAAGCAATACCAGCAACCTCAATCCGGATATTTCAAGTTTATCCGAGTATTTTCATGAAGTCAATCAGTCATTGCCGAAATACATTTCCAAGATTGACAGCCTGTCTCAGGATATGAAATAAAGGCCGCCAGGAGGCCACCTTGTCCGCAAAAATTATTTACGGCAATCTCAGAGGGCACATTAAAGCCCATGCCGACGAAATCATGATTGACGATTACAACCGTCTGCTCGCCGCTGTGAATGCATCAGAAAGGAAGCCGGGTCGGGCGCAGCTGCGCCTGGCCGGCGTTCAAAACAAGATCGAGGCATCCATGCAGCGCGTGAAACAGCGCGAGAAAGCAGTGCCCCGTTTTGATTTCCCGCCCGAGCTTCCCATCTCAGGAAAAAGCGAACTCATCATCGAGGCCATCAGGAAGAATCAGGTGCTGGTCATTACCGGCGAAACAGGTTCGGGCAAGACGACGCAAATTCCCAAAATGTGTCTGGCCGCCGGCCTGGGCCGTAGAGGAATTATAGGGCTGACGCAGCCCCGGCGGATTGCCGCCGTCAGCATCGCGGAACGCATAGCCTGGGAACTGGGACAGGCCTGCGGGGAGGCACTCGCCTACAAGACGCGCTTTGAAGAAAAATCGTCGGACGAGCCCCTCATCAAGGTCATGACCGACGGCATTTTATTGGCGGAAACCGGGCAGGACCGGCAATGGCTGGCCTATGAAGCAATCATTGTAGATGAGGCCCATGAACGCAGTCTGAATATTGACTTCATTTTAGGCTATCTGCGCACACTGCTCTCACGAAGAAAGGACCTGAAGCTGATTATCACCTCCGCCACCATTGACACGGCCCGATTCTCGCAGGCTTTCGGCAACGCGCCGGTCATCGAAGTGTCCGGGCGGATGTATCCTGTCGAGGTGCGCTACCGCCTTGTGGATCCGGTGC
Source organism: Smithella sp. (assembly GCA_012522275.1). GTDB lineage: Bacteria > Desulfobacterota > Syntrophia > Syntrophales > Smithellaceae > UBA8904. Next base: position 7,658 of record JAAYKU010000182.1, read on the forward strand.
GTGAAGAAAAAGGTGAAACCACTTACATCGAAGAAGCAGTATCATGCGTGGAGGAACTTCAGCGAAAAAGGCATTTCGGAGACATTCTGATTTTCATGCCCACCGAGCCGGATATCCGCGAGACCTGCCGGCAGCTTGCAAAGCGATGCAGCGGCCTGATCCTGCCATTGTTTGCCAGGCTCGCCGGTTCCGCCCAGCATCGTGTCTTCAGCCCCTCAGACGGGCAGAAAATCATCGTGGCAACCAATATCGCGGAAACGTCGCTTACCATACCGGGCATCACCTGCGTCATTGACACGGGACTGGCGCGCATTGTCGAGTACAATCCGCGCTCTCAGACAACCGGGCTCCCGGTCAAGCCCGTTTCCAAAAGCAGCGCCGACCAGAGAAAGGGCCGTGCGGGCCGTGTTCAGGACGGCATCTGCATCCGTCTGTACAGCGAAGACGATTATGCCGGCCGACCTGTTTATACTGAGCCGGAGATACTGCGCTCCAATCTGGCGGGTGTCATCCTGCGTATGCTGGCGATGAATCTGGGCGATATCGACTCTTTCCCTTTCATCGAAAGGCCTCATCCCAAAAACATCCGTGACGGTATCGAAATTTTGCGCGACCTCGGTGCGGTGACGCGCGACGAGAGCGGCCAGGACGAGCTTCGCTACAGACTGACTCCAAACGGCCGCCTCATGGCGTCCTTCCCGCTGGACCCGCGCGTGTCGCGCATGATTCTCGAAGCGAAAAAAGAAGGATGCCTCCATGAAACCGCCGTCATCGCGGCGGCGCTGAGCATCCAGGACCCGCGTGAACGTCCTTTTGATAAAATCGACCTTGCGGCGGCGGCACACGCTAAGTTTCAGCATCCGGAATCAGATTTTCTCACATACCTGCAGATCTGGAACCGCTACGGCGGCACCTTCGAAAAAAAACTCTCCCAGGCCAGCCTCAGAAAGTTCTGCCGTGAACATTTTCTTTCCTACCGGCGCATGATGGAATGGCGCGACATTTATCTCCAGATCCTGAACATCGCAGGCATACGGGGCTCAAAGAAAAACGCGAAGCACGCGACAATGGAAATTGACCAGGACGTGGCCGACAAAATTCACCGCTCGGTTCTCAGCGGGTGCCTGACAGGCATCGCCCGCAAAAAAGAAAAGAATTTCTACACGGCCGCCAAAGGCCGCGAGGTCATGCTGCATCCAGGTTCTTCCGTCTTCAACAGAGGCGGCGTCTGGATTGTCGCGGCCGAAATCAGTCTGACTTCCAGACTGTTCGCCCGTAATACGGCCAATATCAGAAGTGAATGGCTCGAGGAGCTCGGCCGTAGTCATTGCCGCTACACATACTCGGCGGCGCGCTGGGAGAAAAGCCGCGGCGAGGTGGTGGCCTCGGAAAAAGTCACGATGTTCGGCCTTATGGTCATTGAAAGCAGAACCGTAAGCTACGACAAAATCGATCCACAGGAGGCAAAAAACATCTTCATCCGCGAGGCGCTGGTTACAGGAGACACGGCGCGGAAATTTCCTTTTCTGGAGCATAATCTCTCCCTCTGGGAAGACGCCAGGTCGATGGAGGACAAACTGCGCAAAAGGGGCATTGCCATCGATGAAGAAAAGATGGCCTCCCTGTATGAGTGCAGACTGCCCATGATTTCAGACATACGTTCCTTACAGAAGCTGATTAAAGATGCAGGCAGTGATATTTTTTTACGCTTCACCCCCGATGACTTTGTGGCCGCGCCGCCCGATGAAGAAGATCTGGCAAGACATCCGCAACAGATTAAAATCGGCAACGCCGTGCTGGCATGCGATTATCATTTTGAACCGGGCAGTCCCCGCGACGGGGTGACCGTACGCCTGCCTGCAGGACTATTGTCCAAAGCGGCATCGGACAATATAGAAACACAGCTGCCGTCCCTGCTGGAAGAGAAGGTCCTGCAGATGCTCAAAAGTCTGCCGGGCAGGGTCAGGCAAAAGCTGCCTCCCGTCGTTCAGATCACGCGGGAATTCATCGCCGGAACGTCGGATGAGAACATTCCCCTCTCCGCCGCTTTGAGCGGATTTCTCTCACGCAGATACAAACTGACCGTGCCGGCCGATTCGTGGGAGCTTCAGAAACTGCCCGCCTATCTCAACATTCGTTACAGCGTCACGGATGAGCGAGGAGCGGAAATCAAAAGCGGCCGCGACATCACCAAGCTGGAAAAAGAGCTGACCGGCCGGCTTGAACAGGCATCAATGGAAGAATACCGCCTGAGTTGGGAAAAGCACGACATTCGGGAGTGGAATTTCGGCACACTGCCGGAGAGTATCGAAATGACCGGAAAGTACGGAGTCACAGGGATTGCCTGGCCGGCTCTTCTCGACAATAACGGAACCGTCAGCCTCAGACTGTTGTCTCGCTCTCAGGAAGCCGCTTTACAGCACCCCAAAGGCGTCGCCGCTTTGTACCGCATACTGTTTGCCGAAAAACTCAAGCAGCTCAAGAAAAACATCGGCCTGAGCGGCGAGCTGAAAACATGGGCCGGGCGACTGGGAAGCGTACGTGGGGTGGAGAGCTCCATCGCACAAAGGGTGAATAATGATTTGTTTTACCGGCCCTTACGCACCGCTGAAGAATTTTCCGCCCATGCGGAGGCCATCGGGCTGGAAATTCTGCCTTATGGACAGAAAGTGATCGCCTCAATTGCGCCGGTCCTGAAAAGTGCAACCGAAACATGTGATGTACTGGACAAGCTGATGCTGAAAAACCGCGCCAGCGCACCCGTTGCCGGTTTTCTTAAGGCAACCACAGATGAACTGCACAGACTCGTTCCGGTGAATTTCGCCGAGCTCTATTCGTTTGACCGCCTGAACAATCTCCCGCGTTATCTGAAAGCCCTGACCATGCGGGCCGAGCGCGGCTGTCTGAATCTGGCGGCTGCTCAAGGCAGGCTCCGGGACGTGTCCGTTTATACTGAAAAACTTCAGGAATTCATCAATCAGGTTAACGAAAACGCCTCGCGGGAAAAAAGAGAAAAGATCGATGAGCTGTTCTGGATGATTGAAGAATACAAAGTCTCTCTTTTCGCTCAGGAGCTGAAAACCCCCTATCCCGTCTCACCCAAGAGACTCGGGCAACTGATCCGGGAAATTGAAAACATCGTCTATTGATGACTGTTTTGTAAAAAGTCCGGAGGCCGCTTTGCGTTGAGGTTCGGGCTTAATTGATGGTCGGGCTGAAAAGCTGTGGGAAACGGTTTCATCCGGCATCCGCCGGACTAAAAAACCGTTCCCTGACTTCTATTGACAATCCACTTCCTGCCTGCGGATGTTTACGAAACCGCCTTAATTTGCCCTTAGTGACCGGTTACCGGGCCTTTCACACGCATTCACGTATGGCAGCGGCAAACCCCTCCATGGAGCCGGCAATGACCTTATCGTCAACACAATAGGCAATGCGGAAGTACCCCGGTGCGCCGAAGCCGCTGCCCGGAACAGCCAGAATATTCTGCTCAATAAGTTTTTCGGTGAATTTTACGTCATCCGCAAGCGGGCTTTTGACAAAAAGGTAAAAAGCGCCCTGCGGCAACGCAAACTGATAACCTGCTTTCGACAGCCCCCCGCACAGCAGATCCCGTTTTTTCTGATATACTTCGACATCTACTTTAGTATCCTGCAGCCTGGCAATGACCCGTTGCATCAGAGCCGGCGCGTTGACAAAGCCGGAAATGCGCGTGCACAAAATTATGGCGTCGATCAGATCACTAGACTCATCGATGGCGGGGTTGACGGCGATGTAGCCGATTCTCTCTCCCGGCACGGACAGCGTTTTGGAATAAGAATAGGCCAGGATACTGTCGGGGTATGCTTTTAAAACGCTGGGCACTTTGATTCCGTCGAAGACTATTTCGGCATACGGCTCATCAGAAATAAGATAGATGGTTTTCCCGTATTCCCTTCCCTTTTGGGCAAGCAGCTTCGCCAGCGCGGTTATTTCATTCTCTGCGTACACCCTGCCTGTCGGGTTGTTGGGCGAGTTGATGATCACGGCTTTTGTCCTGCCGGTGATTGCACCGGCCATAGATGAAATGTCGAGCGAAAAATCTTCAGCCGTTTTTGCTTTTGTGAGCACACCGCCGTAATTTTCGACATAAAACGCGTACTCCACAAAATACGGCACAGGCACGACCACTTCGTCGCCCGGGTCGAGTAGGGCCTTGAGGATGACATTGAGCGCGCCGCCCGCCCCGCAGGACATGACGATGTGCCCGGCCTCCATCTTGAGGCCTGTTGTTTTGCTTATCTTGTCCGCCACTGCCTGCCTGACTTCGGCAATCCCCGCATTAGGCGGGTAGCCGTGCTTAAAGGGAATTTCCTCGCGGATAAGACCGATAAGCTCGTTTTTGAATGCCTCAGGGGGAGGCAGATTGGGATTGCCGAGGCTGAAGTCGTAAACCTTGTCCGCCCCGAACTTCTTTTTCAGTTCGACCCCCTGTTCGAACATTCTGCGGATCATGGAAGACTGAGAAATGGATGCCTTGATTTTTTTGGATATCGCCATAACAGGCTCCCTGCCGGCAGCGCAATCACCGGCCTTGGTGAAGTTTTTAAAAATTGTTTTTTAAATATTCCGTGACCGTGCTGAAATTTTTAAAAGGATGGTACTGCGTCCGGCCCTCTTCCCCGCATTTCTTTAAAAGTACATCTTTTGCAAAAACCACGTCCGCATATCTTGAAGGACAGACATCGGATTGGCCGTTGCCGACATAGATAATTTTATCATACAAAAGGCGATGCTCATGCAGAATTTTATTTTTGCATGTACCGCAGCGGCCGCACAAGTGGTTCAGCTCGGGGAAATGAAACGTAAGTGAATCCCCGGGAGCGAATGCTATACGGTTCGAGAATGACTCAATTTCGCCGAGGCGGTGTTTTTCCATGATCGTACGGATGTAAAAATCAAGGCCGTCGGAAACGATCTTCACATCCACCTTCTTTTTCTTCGCCAGGCGGTAAAAACCGGCAAAGGACGGGTCGATGCCGGAGTGCTTCAAAACAAAGGATTTCAGGCTTTCCCTGCCGGCGGCCATCAGCGGCGCTATCCTTAAGTAGGCCTGTCTGGAGCCGGTGTCGTCCGGAACGCATTTTGCACAGGAACCGGCCGGACTTTTCAGCATAAAGTGCTTTAAAACCAGCTTCCCGACATCTTTAATAGAAATCGTTCCGTCAAAGTCACACAGAAACAGCGCCGCTTTTTGTTGAAGGTGCATCAGAAATCTGCGGCCTTCCCGTCAGCGCTTTCGGCGCTTCACTAAAACATAGGCACCCAGCAATATCACCACAACAGGTAAAACAAACTGGGAATACCGGTACAGATCGAATCCGTAAAACTCGATGAACAGGAAAACCACACCGACCATCGCGATGAACCAGCCTTCGATGGCTTTCAAGCTGTAGATCAGTGTGCTGACACCGATCACAATCAGAAGAACAGGCCAGGTCTTTGCGAAACTGCAGCTGGTGGTTTTGCTCAGAAAGATCAGCACCCCCAGTGTAATTAAAATCAGTCCGCCGGTAATAATATTTCGTTTTTCATTTGACATAAACAATCTCCTTTATGATTTTTTAGCTGTTATCAAAATGAATCCCGACCTTAAAAATTACTTTTCCATCAGTTTCAAAAACGGCTTGAACAAATCGATTGGTATGGGAAAGACAGTGGTGGAGTTGTTTTCCGATGCGATCTGGTTTAGCGTCTGCAGATAACGAAGCTGCAGCGACATGGGCCGTGTCTCCATGAGCGCCGCCGCGTCGATCAACCTTTGGGCGGCCTGATACTCGCCTTCCGCGTTGATCACTTTGGCGCGTCTTTCACGTTCCGCTTCCGCCTGCTTGGCCATGGCGCGCTTCATCTCTTCAGGCAGGTCGATGTGCTTGACCTCCACCAGAGACACTTTAATGCCCCATGGGTCTGTGCTGCGGTCGAGAATTTCCTGAAGGTGCAAATTGATTTTTTCCCTCTCTGAGAGCAGCTCATCGAGCTCCACCTGGCCACACACGCTGCGCAGCGTCGTTTGCGCCAGCTGAGAGGTGGCAAACAGGTAATTTTCAACATTGACCACTGCGTCATTGGCGTTGAGAACACGGAAATAAACAACTGCATTGACTTTAATAGACACGTTGTCTTTAGTGATCACGTCCTGAGGAGGCACATCCATCGTGATGGTCCGCATATCGATCCTGACGATTTTATCGATGCCGGGAATGATGATGATCAGGCCCGGCCCTTTGATATTGCGTACTCTGCCCAGACGAAAAAGAACCGCCCGTTCATATTCATTGAGCACCTTTATAGCTGAAACAAGAAACATGACCACCAGCACGACAATGACAATCAGGGGAATAGGTAGCGTACTTACCATAACAAGCCTCCTTAATATTCAATATGTTCAATTTTTTTCTTTAACTTCTTCGACGGCCAGATTCAATCCTTCCACGGCTTTGACTCTGACTTTCGCACCTTTGGGGATAAACTCTGCACTTTTTGCCGTCCAGTATTCGCCCTGGAAAAACACCTTTCCCTCGCCGTCAATGGCGGTTGCGGCTTCGCCCATGCCGCCTTCCATCGATTCCGACCCTGAATAATGTCTGCGCATCTGCGCTTTCACCGCCAGCCAGATCACGACGATGAAGAAAAGGGAGGCAAGACCAACTGCCGGTATCAGCACCTGCAAAGAGATACGCAGCGCCGGCTCCGGTGTGTCAAAAAGCATAAAGGAACCCAGCCCCAGAGATACGACCCCGGCTACAGCCAGCATACCGTGACTCATAACTTTTATCTCCGCAATAAACAAAATTATGCTGAACAAAATCAGCAAAACCCCCGTATAGCTCACCGGCAGCGTGGAAAGACCGTAAAAAGCCAGCAAAAGAGAGATGCCCCCCACTACCCCCGGCAAAATTGCGCCCGGTGTGGAAAACTCGAAGTACAGACCCGCCAGGCCGATGAGCAAAAGAAGATAGGCGATATTCGGATTGGAAATGGCGGCCAGTATCCCCTGCCTCATCCCGGGTTTTTTGGTATCCGTTACGGCATGCGCCGCCGATATCTTTTTTTTGGTTCCGGCAACCGTAACTTCCCTTTGGTCTATGGCGGCCAGAAGCTTTTCGATATCCGGGGCAACCACATCGATCACCCGCAGCTTCAGCGCCTCGTCCGCCGTGATAGACTCACTTTTGCGCACCGCCTTTTCCGCCCATTCTTCGCTGCGCCCCCTGGTTTTTGCTATGGAACGGGCATATGCCGCGGCGTCATTTTCCATTTTTTCGGACATCGTCTTATCCATTTCACCTGAGCCCCCGATGCCGATGGCCACGGGGTGCGCCGCACCGATATTGGTGCCCGGCGCCATGGCCGCGATATGCGCCGCCTGGGTGATAATGACGCCTGCCGATGCGGCGCGTGCGCCGGAAGGAGAGACATAAACGATGACCGGCAGGGGCGCGTTGAGGATACTTTTAGCAATGTCGCGCATGGCGGTATCCAGACCGCCGGGGGTGTCCAGCAGAATAATCAGTCCCTCCGCTCCTTCTTTTTGCGCTTCTTCAATACTGTCGGCGACATATTTTGCCGAAGGGGATGTAATCACCCCTTCGAGGCTGATCACCTTGAACACGGGCCTTGGGCTGTCCGCTCCCGCGATCCCCGCGGCCAGGACAACGGCCATCAACAAAAGGCAGATTTTTTTTAACATAAGCAGCGCCTCATATCACACAGCTACAGTATCGGCAGACCGATCTCGTTCATCATCATCTGAACATCTTCCCAGACCTGTTTTTTCGCGGGCGGGTTCCTCAAAAGATAAGCCGGATGATAGGTCGGTAAAAGCCTGATCCCTTCATAGTCCTGAAAGCGTCCACGCAGTGCAGTAATCGGGGTTTCCGTTTTTAAAAGCACCTGTGCCGCAAATTTACCCAGGGCGCAAATCACTTGCGGCCTGATCAACTGCAACTGTTGTTTTAAAAACGGCTCGCATTGGCTGATTTCTTCCGTCGAGGGGTTACGGTTGCCCGGCGGCCGACATTTGAGGATATTGCAGATATAGACATCCTCACGTCTGAGCCTCATTCCCTTGACGATGATGTCGGTAAGCAACTGGCCGGCGCGACCGACAAAAGGCCGTCCCTGAACGTCCTCATCCGCGCCCGGCGCCTCGCCGACAAAAACGATCTTTGCCTGTACGGCGCCCTCTCCGAAAACGATATTTTTTCTGGTTTTGTGCAGTCCGCAGCGCCGGCAGTTCAATACCTCCCGGCAAAGGTCGCCCATGGAAGTTTCTTTATCCGCGTCCGGGGTATTATGATGCTCTTTTCGTGCCGCCGGTCTTTCACCGTCCACATAAACGTACATGTCTTGTGCACTGATCACCTGCTCCTTAACCGATTTGATAAGATCGAGCAATTCATCCCGTGGGCTGCCGCCGGAAGGCTCGCGCAAAGATTGAGTCATTTCTTCCCGACCGGGCCTTTCTTTTTCTTCAGTGTTTTTACATGATCCAGAATACGGTGAGCCGTCTCGATCTTCGTCATTTTATCGAGCCTGAGCATTTTGCCGCTTTTGTCGATGATGGTGACGACATTGGTGTCTGTTTGAAAACCGGCCCCTTCTTCACGCAGACTATTGGCGACAATCATGTCCATGTTTTTTTGTGTAAGCTTACGCCGTGCGTGGGCCAGCAGATCCTGGGTTTCCATGGCAAACCCGACCACAATGCCTTTATGTTTTTTAGCGCCGATGGCGGCGATAATATCAGGGTTGGGCGCCAGACTGATGCCGGCAAGTCCTTTGTTTTTTTTAATTTTTTCATCAGACACGGATTTTGGGCGATAGTCGGCCACCGCTGCGGCCTTGATGATCAACGTTGCTTTCGCGTAGCGTTCCATCACCGCTTCATACATCTGCAAGGCCGTGCGCACGAAAATGATTTCATCCACCTGTGGAGCGGCCAGAGTACAGGGACCGGAAATCAGCGTCACGCGTGCTCCGCGATGGTGCGCGGCGGCGGCCAGCGCGTATCCCATCTTGCCGGATGAAAGATTCGTAATGTAGCGCACGGGGTCAAGCGGTTCCTGCGTGGGGCCGGCTGTGACCAATACCTGCTCGCCTGCAAAATCCTTGGGCGACAAAAGCGATTCGATCGCGTCCATGATCACAGGTATGTCCGGCAGTCGTCCGGCCCCGGAAGTTTTACAGGCCAGCTCGCCTGTCGCGCTTTCCATTACCTCGTAACCATGGTGGCGTAGTTTTTTGATGTTGTCTTGCACTATGGGATTGGCGAGCATTTTGTCGTTCATGGCCGGACAAATCAGTGTCGGTCTGTCTTGCGCCATCAGGGTTGTCGTCAAAAGATCATCGGCGATGCCCGAGGCCAGTTTTCCAATGAGATTGCCTGTTGCCGGGGCCACCACAAACGCGTCGGCAAAATCCGCAAGCGAGATATGAGCCATGTCAAATTCACCGGCCGGGGAAAACATATCAGTATAAACAGGCCCCTGCGAAAGGGTCTGCATGGTCAAAGGCGTGATGAACTTCGTCGCGCTTTTTGTCATGATGACCCGGACCTGCGCGCCGGCCTTAATCAGCCCACGCGTCAGCTCCGCAGCCTTGTAGGCGGCGATGCCTCCGGTAATTCCCAGAACAATTTTTTTATCTTTCAGCATGCACTTACATTGCCTTTGATTTTCGCGGAATATAACAATGTTTATCAGCAATATCAAGGCATATGTCTTGGACGGCAATGCGATTTGGCTTGCATTGCGAACCATAAATGAATATGAGAGTCGCACTGAAAAAAACCCGCATAAAGGAGTATGCTGATGAGAAAAGTTGGTCTTTACGTAACGCTTGCGATAGTCGTTGTTCTGGCTGCGACACTGGGATGGCTTTATTTTACAGATCGGCTGGAAAGAGAAAAACCGGTCATTAAACTGAATCAGGATATCTCCGCCATCGGCAGGCAAAAAGACATCGGAATTACTTTCACAGACCGCAAAAGCGGTCTGGCGAAACTGTCGGTTGAAATCATTCAGGATGAAAAATCATACCCGGTATCCAAAGAAACCATCGCCCGCCGGGGCGAGAGGGAAAAAATATTAAAGCTCACCGTCAACACAGAGGAATTAAAGCTGAAAAACGGTCCGGCCGTCATCCGGATGAGCGCGGCCGACCACTCTGTTTTCAAAAATGAAACGATCCTGGCTGCACAGGTCAAAATTGACACTGTCCCCCCGCAGATTTACATCCTCAACCCCGTCAACTATATAAACCAGGGGGGAACGGGATTCATCACTTACCGTACATCAAAGCCGGCCGCTCTTACAGGGGTTTATGTGGACGACATTTTTTTTCAGGGCTACACCACGCTGATCAACAACAGGCCCGTATCGAGCGTATATTTCGCTGTCGGCCCGGATTCATCGGGGGCAAAGACCAGGATAACTGTTTTCGTCCGGGATGATGCAGGTAATGAAACCACAAGTCTCCTGCCTTTTACGTTGAAACAAAAGAAATTTCGCTCCGACAAGGTCAATTTAAGCGACACGTTCTTGCAGAAAATCGTGCCTGAATTTCAGGCGACAAACTCTCACCTGCAGGGGAAAACACCATCTGAAGTTTTTGCCTACGTCAACAGGCAGCTTCGCGAAGACAATGACAGGACCATTCGGCGGGTCTGCGCCAAATCCATCAACAAAAGGCTCTGGGATGGAGCCTTTCTGCGGATGCGCAACGCCAAACCTACAGCCTTGTTCGGCGACCGGCGCACCTATCTGGCAAACGGCGCGGCACTGGGCGATTCGGTGCATTTGGGCGTTGACCTGGCCTCGACCGCCGGCGCGCCCATTGAAGCCGCCAATAATGGAATCATCATCTTTGCCGGCCCCCTGGGGATATATGGAAATGCCGTCATCATCGACCATGGTCAGGGGCTGTTCAGCCTGTACGGACACTTGTCCTCCATTGAAACAGAAGTCGGCGCACAGGTGCGTAAAGAGGAAAGGATCGGTTTTTCGGGACTTACCGGCCTGGCCGGCGGTGATCACCTGCATTTCAGTGTGATGATCGGCGGACATTTCGTCAATCCCGTGGAATGGTGGGATCCTCACTGGATTCAGGACAATGTTTTAGCAAAGATGTGATGTCAGGACAGGTGCTGTGGGTGTCGTCAGCTTTTGCTGATATCCCGGTGGGTGGCGTGTACAACGTATTTCATTTCCTGTAGGTGTGAGGTGAACTGATTGGCCATTACCACGGATCTGTGCCGTCCACCGGTGCACCCGACGGCGATATTGAGACGGACTTTTCCTTCTTTTGCATACAGGGGAATAAGAAAGTTCATCATATCCAGAGACCTCTTCAGAAATTCCTTGCTTTCCGGATTGTCCAGAACGTATTTTTCCACCGCTCCGTGATGACCGTTAAAACTCTTGAGACCTTCCACATAATACGGGTTGGGCAGAAATCTCACATCCATGACTATATCCGCATCGGCGGGCAGGCCGTAGCGGTATCCAAAAGATATCACACTTACAAACATCTTTTTCCGACTGGAAACAGAGTAATACTGCCGCTGAACTGCGTCTTTGAGTTGGTGGACGTTGGTCTGCGTGGTGTCTATGATCTTATCCGCCATCTGCCTGAGCGGTGAAAGTTTTTCCACCTCCTTGCGAATTCCGTCCATGATGGAGCTTTTCGCGGACAGCGGGTGGTTGCGCCTTGTTTCACTAAAACGACGCAGCAGAGATTCTTCGGTGGCCTCGAGAAAAAGGATTTCAATTTTGTATCCCTTTTCTTTTAGTCCTTTGAAGATATTTTTATATTTATCGAGAAAGCTCTTCTGGCGCAAATCCATGACCATCGCCACCTTTTTTATCTCCGGCGAGGACTGGACGGTAAGGGAAAGCAGCTTCGGCAATAAAACAACCGGCAGGTTGTCCACGCAAAAAAAACCGACGTCTTCCAGCGCGCGAAGAGCCGTGCTTTTACCGGATCCGGACAAACCGGTAATGATCACCACGCGAAGGTTTTTCAATTGCTTTTACCTTTCAAGAGTTTGTAGTGCCCTGATTAACATATTTTTGTCAAAAAAACTACCGTCGGGAACGCGGACACACACGCGCGGCAGAGATTTGCCCATAATAATTTTTCTGCCGGCGGAAAAGCCGCAAGCTTCATTACCGGCTTGTATCACATCTATAATGCCGCCCAACTCAGCCTTCCTTCTTATTCGCGCATATTTTAATGCAGAGCCTACAGGAACAATACCTGTTTCAGACGTATGCAGGTAATCTCTGACACGGGGGTGTCCGCCGGCCCACAGGCGGCCTTCGCTGTTTTTTCTTATCACTACCGTGTCGTCAGCGATCCAGCAGCCTCCGGTGCGCATCAAATGCATAACGGCGGTTGTTTTTCCTATTCCGCTGGGCCCCGTGACAAGCACAGCTTTTCCCTGATGTCCGAAGGCAACTGCGTGCAATGTGATGCGGCCTTGGAATTTTTCCTGAATAACCGCGCAAAGCCTGCCCTCCAGAGTGCTCTCATGGAGGGTCGAAAGCATCACCGGGAGACGATGGCGCAAAAACTCATTTTTAAGCTCATCAGAGGGCCCCTTACACCGGGCAAATATCACCGCTGCTGCTTTGGAGGAAGCGAGATTAAGAATATAATCCCGGCAGCGTGCCGGCTGGACAGACGCAAGCCTTTCGCGAACCCGGGGGGACAAAATCACAATCGTGCCGATGTTGTGGCGCCCCCTTGTGATGTAATTTTGGGTTTTCACATGAGGCCCCACCACCTTGCCTTCCCAGCCCAAAGGAGCGTGAGTTTCGTAAATGCCCAGCATTATTAACCGGCCATGCAAAATTTTTTTGAGTGTTATTGAGCGGCAAAGCTGAGTGCTTGAATCAGGCCAGACAGGTTTCATCTTGCTCAACGATCGCTTTATATAAATCGTTTCGGGTTTCAGCCTCGAGAAGTGTCTTGCGGAAATTGGGGGTTTTCAGCATTTTGGAAATCCGCGCCAGCGCCTTAAGGTGCTGTCCGGTAGAGCCTTCCGGCGCCAGCAGGAGAAAAAAAAGATGCACCGGCTTACCGTCGATGGCATCAAAGTCAATGCCCTTTTTGCTGCGCCCAAAAGCGACGACCAGCTCCTGCAGGTCGGATACTTTACCGTGTGGAATGGCCACTCCTTCTCCGATACCGGTCGATCCCAGCTTTTCCCGCTGCAGCAGCACATCAATTGCTTTAGCCGAATCGATCTTCAGACCGCTTTCGATCATCACCTCGATCAATTCCCCCAGCACATCTCTTTTGTTGCTGGAGGCAAGGCTCTCTACGAGAAATTCTGTTTTGAATATCTGATCCAGTCGCATGCCAAGCCTGACCCTGAAATTTGAAACTGTTCAATAAAATTCTATCCACATCATCTGATGTGGATAGAATACTTAAAATCTATGCAACCGCAGAAAAATAGCGGTAAGTTAACTGTTTGTCTCGATATGACCGAAACTGCCGTCATCGAGTCGATGAACCACGCTGACCTTATCTGACAGAGTGTCCCGGTAGACAAGAAAACGGGCCTTGCTCTCCTCCAGCTCGAGAATCGCTTCCTCCAGTGACATCGGCTTTAAGACGATTTTTCTTGTTTCCACTACTTTTGCAGTACCTTCGTCATCACCTTCCGTCCCTTCAGCATTTTTTTCACCCGCGTGACGGATACTCGCCGGCTTATGCTGCCTGTTCTTTTCCCGTTGTTTTTTAAGCTGTTTTTCGATTTTATCAATACAGTTGTCTACGGCCTGGTGAATATCTTTTGCTTCTTCCCTGGCGTTAACATTCCAGCCGTTGGCGCTTAAATTTATCTCTACGACATTTCTGAATTTTTCAGTGGAAAGGACAATATGTGCTTCGGCGGGCGTGTCTAGATATTTTTTTAATTTGGCAATGCGTTCCTCAACGTAAGTTTTTTGCCAGTTCTCACCGTCACCAGTCCTGAACGTCACAGAAATATTCATTCTTTTACCTCCCTGTTTGAATAGTGCAGCCGCTTTTTCCGTTCATTCCGGCAGCAAAGGTTAAGTCGTATAGTAGCGTCCAAACCAAATGTCAACCGGAATCTCGCACTGTGCCATAAATAAATCGCCACCTTGCGCTATTGACTTTAAAAATATTGCTTCCGTTTGGACGAGGACAATATCCCCATCATTTCACGGTATTTGGCAACTGTACGCCTTGCTATATCAATTCCTTTGGCATGGAGCAGATCAACAATTTCAAAATCGCTGTAGGGCTTTTTGGGATCCTCCCCGGCAATGATATTGCTGATTTCCGCTTTCACGCTTTTTGAGGCTATGCTTTCGCCGGAGGTTTTCTGTATCGAGCTGCCGAAGAAATATTTCATTTCAAAAATACCGCGGTGCGAGTGCATATACTTGTTGGTCACCACGCGGCTGATGGTCGATTCATGCATCTCCACGTCATCCGCCACATTTCTCAGGACCAGCGGTTTGAGGTGCTTGATTCCTCTGTCAAAAAAATCCTTCTGGTGCTTAACGATGCTTTCGGCGACTTTATAAATGGTTTTCTGCCTCTGTTGAATGCTTTTTATCAGCCAGGTGGCGGACTGCACCTTGTCGCGAATGTACTTTTTACCGTCTTCCTCTTCCTCACCGCGTCCGCCGACACCGGCCATGATTTCGCGATAGAAATTGCTGATTCTCAAACGGGGCATGCCGTCGTCATTGAGAACTATTTTATAATCGTCGCCGGATTTCACCACGTACACATCGGGAATGATAGTCTGAACTTTCTCTTCCGAATAAACAGCCCCGGGGCGCGGGTCCATTTTGCTGATGAGCATGACCGCGGCTTCTACGTCACGCAGGGGAACTTTCAGCCTTCTGGCAATGTGTACATAATTTTTCAGCTCAAGCTCCTTGAGATGGTCCCGGATAATGACCTCCAGAAGCGGATTTTCCTGCGCCATCATACCGGCTTGTATCAGCAGACATTCCTGAAGGTTACGCGCGGCCACGCCGGGAGGGTCAAACTCCTGAACCTTTTCCAGAACCTCTTCCACGTACTCCCGAGTGACATTTTCCAGACCGGCAATTTCCGCCACGGTCGCACACAGATAACCATTGTGATCAAGGTTGCCGATAATCTGAGCCCCGACACGCACTTCTTCATCGTCAAAGGGTGAGAGCTTCATCTGCCACATCAGGTGTTCGGTCAGAGAAGGACTCTGCGTCAGAATATTTTCCAGCGTCGGGGGCTCACCGTCTGCTCTGTTGTAGGAAACGCCGACCGGCCCGTAGTCCTCCAGGTAATTATTCCAGTCGAACTCCTCGCGACCGTCCCCCTCACCGGTCAGCTCCGCCGTATGCTCCGGCGCCTTGCTCTCTTCTTTTTCTATGGATTGAACATCGTCGCCCGCCTCGGCGCTTATCTCTTCCGGCGTGCTCTCATCTTGCGCAACTTCTTCCAAAAGAGGATTCTCTTCCATCTCCTGGTTGATTGTGTCAACCAGCTCCTGGCGCGACAGTATCAGAAGCTTGATCGCCTGCTGCAGTTGAGGCGTCATAATCAGCTGCTGAGAGAGCTTCAAATTCTGTTTTAATTCGAAAGCCATGTCCTACCGTCGCAATTGTAAAAGTTCTTACAGACAGAAATCCTCGCCGAAATATATTTTTCTGGCCAGCTCGCTTTGAGCGATCACTTCCGGCTCGCCTTGCACAAGGATCGTTCCCTCATTGACAATGTAAGCCCGGCCGCAGCAACAGAGTGTTTCCCTTACATTGTGGTCGGAAATGATAATCCCGATTCCTTTGTTTTTCAGCTTTTCAATTATCTTCTGTATATCCGCCACCGCCAGCGGGTCGATGCCGGCAAAAGGTTCGTCCAGAAGGATGTACTTCGGCGATGTGACCAGCGCCCGCGTGATTTCCACCCTTCTTCTTTCTCCGCCGGAAAGCGAATAGGCGTAATTTTTTGCCAAAGCGCTCAAATCCAGCTCGCCCAAAAGTTCTTTGAGTCTTTGCTGCCTTTCACCCGCACTTATATCAAGTGTTTCCAGAATAGCCAATATGTTTTCTTCCACTGTCAGTTTCCGGAAAACAGACGGCTCCTGCGGAAGATAATTCAGCCCCCGGCGCGCCCGTTTATACATCGGAAAGCCGCTGATATCCTCGCCGTCGAGAAAAATCGCCCCCCCGTCCGGTTTGATCAGGCCGACAATCATGTAAAATGTCGTCGTCTTTCCCGCTCCGTTGGGCCCCAGAAGACCGACGACCTCCCCCGGCGAAATGGTCAGGTCGATCTGATTGACCACTTTGCGTTTATTGTAAATTTTAATTAAGCCCTTGGCCTCTAAATGACTCATTTGCCTTTAGCATCCTGACTGTTAACCGGTGCCGGATTATTTTTCCCCTGCGGGTGAATGATTGCCGTAACTCTTTGCGCATCCTCCCCTTCGCATTTGACCACCTCGCCGCGATTTTCATTGACGTAAATAATAACCTTGCACCCACTGACCGTATTTTCCCCCTGCTTCAAAACCGGCCGTCCCGTCATCACAAACCGTGCGGCTGCGTGGCTATAAACCGCCTCTTCACCCGTTGCCGAAAGATCTTTTTGTGTGATAATGACATTGCCCCCGGCTTCGATTCTGTCAAGATCACCCGCCGTCTGAAGTTCCCTGCCGGCGACCTTTTCCGTCTTTCCTTCCGCTCTTTTATAATAAACTGTGAGACGATCTGTTTTCAAGGTAATGTCACCTTGCCGGGCGACGGCGTTACCCGAAAAAACAATCGTCTTTTTTTCCTGATAGGCCTCCATTTTGTCGGCGACAATTTCAATCGGCTCATTTTTTCGCAGCGCCTGATTGCGCTCCGCAATCATATCTGTCTGCGCGGATGCATGCGACGCAAGAAGAATCAGACAGACAAAAAAATATATCACTTTTATTTTCATAAATTTCTCTGCTTACCTGATGCTGGCTTTGACGCCGGAAGAGAGGGCGAGCTCCCCTTTGTCAATAAAAATGGACAGACCAGCACCCTGAACCCTGATCCTTTCACTTTCCATGACAACAGGCGCATCCGTATAGATTTTTTTCATCGAGTCACTGTATTTCAGATAATCAGTGGAAAATTTTTCTCCTGAGTCCGCCGTGATCACCACGTGGCCTGTGATCTCCAAATCCTTTTTATCCGTGAGCATCTCCCCGCGGTCACCTGTCATGACAAATACCTTACCGTCGGGTGCCGTCAACTTCACCCAAACCTGATCGAATATTGCAAGGTTATGTTTTTTTTCATATTGAGCCGTATTTGATTTGACTTCCCAGCGCATATTGTCCCGGCCCACCTCCGTAAAAACAAAATTTTCAATGCGCACATCCGCCTCGCCAGGCAATATTTTAATGATATTGGCTTTCTTTCCACCTGTGCCATCCAGTACAAGGAAAGCCAGAAATGCCCCCAGTGAAATAACCGCCAGGATCAGAATTATCAATTTTTTTTTCTTATTCAGCTTCATCTTTACTTTCGGATCGGCAATTTTGTTGCCTCTTTGTCCTTCTATATCACCCGGCCCTGCCTGTGTAAAGCAATTCGGAAACAAGGCGGCGACTTTGTAAAACGCTCGTACGTTGCGTTAAACGGAAAGGCGAAGACCTATCACACCTGTGACAATCAGGAGAAAAGACAATACTCTCATCATGGATGCCGGGTCATGAAACGCGAAAACACCGATGAGAAAAGTGCCGGCCGCACCGATCCCCGTCCAAACCACATAGGCTGTACCGATGGGAAGCTCTCTTTGCGCCAGCCACAAAAACACACCACTTAATGCCATACACACAGCCGCCATCAGTATGAAAGCGACACGGTGTGAAGTGGTCTGAGACAGTTTAAAACCAAGCGGCCAGCCGATTTCCAGGACACCCGCGATCAACAAATAAGTCCAGGCAAGTTTCATCTTAATTTCCGTTACAGCTAAACAATTTATTTGAGTGCAAATTCCGTAAATTCATAACGGGCGGCCACCTCCGGCCAGAAGCCCTGTGCAACAAGCAGCAGTTCGCAGATTTCACGCACTGCGCCGCGCCCTCCCTTGTTGACGGTTACATAATCCGCGATTTTTTTGACCATTTCGTCCGCGTCGGCGACGGCAACCGCAAAACCCGCCATTTTCAATACCGGGATGTCAACAATATCATCTCCTGCATAGGCTACATCATCCGGCAAGAGATTGTTTTTGTGCAGGATCTGCCCGAAGATCTCCTTCTTGTTGAGCGCTCCCTGGTAAACTTCAGTTATTTTCAAGTCGCGCGCCCGGTGTTCCACCACCGGGGAAGTTCTCCCGGTAAGAATGGACACGCTGATTCCGTGGCGCTGCACCAGAACCAGTCCGTGCCCGTCGCGAACATTGAAAACCTTCGATTCGCGACCTTCAGAGTCCATGATGATGCCTCCGTCGGTCATCACCCCGTCTATGTCCAGCATCAGCATTTTTATTTTTTTGAGCTTCTCCAGAATTTTGTTATCCATCTTGTTCCTTTTGAATTTCTTTTGGCTCACGATCCACACGCTCTGAGCGGTAAATCCTGATTTGTAATCTGCTAACTTTTTACCACCTCGTCTATCGCCTTGAGTTGTGTCAACAACTTCTCCAGCGAACTCAAATAAACTGAATTTGCCCCGTCGCAAAGAGCCTGCGGGGGGTCTGGGTGCACTTCCATGAATATTCCATCCACACCGGCTGCAACAGCCGCCCGGGCAAGATAAGGAACCATCTCACGCTGGCCGCCTGATGCCGTACCGGCGCCGCCGGGCAGTTGCACGCTGTGAGTTGCATCGAAAATAACCGGATAGCCCATCTGCCTCATAATGGGCAGGGCGCGCACGTCGAAGACCAGATTATTGTAGCCGAAAGAAGCGCCGCGTTCGGTAATGAGCATATCGTCCATCCCGACTGACTTGATCTTCCCGATGATGTTGGCAACATCCCAGGGGGCCAGAAACTGCCCCTTCTTGACGTTGATTATTTTCGCCTGTCGGGCAACCTCCAGGACAAAATCAGTCTGACGGCACAAAAAGGCGGGTACCTGCATTATGTCGAGCACGGCCGCGGCCTCGTCTATTTCCTCGAAGCGATGCACATCGGAAATAACCGGCACATCCGCCTCTTTTTTTATTTTTTCCAGCATCTTCAATCCACCCGTCAATCCCGGTCCGCGGTACGAATTTATGGAGGTGCGGTTTGCTTTGTCATAAGAGGCTTTGAAGACAAAAGGTATTTTCAGCTTCGCGGTCAGCTCCTTCAAGTACACGGCGATTTGCATGGCTGCCGTTTCGTTTTCCAGCACACAAGGACCGGCGATCAGTATAAAACCTGCCCCGCCCCCTATTGCAAAATCATTGAGTTTAACCTGCTTCATCATAAGCTCCTGTTTTTATTTTTTCTCCTTCATCAACTCAATACGCAGACGGGGGATCCGCGGGGCCACCTTTGTCTGGGGATTGATCTCATAGGCACTCCTGTAGGCTTTCAGGGCCTCCTTATAAAGTCCTTTTTGTTCATAAGCCAGACCTAAATTTGCGTAGATTTCGTCATCTTCCCGGTCATACTTGAGCGCCATTAAATAATTCTCGATGGCCTTGTCCCAGTTTTTAGCGGCGCCATGAGCATATCCCAGACTGAAATATGAGGACGCTTTCCCCGGTTCCAGCTTCACTATCTGCTGATAATATTTTACGGCCTCGGCAAATTGCTTTTTTCTTAAATAATAGCCGGCGATGTAGGCAGATGTTTTTTTGTCCGGCGGCGATATTTTTTTATAGTAATTCACTGCCTCTTTTTCTTTGCCGAGCTGCTCATAGGTATAGGCCAGATTGGCATACAGGGTTTGATCTTTTACGCCCAGTTTTACAGCTTTTTCGTAGCAGCGCGCCGAGTCGGCGTGTTTTTTCAGCTCCCCGTAGGCATAGGCGAGCCTGACGAAAATATCCGGCTTTTGTGGAAATTTTCGCCCCAGCTTTTCCAGATAGCCCGTGGCCTGCCCGTAGTTTTTGCTCTGGAATGTAAGCTCCGCCAGGCGCGTCAGGGCATCGTCATCTGCAGGATTCTTTGTCAATACATACTGATACTCCCTGACGGCATCGGCCGTCATCTTCCTTCTTTCATAAGCCGCGCCGAGATTGAAATGGATAACCGGATCATCAGGCGACAAAGCCAGGGCTTTTTTCAGATACTTCATCTCTTCGTCGCGCCTGCCCAGCCCGGCACTGGCGGTGGCCATGTTCGCGTAGGCGGCCGCGTCGCCGGGACTGTTTTGAATCACTTTCGCGTATGCTTCCAGTGCCTGGCGGTATTTTTTATCCTTGAGATAGACATCTCCCAGACCGCGCCACGCGGCCGCGTCAGCCGGCGCGTTTTGCACAACGTGCAGATACTGCTCAATTGCGGCGTCTTTCCGGCCGGCGCGCTCGTAGGCTCCGGCCAGAAGCAGCCGGAGGCCGTCATTTCCGGGATCCGCCTGCAGCGCCTGCCTGTAATAGTCCACCGCCTTTCCCCAGGTGTTTTTCCGTCCGTAGGCCTGCCCCAGAAGGGCAAAGGCATCGGCGTCATGTTTTCCGTTTTCGAGAAGACCGGACAAAATCTCAACCGCCTGCTGCATGCGACCACTGTGAATGTACGAGCGGGCCAGGTCTTTAATAACGCCACTGTCGCCGGGAGTCAGGCGCAGGATGTCTTCATAGACCGCCGCCGCCTCGGCAGCGCGGTTTTGCTTCAGGTAGAGCCCTGCCAGCACCCGGCGCACACCCGCATCTTCTGTATTTTGCGCTGCCACTTTTTTCAATGATCTGATGCTCTCTTCGGGCGATTTGAACTTTTCTGCAAATCTGAGCCAATCCTGTGGCGTGATGATGACCCGCAGCGGAATCAGGCCGATTCTTTCCTGTTTATAATAGACGGAAATCTTGTAGGCACCCGACGCCTTGCCCTCCATATCCATAGCGTCGCCTTGCATGATACCGCTGACAAAGTCCATACCCTTGAGCAAAATGCCCATATGATTGCCCTGGTCACCGATCCCCTCAACCGTCGCGCCCGTGTATTTTCCCTTCAGATCATCGCTGACGACGGTTTTAATGATAAACTCATCGCGATAGGTTATCTCCAGAGGAACGCCTTCGTCAAAACGCATGTCCTTGCCGTTTTTCTCAATAAGGAGATGATAAAATTGTGGTTTTCCTTTCAGAACGTAATAGGAAAAGGCTCCTTCGACGCGGCGCGCCGCCGACAGGCCGGCAGACAGATCCGCCGGACGAAAATATGCATACAACGCCGCCAGCAAAACAACTGCCGCGACCAGCATGAGGACGACAGGCGTCTTTTTGCCGCCCGCCCTTCGGTCCGGCCGATCTTTTTTATTGTCTGCATAAATCCTGGGCATTGAGTTTTCTAACCCCTCGGATGAAATTTCCTGTGTACTTGCCTGAGACGCTCTTTGGTCACATGGGTGTAAATCTGGGTCGTGGAAATGTCGGCATGACCCAGCATAACCTGTACGGCCCGTAAATCCGCCCCCCCTTCCAGAAGGTGGGAGGCGAATGAATGCCGGAATGTATGCGGATGAACATTTTTTTGCAAGCCCGCTTTTTGCGCGTAACCGCCGATAATTTTCCACAGTCCCTGGCGGGTAAAGGCGCGACCGAAACGGTTGAGAAACAAAACGTCTGTCGTTTTTGATTTCATAAACACAGGCCTGGCTTCTTCAATATAACGGCGGACACAATCGTAGGCCTTTTTACCGACAGGTACAACCCTCTCCTTGCTGCCTTTTCCCATGACCACCAGGAAACCTGCCTGCCAGTTGATGCTGTTCATGGTCAATCCCGCGAGTTCCGAAACACGAAGCCCCGTGGCATAAAGAAGCTCGAGCATCGCCTTGTCGCGCAGGCCGGCCGGAGTCTCGCCGGAAGGCTGCGCAAGGACCAGGTTCATTTCCTCGCGGCTGAGTGTGTCGGGAAGCCGCATCCAGACTTTGGCTCGCTCGATGTCGGCCAGAGGTGATTCGTCCACCACTTTTTCTTCTACGAGATAGTTGTACAATCCCCTCAAAGCGGCAAGCGAGCGGTTCATGGAGTTCGCCGCCAACCCCTCGTCTTTGAGGTGTATGAGAAACTCTATCACGGTTTGCGCGTTGACAAAGCTCACATCCGTCAGGCCTTTTTTCTCCAAAAAAGAAAGATAGCGGTGCAGGTCCCGCCGGTAGGCCTCCAGCGTGTTGTCGGAGGCGCCTTTTTCAATGAGAAGGTAATTGAGATATCTGTCTGACATGGCGCGCATAAGAAGTTTCTACGCAAATACTACTGTTATGTAAAGTTTTTTTGTTGACATCGCCTTACAATTTAGTAGAAGAAAACCATCTCTGTAAAAGCGGAGGAGAGCTATGAAAAAAATTGTCATTGCCGGTGACCACGGCGCGCTTGAATTGAAAGACACGCTCGTCGCTTTCCTGAAAAAAAAATATTTTTCAGTAAACGATCTGGGAACGTTCGGCAGCTCTTCCGTCGATTACCCGGACATGGCTAAAGTCGCCTGCGATGAATTCAACAAGGGTGGCTACAAATTCGGCATATTGCTTTGCGGCACGGGTATCGGCATTTCCATTGCGGCCAACAAAATAAAGGGCATCCGCTGCGCCCTGGTCCATAATCTTTTTACTGCGGAAATGGCCAAAGCACACAATAATGCCAACTTCATCGCCTTCGGCGGCCGTGTCCGGTACGACGTCCCGGTTACGGAAATGATCGAAAAGTTCATCAGCACTTCCTACGAGGCAGGACGCCACGAAGCGCGCATCGCCAAGATAAACGCACTGGAGAATAACTGCTCCTGAGGCCGCCTTCTGATTCCGGCTGCACAATCGGCTCGACACAAACCACGACATTTGCCCCGGCAGATACTTGTCCGGAAAAACCCTTAGCCGGTCATTTCCCGAAGCGCCGTCAGGCCATTTGTGCGATTTCCCTGTAGCGGAAGCAGTCCGTGACATGGTCATTGACCATGCCTGACGCCTGCATAAAGGCGTAACAGATAGTCGAGCCGGTAAATTTAAAACCACGTTTTTTTAAATCACGGCTCATCAGGTCCGACTCCCTGGAGGTCGCGGGAAGCATGGATATATTTTTCCACTTATTTTGCAAAGGCCTGCCGTCAACATAGCGCCACAAAAAAGCGTCAAAGGAGCCGAACTCTTCGCGGATATCGAGCAGTGCTTTGGCATTGACGATCGCCGCTTCGATCTTGAGGCGGTTGCGGACAATGCCTGTGTCGCCCAGCAGGCGCTCAACATCTTTATTGTCATAGCGGGCGATTCGCCCGAAGTCGAAATTATCGAATGCCCGGCGGTAATTTTCTCTTTTTTTCAAAATAGTGAACCAGCTTAGACCCGCCTGCGCCCCATCGAGGATGAGATGCTCGAACAACAGCCTGTCGTCATGCACGGGGACGCCCCATTCACGGTCGTGATAGGCAACATACAGAGGATCGCTTCCGCACCAGGAGCATCTTTTGCGATCATCACTTCCGGCGTCTGAAACAGTTTTCAATAATTTTTTATTCACAAAGTCGCTCCGCAAAACAAAAAATTTGACGCTGCCGTCGGCCGACCCTACAGGTTTGCGCGCATGATGTAAAGATTCAGATAAGAAAATTCATTTTAACAGAAGCACAAAAAAGGTGCCGGAGCCGCCACAGGGACGGCTCCGGCGGAAAGGGAGTGAGAAGAAAGGGGTTGCTGCTCACTCATCCCAGAATTGCTTTTAAATCCTCATCAGGCGTGGCAATCGGTTTGATTGCGAAATTCTCCACCAGGACATTCAGGACGTTGGGAGTGATAAACGCAGGCAGTGACGGCCCCAGGCGGATGTCCTTGATGCCCAGATAAAGCAGGGTCAGTAAAATAGCCACCGCCTTTTGTTCATACCAGGACAGAATCATCGACAGGGGCAGATCGTTCACGCCGCAGTTGAAAGCATCGGCCAGAGCAACTGCGATCTGGATGGCGGAATAAGCGTCGTTGCACTGTCCGATATCCAGAAGCCTCGGGATGCCGCCGATATCGCCTAATTCCATATCGAAGAAACGGAACTTCCCACAGGCAAGCGTCAGCACTACCGTATCTGGAGGCGCTTTTTCCACAAACTCCGTGTAGTAATTGCGCCCGGGCTTTGCCCCGTCGCAGCCGGCCACCAGGAAGAAATGACGGATCGCTTTGCCCTTGACGGCATCGATCACGGCTCCGGCGACATTCATCACCGCGTTGTGCCCGAAACCTACCATGACGGACTTCCCTTCGACATCTTCCGGAAATCCTGGCATGGAAAGCGCCTTTTCAATCACGGGTGTGAAATCGTGATCTGCAATATGCGTCACGCCGGGCCAGCCGACCAGGCCGCAGGTGAAAATATTGTCTTTATATGAATCGCGCGGTCTTTGAATACAGTTGGTGGTCATCAGGATCGCGCCTGGAAATTCGGCAAACTCTTTCGCCTGATTCTGCCAGGCCGTACCGTAATGACCGTAGAAGTGCGGATATTTTTTCAGTTCGGGGTAGCCGTGTGCAGGCAGCATTTCGCCGTGCGTGTATATGTTGATGCCCTTTCCTTCGGTCTGCTTTAAAAGATCGGATAAATCTTTCAAGTCATGGCCGGACACAAGTATCGCCTTACCCTTTTTGGCGCCCAGTGGGACCTTTGTCGGTACGGGATGGCCGAAGGCGCCTGTGTTGGCCGCGTCCAGAAGCTCCATCGTCCGCAGGTTGATCTCGCCGCACTTGAGTACCATGCCGATCCAGCCTTGCAGATCCAGATTTTCCCTGGCGATCGCCGCCAGCGCTTCATGAACAAAAGCATAAACCGCGTCGTCTTCATGACCCAGAATCTGCGCGTGATCCGCGTAGGCGGCCACGCCTTTAAGACCGAAAAGAACTATGTGCTTGAGAGATTCAATATCCGCGTTTGCCCCGGCAGCCGGTTTGAGAGACGCCGCGTCCGCCTGGGCAATCAGCCCCTCAACCGTCTTTTCCGGGCGGTAAGTCACACAGGCTGGTTTTTCATCAACGGCCGCGCCGGCTTTTATTGCTCTGTCTTTCAGGGCATCGCGAAACGCAACCGCCTTGCCGATCAATTCCACAAAACGCGCAGGATCAAAATCGACATTGGTAAGGGTCGAAAAAAGAGCTTTGACCGTAAAAACATCGACTTCACGGTCGGTAATGCCTGCTTTACGGGCATCCACCGCCACTACCGAAAGCCCCTCCAGAGCGTAAACAAGCAGGTCCTGAAGTGCAGACACTTCGGCATCTTTACCGCACACACCTGCCTTTACGCATGCTTCTCCTTTTGCCGTCTGTTCGCACTGGTAACAAAACATTGCCAAATTTTCCATCAAATGAGTCTCCTTTTCATTTTCGTTCTTTTGACAGCATTGATTAATGTATCTCGGGCAGTTGCGCCTTGACTTAAGTCAAACTTCAGTGCTATTTTTTTTAAAAGGAAATAATTTATGGATATGACATCAATTATCGCGGGGCTTCCTCTTTTTCAAGGCCTCGCGCCCCATCAAAACGCGACACTGGCCGGCATCGCCCAGAGACGATATTATTCCAAAGGACAGATTTTCTTCTCTGAAGGGGACAATGCCGACGGTTTCTACATAATACTTTCCGGCAGAGTAAAAATCTTCAAACTCTCCCCCGACGGGAAAGAACAGATTTTCCACATCCTGGAGGCGCCGGAACCTTTCGGCGAAGCGGCGGTTTTCTCCGGGGAGAACTTTCCTGCGTCCGCCACGGCACTTGTCGAAACACCCGTTCTTTTCTTTCCGGCCGGAAAATTCACAGGCCTCATCCGCCAGGACCCCATCTTGGCTTTATCCATGCTCGGTCTTTTGTCATTGAGGCTGCGCAAACTTACCACACTGGTGGAAAACCTGTCTCTTAAGGAAGTGCCGGCAAGACTGGCAGCCTATCTTCTGTATCAGAGCCGGGACAACGAGCATAAGCCTGTAATCGAGCTGGATGTGTCTAAAAACCAGATGGCCGGCCTTCTGGGCACAATTCCGGAAACACTTTCGCGCATTCTCAAGCGCATGGCAGAGGAAAATCTGATAAAAACAGATGCACGAACGATTACTATTTTGAACCGAAAGCATCTGACCGACCTGGCAGAGGGATTGAGAAAACTGAGCTGATCATCACACACGCCCGACCATTGCCTTTTTATGGATAAAATATGGACGCTCATCCGGACAGAAAAAAAATTCGTCAGGTATTCCGTAACGTGCAAAGGCACCAGCACATCGAAAAACTCATCCGCCAATTCTCCTCAAACAAAAACGATATCCGCCACATGGCACTAGACAGGGCAGACACTTCTTCGTGCCGTCAGGTTCTGGAGCTCGGCTGCGCGTTCGGCGCCTTCACCGAGGCTTTGAAAGGGAGGCTGCACCCTGACGCGTTTATCACCGGTCTGGACATGATTGCCGAATACGAGCCCTTCTTTCTGGAGGCGTGCCGGCGCGCAGGCTACAGGGGCACCTTTTCCGCAGCAGGCGTGGAAGCCATAAAAAAGTATCCGCCCGCTTCTTTCGACCTCATTGTCTGCAGCTATGCCCTGTATTTTTTTGTCGAGATGATCCCGTATATCTGCCGCATTTTGAAAAAAAACGGTATGTTCATCACCATTACCCACGACGAATGCAATATGCAGGAGCTGATTCACATCACCCGCGCCGTACTTAAGGAAAACCACCTGCTCGATAATGACCGCCTTTTGCCGGTCGAAGTAATTATAGGTCAATTTTCAGCAAATAACGCAGAGGATCTGCTTGCGCCCTATTTCGGCGGTGTACGCCGGTTTGACTTTCAAAACACGCTTGTTTTTCAGCCGTGGGATATCTTTTTCTTCGTGGACTATTACCAGTTCAAAAGCCCACTGTTTCTCACAGGAACGGGGGCGCATAAAGAGGAGCTCGTACGCCAGATGCTCGCCAGGGTCCAGGATATGGGGGTGGGACGCAAAGAGATCTCCATGTGTAAGGACGACGCGATTTTTATCTGTGACAACCCCCTGCACCGAAAGGATATACGATGAAAAAAAAGCGCAATTTCTGTCCCCATTGCGGAGGTCGGATCACCAAGGAAGAAGAGGATCATGTGGCAAGAGACTGCTGTTCGAGCTGTCACAGCTTTTTTTATGACAACCCTCTGCCGGTTGTTTCAGCGATCGTCGATGACAACAGGCAAATCCTCCTGGTGAAACGCGACCGCCCGCCCTCCAAGGGACGATGGTGCCTGCCTACCGGCTTTGCCGAAGCGGGCGAGAGCATCGAAGAGGCGGTACTGCGTGAATTGCGTGAAGAAACGGGCATAAAGGGAAAAATCAGCCGCCTTCTGGACGTCGATTCCTACAAAAGCCGCTTTTACGGTGATCTCCTTTTCCTTACCTTTATCGTGGAAAAAAGAACCGGCAAACCGGTGGCGGGAGATGACAGTGCTCAGGCGCGTTTCTTTCCGATTAATAAAATTCCGGCCCTGGCCTTCAGATCCAACAGGCGGGCGCTCGACAGATATATAAAGATCAAGAAAGACTACTGGGCGGTTGTTGATGCCCTCGACGCCCAGGACGGGAAAAAAGCTTCCGCCCGGAGCACCGGCAGCCCCATGACGCAGCGCGTGATGAACGTGATCATGAGAAACAGGGAAAAAATGATTCAGCAGTGGATCGAGGATATCACCACCAATCCCTCCACACCGGAATATCACGTATATGAAAACAAGGTGCTTTATAAGATATGCGAAAAAGTCATTTCACAAATAACGCTCTGGCTCGGTCAGGCTTTCAGCATTGACCGCATCCGTACTTTCTACACGAGACTCGGCGCGGAAAGAAAGAAATCCGGCGTTACAATAAGCGGCGTCTTGAGCGGACTTAGCCTGATCCGCAAACATATCTGGGGTGTCGCCCTGGCCGAAGGAGCGCTCCAGAAAAATCTCGACTTGTACATGACCTTTGAGCTGCAAAGACGCATGACCATTTTCTTTGATCTGGCCACTTTCCATATGACACGCGGTTATGAAGGAAATTCAAATATTGAGCGGGAAAAATCCACACCGCCGGAGAAGCCTCATGGCTCCCGCCGGCGGCGCGTTGGAAAGGAGGGAGTTAAAAATCCTTAAAGTCGTCATCATCGAAAGGAATGACCTGCTCCGGCCGCCCGACTTTGCCTGACGCAGGCGGCGCGGCCAGCGCTTTCTTTTTCTGACTTTTTACAGCGGCAGAGGGCTTTGCGGCAGGCCCGGTTATTTTCCCGGTCACCTTTTTAATCATTTTCCCGCTGGAAATGGCGGGGGCCTGGGAAGAAAAGGAGACGCGGGAGGTAGCGATACTGAGCCTGGTGCCGACCATGCCGGCCAGCTCACCCAATCTTTTTTCCATTGTACTCACTTCGGAATTCATTGATTCTGCGGCGGCGGCGGAAGATTCCGCGCTGTGCGCCGTCTGCTGCACAACCTTGTCCATCTCTGCGATGGCCCGGTTGATCTGCGCGATGCCGTGAGCCTGTTCCTGAGAGGCGGTGGCGATTTCATCGACCAGCTGGCTTATTTTAGCCGATGAAGCGATATTGTCCTTAAAAGCCTCCTGTGTATAACCGGTAAGTTCATTGCCGTTTTTAACTGCTTTCATTGTGTTTTCAATCAGTTCACTGGTGTTTTTAGCCGCCTCCGCCGAGCGCATGGCCAGGTTACGCACCTCATCTGCCACCACGGCGAAGCCTGCCCCTGCCTCACCGGCCCTTGCCGCTTCCACCGCGGCGTTTAGCGCCAGCAGGTTGGTCTGGAAGGCGATCTCGTCGATCGTTTTGATAATTTTCCCCGTTTCCTCCGATGATTTGGTAATTTCCGCGATGGCCTTGGCCATATCGTCCATGTGACGGTTCACTTTTTCGACAATCTGGCTTGCCTCGTGCATCATCGCCCTGGCCTGGGTAGCATTGTCCGCATTTTGTTTGGTCATGGCCGAAAGCTCCTCAAGTGAGGAGGAGGATTCTTCCAGTGAGGAAGCCTGGGAACCGGCCCCTTCCGCAAGCCGGCGCGCCGAAGAAAACACCTGGGCGGAGCCTGCCGACACATTTTGTATAATATCCACGGCTCCTTTCACGGAATCAACAACCGGCGCCACAATTTTACGGGAAAAATGGAACCCCATACCCACAATAAACGCGATGAACAGGACCATAAAGAACCCGGTAACCCGCATGTATCGGTTGACCATGGCGATATTTTCGCTGTCCACATTGTAAAGCTGATAAATGGCCATTAACCCCAGCACCAGGATCATCGCCGCCTGCCCCAAAATGGCCACCCTGAGTTTTAATGCAATTGCACCTTGTCCCATAATAAGTCTCCTTGTCCGCAATTATGAACTACAATTCTTTTTATTTCAGGGCGATAATATCGTCCGCGTTCATGACACGGTCGATGTCGAGCAGAATTTTGATCTTACCGCCTGTTTTGGCCATTCCCAGTATGTAGTCCGTATTGAGGCTGGTTCCGAAATTGGGAGTCTCTTCTATATCCGCCCCCTTTATGTTCAACACCTCGGAAACTGAATCCACAAGGATGCCAATCAGTATATTGCCGTTTTCCTTGGCGATTTCTATGACGATAATACAGGTCCTCTCCGTGTATTCCATGTCCGGCAGACCAAACTTCAACCTCAAATCAATGACCGGAATGACTTTGCCCCTGAGATTGATCACTCCCTTGATATGGGGCGGTGTCTGAGGCACGGTTGTAATGGCGATCATGCCGATTATTTCTTTGACTTTCAGAATCCCGATGCCGTATTCCTCGTCCGCCAGTGTGAAAGTTAAATACTTTCCTTCTGTGGTGTTTGCGCTGCCCCCCCGCAATTCAGTTGCTGCGGCTGTATCCATAGCCCGACCTCCCGTTTTGGTGAAAAAATTTTAAGGTAAAGAAGCCTTTACTAGTCTTATAACGGCAAATTTCAGAAATACTTGAGCATCATCATTACAATATTTGTTTCTTACTCTTTCTTCGTATAACCATGAATAAATACAAGTGCTTAAAATATCCAGCGACAGCCCGCCCAGTAAACACGCAAAAGACCCCAAACCTCCCCCCATGCGCTCAAAAGGGTGGCCGGCCGCATGCAAGCAGTTTTTCCACAGCACAGTTCGGGCCGTCATCTTCAACACTCGCTTTCCATGCCTGTTTAATGCTATTGACATCAAATCATCTGCCGTGATAGACATGGAACGACTTGATCAGACACTGATGGTAATTTTATATTTTCACTGTCAGTTTTAGCCATTTTACAAAATTAACAAGGAGCTGCCTTTGAAACTTTCCGAAGTAAAAGATATCCTGGATGCGGAAGTTATAGTGGGAGAAGAATGTCTTGACCTGGAGGTAAAAACCGCCTTCGGCGCCGACCTGATGAGTGATGTGCTCGCTTACGCCAAAGCCGGCAGTATGCTTTTGACCGGCCTGACCAACACTCAGGTGGTACGCACCGCCAACGTTCTGGACATAGCCGCAATTATTCTGGTACGCGGCAAAAAGCCCTCGCAGGAAACGGTCAGTCTCGCCCAGGAACTGAAAATCCCCATTCTGACCACTAAATACATATTATTTGAGACGGCGGGCCGCCTGTATCTGAAAGGTATTGTCGGCTGCCTGCCTAAAGTTGAAAGCACCAGTGGAAGAAACTAACCGAAACATCTATTCAGGACAATTTGATATAGAGGGCGGAAATTTCAATGCCGCCGGCACTGTATCGACCAGCATCAAGTCCATTTTAAAAAAACTAAACATCCCGGGTGAAATCGTTCGCAAAGCCGCCATTGTCTCCTATGAAGCGGAAATCAATGTCGTATCCTATGCGAAAAAAGCCGTGGTCAGACTGACGGTTGCCCCGAAAAAGGTGCACATTGAAGTCGATGATACGGGTCCGGGCATCCCGAATATCGAACTGGCCATGCAGGAGGGCTACTCGACCGCCGATCAGCGGATACGGGAAATGGGCTTCGGCGCCGGCATGGGATTGAGCAATATCAAAAATTATTCTGATGAATTTCACATTGAATCTGAAGTCGGCAAGGGAACACGCCTGCAGATGACGATTCAAACGCCATAACTTGTTGCAAAGGGTTTGATTATGAAAACCGAAAAGATCGTTCAGGAACTGGGGCTGGATGTCAAATGCGGCGGGGATTATCTGGACAAGAAGGTGACCGGGGGATACACAGGCGATCTGCTCAGCGATGTCATGGGAAATTCCAAAGAGGGGTATATCTGGATTACACGCCAGGTGCATCAGAATATTGTCGCCGTCGCCTCGCTCAAGGAGCTTGCCGGTATAATACTGATCAACTCGAGTGAACCGACTCGCGAGACGTTGGAAAAAGCCGAAGCCGAAGGGATTCCCATTATGGTTTCCAATCTGCCCGCCTTTGAAATATCAGGTAAAATTTACAATCTTCTGATGTCCGAAATCTGATATTGACAAGCTTTTTACGGGTGGTCAAAGACGACAACCGGTTCATTATCAAACCACCGGTGGGGCGGACTGATGCTGAATCCTTATAACTGCGATCTTCATATCCACACCTGCCTGTCGCCGTGCGCCGAGCTGGACATGCACCCGCAGACTATCGTACAAAAAGCACTGGAAAAAAAAATCGACATGATCGCTGTAAGCGACCACAATGCTTCGGCCAACGCACGCTTCGTCATGGCGGCGGCGGCCGGCAAACCGTTGGAAGTCATTCCCGCAATGGAGATCACCACCAGCGAAGAAGTTCATCTGCTGGCTTTGTTCAGAAGGCTCCTCGATCTTGAGCAAATGCAGGTGATTATTGACGAACACCTCTTTGGCGAAAATGACGAAGAACGTTTCGGCCTTCAGGCCATCGTCAACGAGCTGGGAGAAGTGGAAGGGTTTAACAACCAATTGCTCATCGGCGCAACCGATCTGCCTATTGATGATGTTATCGCTGAGATTCACCGCCTCGACGGCCTGGCCATTGCCGCTCATATCGACCGGGAAAGTTTCAGTGTATTGAGCCAGCTGGGGTTCATCGACGACGGCTGGAGGCTTGACGCACTGGAAATCTCGAAAAGAACAGGCCTTAAACGCGGTCGCACGCAATATCCACAATTGCAACACTATCCCTTTATCACCTCTTCCGACGCTCATTTCGTTGACGACATCGGCACTTCGATGACCAGAATAATGATGGAAACACCGGGCTTTGACGAATTAAAAATGGCTTTGAGCGGACAAAACGGCCGCCTCGTTGTGGAGTGAGGATGCTGACACTTGCCGATCATATTCTGGACATCACGGAAAACTCCGTCCGCGCAGACGCCAGTCTGATTGAAATCAGTATCGATGAAGATACCGGAAAAGATCTTCTCAAAGTGGAAATCAGAGATAACGGCAGCGGCATGAGCCCGGAAATGGTCAAAAAAGTGCTGGATCCGTTCTATACTACCAAAACCGTGCGACGAGTCGGCCTGGGACTTCCCCTTTTAAAAGATGCGGCCGAACGGTCGGGAGGGGGTTTTCACCTGGAATCATACGAAAATTCTGGGACAACGGTGAAAGCGACCTTCGGTTTGCGTCATCTGGATCGCCAGCCTATGGGTGCTATAATTAACATAATGATAATTCTCATTATTTCTAATTCAGATGTTGATTTTTTTTACAAACACAGGCATAATGACCGCCGGTTTGAAATGGATACACGCGAAATTCGCAATGAAATTGAGGACGTGCCCATCAATCATCCCGAAATCATCAAATACATAAGGGGCATCATGACCCAGGGTCTCGTCGAGATTCAATCTGAGGCATGATACTTCCCGCCGAATTTAGGAGGAATACAAATGAAAGCCGAAGACAGGGAACTTTTGCAGGAGTTCACACCCGAACAGGTGGCCAAGCTCGACAGTATCATTGAAAAGCACAAAGGACAGGCGGGGGGACTAATCCCTGTGCTGGAAGAAGCACAGGTTTGTCTGGAATATCTGCCCTTGTCCGTGCAGAAACGCATCGCCGCCGGTTTGAATCTGCCTTTAAGTCGTATCTACGGCGTGGTCACATTTTATTCTTTTTTCACCATGACACCGCGTGGAAAATACACGATTCGCGTCTGCCTGGGCACCGCCTGCTATGTACGCGGCGGTAAAGAATTGACGGATGCGCTGGAAAAACAGTTCGGCATCAAAGACGGGGAGACGACGGCAGACCGTTTGTTTACGCTTGAATCCGTCCGCTGCCTCGGTGCATGCGGTCTGGGTCCGGTTGTTGTCGTAAACGAGGATGTGCACGGCCGCGTCAAGCCGGCCAAGATCAAGGATGTTTTAAGTCAGTATAATTAACCTTTCAAAATATAACGGAGGATACACCCATGGCAAAATTAACGATCGATGATTTAAAAAAAATCAAAGAAAAAGTGCATAAAGAAATGGCCTTGCGCGACGGGGACCGCCGTGTCAAAGTCACCGTTCATATGGGAACCTGCGGCATCGCTTCCGGCGCCAAAGAAGTAATGGATTCACTGCTGGAAGAAATCGAATCCGCAAAAGTAAACGATGTAATCGTTACAACATCGGGGTGTATGGGCCTTTGCAGTCGCGAACCTCTGGTCACTGTTGAAGTGGTCAACCAGGAGCCCATCAAATACGAATATGTAAATCCGAACAAAATGAGACAGATATTCAAAAGGCACATTCTGGCCGGCGAGGTGCAGACACCTTTCGTGCTGGCCAAGGGCGCAGAGATCGTTAAATAAAATATGACCGGTCGCGCGTCAGAGACGCTGACGCGCATGGATCGTTAAGGAGGATATGGTATCAATGAAAATATTTCGTTCTCACTTGCTGTTGTGCGGCGGCACCGGCTGTCACGCATCCGGCAGTCCCGGTGTAAAAAGCGCCCTTCTGGAAGAAATCGTTAAAAGAAAGCTGGCGGATGAAGTGAAGGTCGTGGAAACAGGCTGCAACGGTTTTTGCGCACTTGGCCCCATCATGGTGGTTTATCCGGAAGGCGTTATTTACATCAGTCTGAAGCCCGAGGACATGCCTGAACTGGTGGAAGAACATCTCGTCAAAGGACGCGTGGTCGAAAAATTACTTTATCGCGAACCGGGTACGGATAAAACCATCCCCACAATGCAGGACATTCCCTTCTTCGCCCATCAGGAGTTGAGGGCACTCAAAAACCGCGGTTTGATCGACCCGGAAAAAATTGAAGAATACATCGCCCGCGACGGTTATCAGGGCATGGCCAAGGCGCTCACCGAAATGACGCCGGAGCAGGTTGTCCAGGAAATACTCGACTCCGGGCTGCGCGGCCGCGGCGGAGCGGGATTTCCGACCGGCCTGAAATGGAAATTCGCCGCCCAGTCCAAAGGTGATGTTAAATATGTGCTGTGCAACGCTGACGAAGGCGACCCGGGTGCATTCATGGACCGCTCCATACTGGAGGCGGACCCTCACTCCGTTTTGGAAGGCATGGTCATCGCCGCCAAGGCCATCGGCTCCAGCCACGGCTACATATACTGTCGCGCTGAATACCCGCTGGCCATTAATCGTTTGAATATCGCCATCACCCAGGCCAAAGAAGCAGGCCTTCTGGGCAATGACATTTTAGGCACAGGCTTCAATTTCGACCTGGAAATCTATCAGGGCGCCGGCGCCTTCGTCTGCGGCGAGGAAACAGCGCTGATGACCTCGATTGAAGGCAAGCGCGGCATGCCCCGGCCCCGTCCGCCCTTCCCCGCTGTAGCCGGCCTGTGGCAGAAGCCCAGCGTCCTCAATAACGTGGAGACACTGGCCAACGTCGGGCAGATCATCCAGCGCGGCGCCAAATGGCACGCGGCCGTCGGCACAGAGAAGAGCAAAGGCACAAAGGTTTTCGCCCTCACCGGCGACGTCAACAACGTCGGCCTGGTCGAAGTTCCCAT
Source organism: Smithella sp. (assembly GCA_012522275.1). Lineage (GTDB taxonomy): Bacteria > Desulfobacterota > Syntrophia > Syntrophales > Smithellaceae > UBA8904. Next base: position 42,761 of record JAAYKU010000182.1, read on the forward strand.
GGGCACCACACTGGGCACGATCGTTTACGACATCGGCGGCGGAATCCCCAATGGCAAAAAATTCAAAGCCGCGCAGTTGGGCGGCCCCTCCGGCGGCTGCATCCCGGTGCAGCATCTGAACGCTTCGGTTGATTACGAAAAAGTAGCGGAACTCGGCGCTATCATGGGCTCCGGCGGACTCATCGTCATGAATGAGGACAAGTGCGCCGTCGATATGGCACGATTCTTCATGGATTTCTGTCAGGATGAATCCTGCGGCAAGTGCACCCCCTGCCGTGAAGGCACAAAGCGCATGCTCGATATACTGACGGACATCACCAAAGGAAAAGGCAAACCGGGCGACATCGAACTTCTGGAAGAAATGGCCGAAGTCATCAAAAACGCGGCCCTGTGCGGTCTGGGGCAGACAGCTCCCAATCCCGTCTTGAGCACCATCCGCTATTTCCGTAAGGAATACGAAGATCATATTTTTGAACACCGCTGCCGTGCGACCGTCTGCTCGGCCATGTTCAAATCACCGTGCCAGCACACCTGCCCGATCGAAATGGACATCCCCTCCTACATCGCGCTGGTGCGTGAAGGCAGGTTTGAAGACGCATACAAGATTTTGCTTCAGACCAATCCCTTCCCGTCCGTCTGCGGCCGCGTCTGCGACCACAAATGCCAGGACAAGTGCCGCCGCGCCAACATGGACGAACCGCTGGCCATTAAATTCCTGAAACGCTTCATCACCGACAATGCGCCGCGTCCGAAAACGGAGCCGGTTCCTGTTACGCGCAAGGAGAGAATCGCCGTCGTCGGCGGCGGCCCGGCCGGCCTGACCGCCGCGCGCGATCTGGCGCTTCGCGGCTACAAAGTGACGGTGTTTGAAGAGCTCAACAAAGCAGGCGGCATGCTCTACTGGGGCATTCCCTCCTACCGCCTGCCGCGCAACATTCTGCAGGGAGAAATAGACGACATCACCTCGCTGGGTGTGGAAATCCGTCTCAACACGCGCGTGGGCCGCGACATTACCTTCGAGCAGTTGGAAAAGGATTTTGATTACTATTACTTGGCCACCGGCGCCCACAAGAGCACGAAGATGGGAGTTCCCGGCGAAGACCTGGGCAATGTTTTCGGAGGTGTCGAATTCCTGCGCGACTTCAACAATAACGAAGATAAATGGATCAAAGGCGAAAAGTCGCTGGGCAAGAAAGTTGCGGTCATCGGCGGCGGCAATTCCGCCATCGACGCGGCCCGTGTGGCGCTGCGCCTCGGGGCGGAAGTCACCATCCTCTATCGCCGCTTGAGGGCCGATATGCCGGCAGCCGAAGAGGAAATCAAGGCGGCCGAAGATGAAGGCATCAAAATAGAATATCTGGTGGCCCCTCTGAAAATCGAAGGCGCGAAAGGAAAGGTTCAGTCCATCACCTGCCAGCGCATGCAGCTGGGCGATTTCGACTCCAGCGGCCGCAGAAGACCTGTGCCGGTTGACGGTGCGGAATTTACCCTCAATTTGGATGCCGTCATCGCGGCCATCGGCCAGGTGCCCGATATGAGCTTCATCGACAAGAAAATCGGTGTCGAAATCAACAAGTGGGATTGCTACACAGTCAATAAAGGCTACAAGTCCCGTACCACCAATCCCAGATATTTTGCCGGTGGTGACGCCGAAACAGGTCCTGACACGGTTATTGCGGCCATCGCCGCCGGCCATCAGGCGGCCGATGATATCGACGCGGCCATCCGCGAGGCCAACGGCGAACCCGCTTATGAGAAGCCTCCCATCGAAGACATCTATGTGCCGCTGGTCATTGATGATGAAACGACGGAAACGCCGCAGGTGGCGATGCCCGAATTACATCATGACGCACGCAGGGCAAATTTCGCGGAAGTTGAGCTGGGATTTTCCCGTGAGGACGCCATCAAAGAGGCATGCCGCTGCCTGCGGTGCGACGCCTCTGTTTGATCGGCACAGCAATATACACCGGTTCCATTAAAACGGGCGGCGCTCAAGCGCCGCCCGTTTTAATTTAAACTGTTTCCATCCCCGCCAGCGCATCCGCCGATAACAAACAAGCCGTGCTGACAAACGCCTTGGGTTCAGTTTATCGTTCAGTTTCAGTTTTTTAAAGAATGCTTTTGTTTGCGCCCGCCCTTGTCCTGCGACGCTTAGGGGAAAACACAAAGGCGAGTGCAAAAAGAATCGTCGCGGCCAAAACTACAGCCGCTCCGGAAGGTATGTCAAACACATAGGATGCGGTCAGGCCGGCCAGGCACGCCAGCATGCCCGTCGCCGCTGATATCCAGAAAAAAGTTTTCAGATTGTAAGTCAGCTGCATGGCCACGGCGCCGGGCTGCACCAGCAGGGCGAAAATCAAAAGCCCGCCTACGGTGGCGAGGTTAGAGGAAATCACCGCACCGGTAAAAAAAAGCAGGGTATAGTAAATCGCGCGCTCAGGCACGCCGCTTGCGGCGGCAAGACGGCGATTGAAGAGGACCGCCCGGATTTCCTTGAAAAACAGGACGATAAAGACTGTTAAAGCAATTGTGACAACAGCCAGTACAGCAAGATCGGCATTGGAAAGAGTCAGAAGACTCCCCCACATCAGACTCAGCGCTGAGGCTTTGCTCCGTGTGAGAATTCCCATTCCTAAAAACGCAACCCCCATCAGAAAGGAAAACATGATACCGAGAATGTTTTCGGGCGCCATGTCCGCCCGATCGGAAAGAGGCCCCAAAACAGCCGCCGCCAGCAGGCACAGTATGAACCCGCTTAAAAAGGGGTTGAAACCCATCAGCATCCCCAGCACCGCGCCGGCAAATGCCGCGTGCGACATGGAAACGCCGATCAGCGGCATTCTCATCAGCACGACAAAAACGGACAGAAGGGCCGAGCCTGCTCCGCACAGTATGCAGGCGGCAAGCGCGCGCTGTATGGGCGGGCAGCTTAGTATTTCCAGGATGGACTCAACCATAAGAAACAAACCGCCTCCCGTTGCGCTCAAATGTTTCCAGCCGATATTCAAACAGGCGGCTCAATACATCCCCTGTAAGAGCCAAAGCGGCCTCGCCGTCAAAGAACTTTCGCCCGTCTTTGAGCAAGACGGCGCGGCGCAGGCGTGCGGGAAGCATGTTGAAGTCATGAGTGACAAACAAAATCGTCAGGGCGCGACTTTCGGAAATTTCATCGATCAGATTCAGGACTTCTTTCTGGACGGCAATATCCAGATTGGCGGTCGGTTCATCGAGCAGCAGCAGGTCTGGCTGTTGGACAATCGCACGTGCCAGCAGCACTTTTTGTCTTTCTCCGCCGGAGAGATGTCCGAAAGGACGCCCGGCCAGATGGGCGACACGCATCATCTCCATCAGACGCAGGGCCTCCATCTGCTCGTGTTTACCCGGCTTGTTAAAAAGCCCTGTCCTGCCGACAGAGCCGGTCATCACCGCCTGGCCGGCAAGAATCGGAAATCCCGGATCGATTTGCGCCAGTTGCGGCACATAGCCGATGCTGAGCCGCGCGGCGCGTGAGCGGCGCCATGTTTGCCCTTTCCCGAAAAGACGAAGCCCGCCTGAAAATTTTTCAAAACCGGCGATGACGTTTAAAAGAGTGGTCTTCCCCGCTCCGTTGGGGCCGATAACCCCCACAAATTCGTTTTTCTCAATCCGCAGATTTATACCGGACAGCAGAAAGTTTCCGCTCTTGCGTACCGATACGTCTTCTAAAATCAGGGCATGTTCTGTCATTTGCACCCCAGGGCGTTAAGCACCGCTTCAACATTATTTCGCAAAGCGGCCGGATAACCTTCTTCCGACGGATAATTGGTAAGGACAATATGCGGCCTGCCCAGCGCTTCGGCAATTCTTATTCCCGCCTCCGGGCCGGACTGGAGATTGTCCACCACCGCCACAACGCGCTCCGCCTTGCCTGTTTTCACTAACCGGGCCGCATCTCTGGCCGACAGAGCTTCCGGCCGTCCGTAAACCCCGGCAACACGAAAACCCATCCATGTCAGAAGTTCTTTTTGCATGGAAGAGGCCAAAACGGGCAGGCCCTCAATGCCGGCTTTTTGCATCCTTTCCTTGAGCTTTTGCGCCTCTTCGCGAACAAGACGGGTCACCGCCTGCCTCCTGTGTTCGATTTCCTGTCCGTGTTCGGGAAAATGTCCGGCCAGTCCCTGCGCCAGACGTTCAACACCCAAAAGATAAGAATCGGGCGCCATCCAGTTACGTCCTTCACTGTCAATGAGCAATCTGCGGGCTCCCGGCTTGCCCATGAGGGTCATGCTGCGCGAATAAATGACCAGGCCGGCTTTCTGAATTTTCTCTATGTCAGAAAATTTTATGTCGTAATGGCCGGGACACTGGCCGGGAGGGAAAATCGCCTCGACTCTGTAGCGCGCGTCGGGAAGAAGAGCACGGGCCATATCGGCTAACAGCTCATCGGATGTGATCACCGTACAACGCTCATCGGGCGGCCCGGCGCATGCCTGGTCCGTGACAACCATGGAAAAGACCGTTGTCCAAAAAATGAAAAAAAATGTGAAGAATGCTTTTGTTTTCATCAGAACAGCCGTCGGCAGCGTGCCTCTGCGCTTATAAGCTCTCACTCGGCGCGTCACCGTGTTTAAATTTCAACGTCAGGCCCGCAAATACCGTGACACCGGGCATGGAGTAACCCTTATCATATTCATAATGACGGTTGAAAATATTATTGACCGCCACATAGATTTCCGATCCCTGCAGCGACAGTTTTTTACAGTCGAACGTATAACCGAGCCGGCCGTTGACCAGCACGAAATCTTTCAGCCTGTTGTCGTCGGTAAGCATGGCGAAATTGAAATTTCCGCTTCTTGTGCTGGTGGCGGCATAGACCTCCTGCAAATACTGGGCGTCCAGTCTGAATTTGATACGCTCCAGAAACAGCCAGCTGAAACCCGCCTGAGCCTGAAAGCCCGGCGTGTAGGGCATATGGTCCTGCTCAACGCCGTCGCTGCCTGTGGCTCTGGCCCTGATCCAGGTGGCCCCGGCAAATAATTCCATATCTTTCAGGGGCATAAAAGTTCCGCTGACCTCCACGCCTCTGATCTTGTAGCGGCCGATTGCGTCGTTAAATGAAACAGGTACCGGGCCGAACATATAGGCCTGGAATCTGTCTTTTCCTTTGTCCTGGAAATAAGTCAGGTTCACAGCCCCCTTTTGCGGCCAGGTATGTGACAGGCTCGCTTCATAATGATCCACGACTTCCGGTGTAATATTTTGCCAGTAAGCGGCGGCATTGGCCAGGGGCACATCCGTACGGACCATATTCATCAACACAACGGGTAACGGGTAGTTTACGCCGCGCGCGTAGTTGATATTTATATCCGTGTGCGCGTAGCCCGTTACAAGGCCCGCCTGATACGACGAGGCTGATTTAAACTCATTGTGCCTCAGATATCTGTAACCAGTGGAAGCAATGGCGTGAAGTCCGTCAGAGCTGCCAAAGAAGTGACTAACCGCCGCATAAGGGGAGAAAAGTACGGTCACGGGGAAATTCCAGGCACGCTCGGCGCGTCCGCCGTTGATTCCCGGTACGGCCAGTCCGGTGTAAGTCCGCTGACGGTTTTTCAATTCCGAAAAGTCCAGGTCCGCCCCGACAACAACTTCACCACCAGGCCGGAAAAAGAATCTTTCTTTCGCCCTCACACCGTACAGGACAATCTTCTGCCGCGACCATAGGCCGCCGCTTTCCTCTCCGTAGCGCACGCCTTTGTTGAGCTCCTGCAGCAGATCAAAATCAGTGTCATTCAAATAAGCCTTGATGTAACCGCTTGCCTTGTCATAGCGATTGTTCAAAGAAAGCGTGGTAAGAAATGTCCTCGTGTCGAAGCGCTCGGCCATGGGCCAGTTTACACGGTTGTGCGCGGCCGGCATTGTTTCCGGCATGGGGGCCACGGTCTGGCTGTCCACATAATTGGCCAGAAAACGCACATTCCAGCTTCGCGCAAGGTCATATCCCGCGTTCAGATAATAGCTGTGCTGCTGGGCGCGCGAATGGTCGCGATGACCAGCGGTGGAACCCCAGCTCTGGACGGCATAGACATCATAAGGCCCCTTTTTCATGCCTGCCGCAAGGCTCTGGCCAAAGGTGTGAAAACTGCCGCCGCCGGCATCGACAATCACCTCACTGCCCGCTTTGTCCATATATCTGGGTTTGACGTTTACCGAAGCGTAGCCGCTGCCGAACTCGGACGGCTGAGGGCTTTTAAATATTTCAATGGAGCCGATTGTGGAAAGGGCGATGCCGTCCCCCATCACCTGCCCGAAAAGAGCGCCGAAACGAGGCACATCATCATATAAAATGGCGAAGTCGGATCCGGGATGGCTTGCTCCCCTGCCGCGGATATACATGCTGTGGCTCGACTGTCCACCCATCAGGTTTTTGCTTTGAAACATCACGCCCGGCACATTGCGCAGCGCCGAGAGAAAGTCCGGACTGCTTTGTTCTTTAATCTGCTCTTCGGTAACGACGTTATACTGCGTGGCGTAGCGTGTGGTAACCGGCGTTACCGGATTATGCAGCCGGCTGGTTGTCACGACAATTTCCTGAAGGCGCGCGACATCGTCATCCGTCGCCCGGTTGATGGTCCCGCCGGCAGTTTTTTGCTGCGGCTTTTCTTTTAAAGCCGGTGCATCGCTGTTTTCCGCAAACAGTGGATAAGGCAGGACAAGCAATAACAGCAGTAAAATCAGACAGCGCTTCCTACGCATTTCCAACACCTTTCCCAGTGTTTTATTTCATGGTCTGCCCTAACCTACCGAAACAGACCGTCAATGATTATTTTAATCACTGTCCGGGGTGGTCACACAGACATTATCAGATTATGATTTCTTGTCCTTCTTGCTATTGCAGGCGGAACCTTATCGGCAGGAGCGCCCGCGTGGCCACTTTGATTCCGTCGCGGACGCCCGGTGCGTAAGTTGATTTTTTCACCGCCTCTATCGATGCTTCCGTAAATCCGTATCCGGCGGACTCGACCACTTCGACATTCAACAGCTTTCCGTTGGCGTCAATCAGAAGCTTAAGTACAACCCTGCCTTCCATCCCCAGTCTGCGCGCCTGCACCGGGTAGGCGGGCATTTCCTGATACAGGAAAAAAGGAGCGCCCGCTTCGCCGAATCTCGCCTCGCCGACAAAGGCCGAAATCTGTCCCCCGAAGCCGTCTCCGCCTGATGCTACCTGCCGGCGCGTCTGTGTCTGTGGGGCTTGTGCCGGAATCACTGTCGAGCCTGCATCTGCCGGAGCTTCCCCGGACTCATCGCCGTCAACATAAATAGCGGGTGGCATATCGACTTCCACGGCAGGGGACATTTTCTCTCCGGCAATGCTCTTTTCCGGCTCCTGAAAGACCGTATGCTTTATTATTTTTTTGATGGGTGAAGAATTCAACTGGGTGCGCATCGCCTCCCCGGACACGGCCTGCCGGACTCCCTCTGACGACGCGAAAGCAGGCAGAAGGGAAACAAAAATCATTTCCTTTTCCAGCGCGCCTTTTACCGGGGAAGAAATTAACAGGGCAAAAATGATCAGCCCGTGGAAGATAACGGAGAAAACGACAGCCCGGCGGCGAATGTAAAAAAAACCCGTCTGGTTTTGCTTCATACTTATGCCTTACAAATTGTGCGTACCGGTTTTCGTCATTTAATGATTGATTTAATTGAATGAGGTTTTTGAAGCCGCCCGCCCTGCCGGCCCGCCACAGGGCGGCCCGAATATATAAAAAGCACAAAGGGCATGTCAAGTTTTTTCACGCAGACAAACAGCATCGCATGCCACAAGGCAAGGGCGGCAAGGCGCAGAACAGAAGGTTGGGTAAATCGGAGCTTTGTAGAGCCAGTGCCTGATCAATAGTGAACCGAAACATAGGAGACGGTTTCATCCGGCATTCACCGGACTAAGGAATCGTTTCTGCCAATGGGCAAAACATCCGCAGATAATGAGAATGAAGCAAAAATCAGAGCTCAGTAGTCAGATTTCGGGGGTGCCGCCCGCCTTTTGCCTTCAACCTTTCGCCTTTATCCTTAAATCTTTGCCCGGCCAGCCGGACACGCTGAAACGTTCTTTTCTACAGTGATCCCAGGGCGATGAGCTCTTTTATGTTGATGTGCCTCGACTCATCCACTGTCAGACCTTCTTCAATCAGCTCAAGCACACGGCCTTTCTCCTCCGGAAATTTATACCCTTCGTAATCCAGGGAAAAAAGCAGGCCTCCCTGGCGGTTGGTCCAGGAATTCATGTTATGGTCAAAGCACACCCGCGAGGTGACGTTCAGGTTTTCAATCATCACCTGAAGCTCCTGCAGCCGTTCGTGCGGTGACGAAATGTGCAGACGCCCTTCTTCGTATTCACTGAATATTTCCGTTCCCTGACGTGGGACAAACGGGCGCGACCTTATATAATGGGGATTGATTTCGCTCAGGACACGCGCTGTGTTTTCCGCATGCTGATGCCACCTTTCACGGCCGCCCAGGTCCGGCATCCAGTATTCGGAAAGCTGAAATCCCGCGGCCATCGCTTTTTTACCGCCCTCGATCTGCTCAGCGCTGGTCACCCCTTTGCGCACCAGTTTCAATATTTCGTCGTCGCCCGACTCCAGGCCGACATGAAGGCGATCAAGCCCTGCTTCTCGTATGGACACCAATTCTTCGAGCTTCCTTTGAGCGAGTGTTTTGGAGCGTGTATAGGAAGTAACACGCGTGAGGCTGGCGAGTGTCTTGCGCAAATGCCGTAAAACATCGATAAACTCAGGCGGACGCATAATCATGCTGTTGGCGTCCTGCAGGAAAGCGGTCCTTCCCCCGTAATAAAGCCAGCTGAAGACATTGGAAAAACAATGATTCTCATTGAGGTAGGGATTAACGCTCAAAAGCGCCCGGAGAACATCTCTGTTGATCTGCCCGTTCTGACCCGCCTTATGTGAAACTTCTATAATTTCATCGGCCATGGCCTTTACCGTATCGATATCCTTTTTGATATCTTCCACCGGACGGTAAACAAAACGATGCCCTTTGTACATTTCGCAAAAAGTGCACTTATTCCATGGGCAATTTTCCGTCACACGCAGTAAAAGCGAAGCACTGCCCCCCTCGCTGGGTGGACGGTAAACGCCTACCGCAAAATTCAATTTGCTTATTTTCTCAACATTTTCTCTATAAGGGTTATTTCCGGAATTAAACACCATAAAACACTCCTTTTTTCATTCTGTTGACTAATATAACAATCTTTGCATCTTTGACAACACGTCTTTCCGGAAAAACCGCCTGTCGTATGCCCCATTCACATAATATTTATGGTAAGCACTTTACATGTAAAACCAACAGGCGCAAAAAGACACCTGTGACTTTTTTCCGCAACCAATTTTTGTGCCTTTCAGACACCAAAATAACGTTAAAAAGACGAATATGTTGCTTGCACAAGACATGTTCTTTATGTATAAAGGCGATACATTTTAAAGGCTTTTCCGGCGCGGCAAATGCCTTTTGCGTTTCGTTTCCACAATGCTTTTCGTCGCGTCGCCAAATACACTGATGCCTGATAACGGCAAGGGAGGAAGTTAAAGTATGGCTAATGAAAATTTGGAGAGTAAGCGTTGGTTTATCGCCATCGCCGCGGTCGTCATTCAATTGTGTCTCGGCACCGTTTACGCCTGGTCGGTTTTCAAAAACCCCCTGATGAACATGCATGGCTGGGAAGGTAAAAGCGTTCAATACACCTTCATGCTGCTGATGCTCATCATCGGTCTGTCCGCCGCTTTCGGCGGCACACTCGTTGACAAAAAAGGGCCGCGCTTTGTCGCCACCATCGGCGGTATCCTTTTTGGTATCGGCACACTGATTGCGGGTTATGCCGACCAGGTAGGTAATATCTGGCTGCTTTACCTCGGTTTCGGCGTGATCGCCGCTCTGGGCAATGGTTTCGGCTATGTCACCCCGATTGCCACACTCATTCGCTGGTTCCCGGATAAACGCGGTCTGGTCACGGGGCTGGCCGTAATGGGCTTCGGCGCGGGTGCTTTTTTCATGGGTAAAATCGCACCGGCGATGATCAATTCCTTCAAGGAGATCGACGAGGCCGGAAAAGTCATCTCTTCTGGTGTGGCCATGACCTGGTACATCTGGGGCATTGTCTTTTTGTTTCTGGTAGCCGGCGCAGCCCAGCTTTTCAAGAATCCTCCGGCCGGCTGGCTGCCGAAAGGTTTTAAGCCTGCCGCAACATCCGTCAGCGCGGCTGATTCCTTCAAACTTGGTGAAGCGATTAAGCGCCCCCAGTGGTGGATGCTGTGGGCCATGCTGTGCCTGAACATATCGGCCGGTCTGGGTTTAATTTCCCAGCATTCACCCCTGGCGCAGGATGTTTATAAAAAGACAATGGGGCTTCTCGAAAATCTCACACCTGAGCAGATTGCCCTTGTTGCCGCCGCCGGCGGAACCGTCGTGGCGGTCGCGGCCATCTTCAATGGTCTGGGGCGGCTTTTCTGGGCCAAGATTTCGGACAACATCGGCCGCCGTATGGTCTTTCTGATCATGTTTGCCACCCAGGCGGTTGTTTACCTGCTGGTCGCGATGGGCTATGTCTCCAACTACTATCTCTTCATCGTTGTTTCCTGCTATCTGCTGGCCTGCTACGGAGGAGGATTTGCCACCATGCCGGCTTTTGCCGCCGATTCCTTCGGGCCCGGCTACATCGGGAAGGTTTACGGCTTCATGCTGACTGCATGGAGTGCGGCTGGTCTTATCGGGCCATATGTCTTTGAAACCTTTAAAGACCAGGCTTTGTATATTGCGGCTATCCTTCTGGTGGTGGGCTTCTTCATCGCGCTTGTTTACAAGCCGCCCAGAGGGAAAAACGCCTAGACTTTAAATTAAATAAGTCGACCATAACAAAACCCCCGCAGACTTTCTGCGGGGGTTTTTTACTTTTACCCATGAGCCGGTGTACAAATCTGCTACGTTGCTGTACGTCCCATCCAGTCAAGATTTTCCAGATCACCCAGTCTTTCACGGAAAAGCCGGTAGTAGAGCAGTTCCTCCTTGCCGGTCAGCTCCCAGCCGTTGGGAAGTTTTTTTTCACGCGAGAAATCCGCGTCGGTAACAGCCGATGCCGCATACTGAGCCAGCATATTTTGCACGCCCGCTCCCTCCCAGAACTTCACTTTAGCCCGCCGCAAAACCGGACACGGCAGCAGGTCGGAAACCGCCTCGCGCAAAATCCACTTCTCGATGCCGTCGCGAAGCTTCAGGTCAATTGGTATCTGAAGGGCCAGATCCACCACCTCCGGATCCAAAAAAACAATATGCGTGCGAAGTCCGAAGGCGCCCCCGCACCGGTCCACGCGCTGCAGAGCCGTGTTGGAAAGACTCTTTGTAATGGTGATCAGCTCAGCCGCCAGCCGTCCTCGCGGCAAGTCTTTGAGATAGGCATAGCCGGCAAACAACTCATCTGCTCCTTCACCGGAAAAAGCCTCCATCGCATAGCGCCGGATGTGCCTTGCCGCCATATAATGCATGATGCTCGAGCGCACCAACAGTGCGTCGAATGATTCCAGATGGGCGATGATCTCCGGCAGTGTCTGCAGGATATCATCGCGGGTAACGATAACCTCATGATGTTCTGATTCAATAAAGTCCGCAACCATGCGGGCAGGTGCGAAATCGGGCGCACCTGCCACCCCGGCCGCAAACGTCCGCAGCTTTTTTACATGCCTGCGCGCCAGGGCGGCAAGCAGGCTGGAGTCGAGGCCGCCTGATAAAAAACAGGCCGCCTCATCGGCGTGAATCTGGCTCTGGAGCGCCTTTTCCAGGCGCTTGCGCAGTTTGGCGGTCAACAAGGCGGGGTCTTCATTTAAAGGGGGCTTTTCACGAAGCTCAAAATAGCGTTCAAGAAACTCTCCGTCATAACGGCAACCGGCGGGAAATTCGCGTATATCATCTGTGGCAGCCTTAAGGCTTTTTACTTCCGAGGCAAAACACAAGGCGCCGTCCTTTCTCCTTCCGTAGTACAGGGGCGCAACGCCGAAAGGGTCGCGCTCCATGAAAGGCCGGCCGTTTATCAGGCCTGCAGCAGCATATTGATGATCACTTATCCTGTCTTCCACCTTATCTTCACCGGCCGTATGAGTCTGGGTATCGTTTCTGACGATACCCAGCGTGGCTCCCGGTAATCTGTCAACAGCAATCTCCCCCCGCCCCCGGTAACGTATAAGGTCGAGCATTTTTACAACATCATTTTCAGAATTTTCTGCAAAGATACCGGCAATGGCCGCCATCACTCAACTCCTTTGGGAACGCTCTTTGAGCGTCTCTTTCCCGGCGATAATGCCCGCACGCTGTTTCGCGGATATCACCTTGTCGTTTTCGTCCACAAGGCATACCCCTCCATCCATTGCTTTAGTGCGCCATCGGACAGCTTTTTCAAACTCCTCACGGCATTCCCACAAATAAGGCACAGGGAGAAAGCCCTCCCGGAAAACCCGGTAAAATCCCTTCGCGCTGTACAAATCAGGAACGGCCGACTCTATCGCTGCCAGGAGAGTCTGCGCCTCCCCCAGCAGATGCTGTGTCCTGCGTCCAACTTCTTCATTGTGTTCCATATTGTCCATATTGCCGTTTCTTTTCTGATGGCGGTATTCCTGAAGCGCAAATCGTGTAATCTGAATACTTTCATTGATCACAGACGGGTCGGCCAGGTGCGATGCTTCAGAATAGCTGACCACGTGAATCATGGGCGGGCTTCCCGGGTCGTCCGGCTCGATGTCGTCCATCAAAGCGGTGAGAGCCGCAAGCTGCGCTTTAGCTTTTTCCAGATCATGGGAAAAATAGTCAAGCCCCCCGCGCGGCTGTAAAATCACCGAAAAATGCCTTCCTTCGAGCTGCCTCACCAGTTTGAGCGTCGCACGTGCTTTGGCCAGATCCTGTATGCCCCAGGTCCAGCGCGGCGTATTGAGCATGTTTTGTAAAACCAGACGGCTGATGCCCATTTTCCCGGCCAAGCGCGCGGCCAGAACCACGGAAACAATGCAGGTGACATCGTCGGCGCCGCGAAAGGCGAAATGATGAGGCACATTAGGCTCGAAGGGCTTGCCTGTCGCAGCGATATAGCGCAGGGTCTCTACGTGCTGCTGCAGATTTTCGTGAAGCGTATTCGGGCCACGGCCGTCGATCATGCAAAACCACCACAGAGAAAGGGCGTGCCACGCGATGTTGAGCGAATTTTCATGAATCCGGGCAAGCTTGGGGACATTGCTCGTTCCCGCGTATGTCCGCACAAGCATGGGCCGCGCCGCTTCGTTTATCGCTTCATATTCTTGGCCTGAATTGATGGGCACGCCCCCGCCGTTGGGTTTTTCTCCCCAGTCTTCACCAAAATTCGATTGGGTGAGCTGCGAGGTTCCGATGGACAACACATCCAGAAAACCGGCGGCGGCCAGGTTTTTTGTCCAGTCAATAAACAGACGCACCGCCTCATCACGCTTCGGCACAAAAGGCCCGACATGAGCGCGTATCACAGGCGGCAGTCCCCGCCTGCGGCCGTCGGCGATTCTTGCGGTCAGCGTGTCTTTCTTTGTCGCGTATCCTTCATACCCGCTGCGGTCCACCGGCTTGACGCCAAGATAGTCGCCCCGGCGGATGAGTTCTCTGGCAAACGACATTCTCCCTTCGTCATAGGCCATGCCGGAAGAAAGCCCGGCAGGCGCCCAGATGCTTTCTACTCCCAGTATGGAAAGGGTCTCCAGCGGCGTTTCATCCCCGGCAAAAACTCCTGACACTTCCGCTACCATCCGGCGGACGCGCTCGCAGGCGGCCGGCAGGCCGGCAAAAAACAGGCCCCGCAAGGGCCCTCCCTGGCGTGCCAGAAGGCGTCTGTCTTTGAGGCGCTCAACCCAGCGGGCAAAAAGCTCCGCTCCCTTCTGCGGATCCAGACGGTAGCTGAATCCCAGCATCGTAATACGTCGGGAACGCAGCCACTGCTCAAACTCATCGATAGCTTTTGCATCCTGCGGATGAGCGAGCGCCTCGCATATGCGCGCGTCGGCGATCAGCGCCTCTATCTTGCAGTCCTGCAGCAGCTGATAGACGGAGTAAATGCCCAGCGTGTGAGCTTCCAGGCCCGGACGCACCAGCCCGAAGCGGTCGGATCGTCTGGTTGTGACAGTCTTCATCACGTTCCTCCGTGGTGTCCGTGCCTGCCGAATCCCAGCTGCAGTGTATAGTCAATCTCTTTAGGCTTGCCCGGCTTTAATTCCATATTCTTATTTTCAGCGCCGACAATAAAAAAACGGATATCCTTAACCGACATGCCGGCAATGCCCAGCTTGTCCACTGTTCTGCCCAAGGCCATATAATCCACACCGTGCATGATGGAGGCCAGGTGTATAATCGAGCGCATGGCGGGCGTAGGCACGCCGAGCATCTGACCGATAGACGCTATAGGTACCAGACTGGCAGGGACATCTTCGGCAATGTAGCGATGGTGAACCGTTGATGTCGCCATGATGCCGCGGTAGCCCGGGTTGGCGCGCATCGCCTCCAGAAGCGTTTTTCCTGCCGCGTTGTAGGCCAGATAGAGCCATTCCCGCGCCGTATTGGCGCGGATGCCCAGCGCGGCGGCAACGGCCACGCGCTCTTCGTCGATCGCCTCCAGAATATCGGCGACAGCGGGCGTCACCCCTTCGAGGTAAAACTGAAAATCGCCGTTTGTGTCCTCGATGCGCCCTGAATTCAAAATGGTAATCGCAGGATGAAAAACAGCGCCGATATTGTCCAGTCCGGTTTTCAGTACATTATCCCCCGGCACAAACTGCGGCAGCGCGGTTCTGATCACAGGCAGAATGTCTGCTGTCTGATAGGAGGGCAAAGCGGCCAGCGGCACGGAATTTTTGATTCCGAAAATATGAACCTGCCCCGGGTTGGTCAGACGCGATGCATATATCAGCGTCTGCGCCTCTGCGATATAAGGGTGCACATCGGGATTGATCGTTTTCAGCACCTGCGCGAACTCGAGGGCTCCGCCTGTTCTGCCGGGATTGAGCACGATAATCTGCCCGTCGCAAATGTGCGGAGCGATAATCTGCGCCACATTGCGATGTGCCGTCGCCGGCACCACCACCATCAAAACATCGCAGTCCCCGACAGCTTGTGCGGCTTCCGTCGTGACGATATTGAGCTTAGCCAGACCCTGCACTTCACCCGTCACGTCGATCCCCCCGCGGGCTACAATGGGGGCGAGACGGTCAAAATTCCTTGTGAACAAATTTACTTTCCGTCCCATCAGCGCCAGGTGACCCGCCATCGCCATACCTCCCGCGCCCGCACCCAGTACGCAGAAACGCGGGGAACTGGTCTCTTCGACCACCTCGCCTAGCAGCGCCTCCATCATTTCCAGTACGGAAACGATTTCCTGCGGACTTTCCGCCGACAGCAGACTATGAACAAACTCCTCATGCTCGCACATATTGGCGAGACGGATTAAAACACGCACATAAAGATCGTGTGTTTGCGGAGGGGCAAGTAAAAGAAAAATCAGATGCGCGTGTTCACCGGGGGCATCTCCCCACAAAACGCCTTCACGACTGGTGGCCACTGCCAGCAGCGGCTGCTTGCATGCCTGTGAAATGCTATGCGGTATCGCCACAAAATATTTCCCTGCCTGCATGCGTATAAGATAGCTTCTTTCATGAACGGCGATATCACGGACAGCCAGCTTTTTATCAAGACCCCAGACACGGCGTGCAACATCAAGAAGCCGGTCGATGACTTCCTTGCGTCCTTTGGCCTTGATATTGACTATCGCTGATTCCGGTTTCAATATTTCGGCAATTTGCATTGTTCCTCCTTACAGCTGAAGATAGCTCCACTATAACGGGCTTTCGTCAAAAATAACGCTTCTTGCGCCATTGTGTGCACTTGTTTTTTTGAAATAATTAAACAAGGCAGCTTCTATCGAAGCCCGCGCCTCTGCCTTGGGCATCGGCAATCAAATTAGTGATGCTGGGTTGGCGATCCGTTTTTGTCAAATCGCTGAGTTATCCAGAGAACCGGCTGAAAAGCATGGCACTCCTTTACTTTCGTCGCGGCGGCTGCTGCGTCTGAGCCGCCCGGCTCGAACCGTTTCCATACCCGCCGTGTGTGATCGTAAAAGTAGAAGGGATGGGAAACGGCTGACGGCCAAAGGAATTGCTTTAGGTGATCGTTAGTATAGGTAATGCGCCTTGTGATGTCAATAAAGAATTCTCTCCAACCTTATCATGATAATCGGCAGTCAGTTTAAAGGGATAGCGGGATTACTCCCTCCGGGCGAAAAATTATTTTCCCAAGGAGAAGGACCGCCGGTGAATTTGACAGATTCATTTTAGCGCTCTATAATCATTGAAATCATCTGTCACGGGAGTCATGTATGGACATTGCCGCAATTTATCATTCGGAGATATTCAGAACCGGAATTCTGGCTGCTATGATTTTTCTGGCCCGCATCTGTGACGTTTCGCTGAGCACCCTGCGTATAATCTATACTTCCCGCGGCATTAGATTCCTCGCGCCGGTCATCGGTTTTTTCGAAGTTCTGGTGTGGCTTATCGCCATGTCCCAGATTATCAACAATCTCACCAATCCCATACTTTATGTCGCTTACGCGGGGGGATTCGCGATGGGAAACTTTGTCGGGATTTTCATCGAGGAAAAAATGGCCATCGGAAGTGTGGTCATCCGGATCATCACACAAAAAGACGCTTCCAATCTTATCGTCCTGCTCAAAGAAGCGGGCTTCGGGATAACACACATTGACGCACAAGGTGCGATGGGCATGGTTAAAATAATTTTCACCATTGTACGCAGAAAAGACATAAAACCTGTTTTAAATATTGTCAGCCGGTGCAACCCGATGTCGTTTTACACTATCGAGGACGTCCGCGGCGTTCGCAAAGGCGTTTTCCCTATTATCAAAAAAGGCAACGGCATAAGCAATATCCTCCACCTGCCGCGGGATTGATTATCATTTATCGATCATCTCCGGATGAAAGGGCCTCCACGCCGGAAAATGGGCACCGCCCGGAATTGCTCCGGACTTGCTCCTGCACCTCTTCGGTATCTCTTGCGCTTTGGTGATCCCAGACCTTTAGCCCTGAGTTGTTTTTTTTTGCCATCCGCCATTGCCTGCACAGCATGACCGGCCAACACGTAAAAAATATTTCTTGACATTTACCGGCGAATACTGCAACTTCCAAATCGGAATGGTTCCGATATGGATGAAATTGACAAAAAACAGATGATCGGCCGGATGAAAGAAAGAGGCCTCAAGCTCACGCCGCAGCGTCTTGCTGTTGTTGATGCTCTTGTAGATAATTATCGCGAGCATCCGGGGGCGACGTTGATATACAGCGAGGCACGTAAAAAAGCTCCACATATAAGCCTCTCGACGGTTTATGCTACACTGAAGGAATTTTCCGAAAACGGCCTGATCAGACAGTTGGAATTCGATCGCATGGAAAACCGCTATGATATTGATCTTTCCGACCATGTAAATCTCATCTGCTACCGCTGCGGAAAGATTGTGGACTATTATATGCCGGACTCAATAAA
>JAAYKU010000183.1 GCA_012522275.1 Smithella sp.
AAGTTTCGCACCATGACCGATGCCCGCGGGCATGATGGTGCACTCCTGCCGGACGCGGCGCGCCTGACACGCTTCGGTCAATTCCTTCGTGCTGCCAGCCTTGACGAGCTTCCGGAATTGCTGAATGTATTAAAAGGCGATATGAGTCTGGTCGGCCCGCGGCCGCTTTTGATGAAATATTTGGAGCGTTATAGCCCAAAGCAGGCCCGGCGTCATGAGGTGCGGCCGGGCATCACCGGATGGGCGCAGGTTAACGGACGCAACGCCATCACCTGGGAAGAAAAATTCAACCTGGATGTCTGGTATGTGGATAATCAATCTTTCTGGTTGGATATAAAGATTATTTTTTTGACAATTTTTAAAATATTCAAGCGCGAAGGCATTAATCAGGCTGGTCAGGCGACAATGGAAGAGTTTAAGTAAAGCCTGCAAATTGAAAAGCACCATGGAGGTTTTCTTGTTTAAATATGGAATATTCAACGCATTACGGGAGCCCATATGAAAAAGGTTATTATGCTTGGAAGCGGGGGGTTTGCGCGTGAAGTTCTGGATACCATAGATGCGATTAATCATCATGCACGCGAACATATCGCGCCTATCGGATTTGTTTACGATGGCGGAAGCAAAGATGCAGGGAGACTCATACATAATATACCGGTTTTAGGAGAATTGTCCTATTTGAAGCAAGTAGATTTGAGTGAGGTGCATTTGGTTGCTTCTGTGGGGAGATCGGTGTGGCGCAAAAAGATGGTCGAAGAGGCCAGGACGATGGGCGGAAAGTTTATAAACATTATACACCCGACAGTCACTTTGAGTAAATGGGCTAAACTTGGTGAAGGCGTAATAATACAGAGGTTCAGCGGTATTAATAGTGATGTTGTGGTCGGTAATTTCTTCGTCGCAAATGCATTTGCCAGCATAGGCCACGATGTTGTTATTGGTAATTATGTTCACGTGAATCCGTATGGCTCTATTGCCGGTGGCTCGAAAATAGGTGATGACGTTTTTATCGGTGTCAAGGCAACTGTACTGACATGTACGGTTGGTGATGGTGCCGTTATCGGTTCTTGCGCTTTGGTAACGAAAGATGTCCCACCAAATACTATGGCTAAAGGAATACCAGCCAGATTTTCTCCAATCGAAGAGAAAAAATATTGAATTGAGTAATTCCACGCAGCTGTTTTAACGAGAGGAATATTTAAAACTCAGGAAGAAAGAATGTCAAACTTAATAAAAAGCGATAGTGATCACATCCGCACGGAACCGTTTCCGACCTGGCCTTTTTTTGCTGATGACGAGCGGGCTATGGTGACGCATGTTCTTCAATCGGGCAAAGTCAACTACTGGACGGGCGAAGAGGGGCGTCTGTTTGAAAAAGAATTTGCCGCCGCTCTCGGTGTTGAATACGCCGTGGCGATGATGAACGGGACGGTGGCGCTCGAAGCGGCGCTGATGGCGCTGAATGTCGGACGGGGAGACGAGGTGATTGTCACGCCCCGCAGTTATATCGCGTCAGCGAGCTGTGCCGTCATGCTTGGCGCAAGGCCTGTCTTTGCCGATGTGGAAAAAGATAGTCAGAATGTCACGGCCACGGCAATTGAAAAAGTCATTACCGGCCGCACCCGCGCGATCATTGCGGTGCATCTGGCCGGCTGGCCGTGTTATATGGATGAGATCATGTCCGTGGCCAAAAAACACGACCTTGCGGTCATTGAAGATTGCGCACAGGCATCCGGCGCGTTTTACAAAGGCAGGCCGGTTGGGTCATTCGGAGACGTGGCGGCATTTTCGTTTTGTCAGGATAAGATTATGACCACGGGCGGGGAAGGCGGCATGGTGGCGACAAAGAACAAAGATCTCTGGTCAAAACTCTGGTCCTTAAAAGACCATGGTAAAAGCTACGATGCCGTGTACAGTGCAAACGATACGAAACCCGGGCCGTCATTTAAATGGCTGCATGAATCTTTCGGGACAAACTGGCGGATGACGGAAATGCAGGCTGCGATCGGAAGAATTCAATTGCGCAAGTTGAAGAGTTGGGTCGAAAAGCGCAGACATAACGCAGAAATTTTGACCCAAGCGTTTATAAACATTCCTGCTTTCCGGGTAACGATGCCGCCGGAAGATGTCTATCATGCCTTTTACAAGTATTACGTTTTTTTAAGACCGGAGATGCTCAAGGCCGGATGGGATCGCGAGCGTGTGATTGTGGCGATAAACGAACTTGGTATCCCCTGCTTCACGGGCAGTTGCAGTGAAATGTATTTAGAAAAAGCTTTTGACACTGACGGACTGCGGCCGGAAAAACGTCTGCCGGTTGCCCGCGAGCTGGGCGATACGGCAATGATGTTTCCGGTACACCCTACTTTGTCCGAAGACGATATGAAAGACGTTGCTCGCGCCGTGGAGATAGTTTTGTCAGAGGCCGGCAAGGTATAAAGGTGGTTAGTGTCCCCCTTTGGAGGGGGCCGAGGGGGAGGACGCGAGGCCTTTAAATAATACCTCCTCCTGTCATTCCGGGCTTGACCCGGAATCCAGAAAGCACTTGATAACACTGGATACCGGCCTTCGCCGGTATGACGATGGTGACGGCTTCTTTACGATTGCGACACCCCCGCCGGTATGGGACAAGGGGCCAGTGATAAGTGGCGTACCTCTAGTG
>JAAYKU010000184.1 GCA_012522275.1 Smithella sp.
ATAAAGTGAAGAACCTTACGTCCATGGATAAACAAATAACCACCACACCGATCATCGCGGCAAGCTGCCTCGGGCCTTCTTTGGTTCCCAATGAAGACCGGCCCTGGGAGGAGGCCGAGCTTCCTCTGGCCTGCGATGACCTGGTGCAGATGGTTCTGGGCCGACCGATCCGGCGGGCCGGAAGGTTCATCAAAATGGTCTGCGCCGGAGCGGCGGCGTGTCTGCAGCAGGTTGCGCCGGCAAGGATCAGGGGAAGCAAAACGGGTATTTTTCTGGCCACCGGACTGGGTAACGGAGACGAGATTTTACCGTTTGTCACGCAGGTGTTCAAGCACAGCGGGGGGTTTCCCAGCCCGAACCAGTTTGCCAATTCCGTCAGCAATGCCGCCGCCTTTTTTCTGGCGCGCCAGTCTGATGTGAAAGGGGTCATCCTGACTGTGTCCGATGAGGAGCTTTCCTTCGAGTCCGCCTTGTGGCTGGCGCAAAGCTATCTGGAAAGCGGTGAAATAGATCTGGCGCTGGTAGGCGGCTGCGATGTGTACACACCGAGTGTCGGGGAGTACCGGATGAGGATGAACGCGCTTGCAGAAAATTCGCGCGACCTGCCCATCGGCGAGGGCAGCTCCTGGCTCCTCCTGGGAAGAGACACACAGGAAAAAATCGGCGACATTTGCGCCGTGCAGATCGGGTCGCGAGAAACTGCGCCCGAAGAATTTCTGCAAAGCGACGCTTTTGCCGCCGTCTGCCCGGCCGCGTCCGGTGTGCCTGGCAAACTGTGGCTGCCGGGATTCCGCCTGAAAAATCCGGCCGCACCACAGGGCTTTGAGCTGTTCGATTATCTTCCCGCCTCCGGCGTTTTTCCCACCGCTGCGGCTTTCGGCCTGGCTTGCGCACTGAGGAAAAACCCCTCATCTGTGCTTGTTTCGTACAACTTTTCTGCTTCAGACAGACCGGCGCTTGTCGTCGCCGCGTCAAAATAAAATGAATACACGCAGGCAAAAAAAACGCATCGTGCTGGTTCACCCGCGCGGCTTTAACTGGCTTCCGGGCAGGCGCGATATCACCGACATTGCCAACCGCATGGTTCCCCAGGGGCTGCTTTCCATCGCCGCATGGCTTTCCCGCCAAGGGCATGACGTGTGTGTCTATGACTGTCTGGGGCCGGGCGCGCCGCTGGATACGCACAGGCAGGCCAGGCAGATTCTGGGGTTCGGACCGGACATGGTCGGCTTTTCCACCACCACATCCTCTTTTCCCGACGCGGCCGAACTGGCCGGTAAAATCAAACAGGCACGTCCCGAGACCATCACCGTATGCGGCGGAGTTCATGTTTCGGCTCTTCAGGAAAAGCTGCTCGCGGATTATCCTGCTTTTGATTTCATGGTGGCGGGAGAGGGCGAACTTACGATGAGCGAGCTGGCGGGGGGATTTGATCCGGAGGGGATTGACGGCCTGATTCACCGGACCGGTGGCGAAGCCTGCGCCAACGAACCGAGAAAACATATTGCCGACCTCGACAGCCTGCCTTTTCCGGCGTATGAAAAGCTGCCGGGCTTTCCGCGCGATTATCACCTGCCGCTCTTTTCCTATGTGCACACGCCCGGCGCGACGATGATTACCTCGCGCGGCTGCATGTATTCTTGCTCCTACTGCGACCGCTCTGTTTTTCGCAAAGGCTACCGTTACAATTCGGCCGCATACATTTACGAGCACATGAAGTATCTGCGTGATAAATTCGGTGTGCGCCACATCAATATTTATGACGACCTTTTCACCGCCCACCGCCGGCGCATCGTCGAGCTTTGTACGAAGCTTGCGGAAATGCCGCTGGGCATGAACTTCAACTGTGCCGTGCGTGTGGGCTATACGGACGACGAGCTGCTGGGCATGCTCAAAGGCGCGGGCTGCCTGATGGTGTCTTTGGGTATTGAATCGGCCGATCCGGACATGCTCGCCCGCCACAAATCAGGCGTGTCGCTCGACGAAGTGCGTGACACGGTGGCCCGCATTCAGGCCGCCGGCATACGCGCCAAGGGGCTTTTCATGATGGGTCTGCCGGGGGAGACGGAAGTCTCCGTCCGCAGGACCTCCGATTTCATTATCTCCCTGGGGCTCGACGACATGAACATGGCCAAGTTCACGCCTTTTCCGGGCGCACCCCTTTGGTCAACCATCCGCGAGGAGGGAACTTTTGAAGAGGACTGGCGGCTGATGAACTGCCTGAATTTTGTATTTGTTCCGAAAGGTATCGCGTCGCGTGATAAACTGGATTATCTTTACAATGAACACGTCAAACGTTTCTACAGTGATCCCGGCTGGCGCAGGCGCTTTCGCGCACGCCTCTGGGAGCACCGCAAAAGCCTTTTATATTTCCTTCGCCATTTGCCCTCCTTCTGGTCGGCCAAAAATCAGTTCGAGCCGAAGCGGGAGCGCTTTGACGCGCAAGACGATGGATAGGAGGAGAAAGGACAAAGGACAAAGGCTAAAGGACAGAGGATAAAGGATAAAGGCCAGAGGCCAGAGGCGGGAGGTCTGTTCACTGATCCGCTGACGGATGGTTTTTCATCATGACTATCTCTGGTTTTTAAGCAGTTCCGCCTGATGATGCGCGATCAGCGCGTCGATCACGGAGCCGATATCTCCGTTGATGAAGTTTTCCAGATCATAACGTGTGAGGTTGATACGGTGATCGGTGATTCTTCCCTGAGGATAATTATATGTCCGGATGCGCTCGGAGCGGTCACCTGAACCTACTTGACTTTTTCGAGTTTTCGCCTCTTCGGCGTTTTGCTTTTGCACCATTGCATCCAGAAGGCGCGCTTTCAACACTTTAAGAGCTTTGGCCTTATTTTTGAGCTGTGACTTTTCGTCCTGGCAGGTGACCACCAGACCGGTCGGCAGATGCGTGATGCGCACGGCGGAGTCGGTCGTGTTGACGCTCTGGCCGCCGTGGCCGGTGGAGCGGTAAACGTCAATGCGCAGCTCGTTGGGGTCGATGTTGATTTCCACGTCATCCGCTTCGGGGAGAATGGCAACCGTCACCGCCGAGGTGTGGATGCGCCCCTGTGCTTCCGTTACGGGAACGCGCTGGACGCGGTGCACGCCGCTTTCGTATTTGAGGCGGCTGTAGGCGCCCCGTCCTTCGATCTGGGCGATGATTTCCTTGAATCCGCCCATGCCGCCGGCAGGCGAGGAGCTGACTATTTCCACCCGCCAGCCCTGTTGTTCCGCGTAACGTGCATACATGCGAAACAGGTCGCCCGTGAACAGGCCTGCTTCGTCACCGCCTGTACCGGCCCGTATTTCCAGAAACACGTTTTTATCGTCGTTGGGGTCTTTGGGCAAAAGCAGAATTTTGAGTTTTTCCTCCAGAGAGGAGATTTCCCGCTCGAGGGCCGGTATTTCCTCTCTGGCCATGGCCCGGATTTCTTCGTCGCTTTCCGCCAGCAGCTCTTTGTTTTCCGCCAGCAGTTTTTTAGTCTTTTCGTATTGGCGGGTGGTTTCCACCAGCCCCGCCAGGTCCGCATGCTCTTTGGCATACTTGTGGTACATTCCCTGCCGGGAGATCACCTCCGGGTCTGCCAGGAGTCCTTCAAGCTCAAGGTAGCGCAGTTCAATGTCGTGAAGTTTATTGAGTATGGTGTCCATGGTCCGTTTTTGCCGGAAGCGATAAAAAAGATTCAAAAAAGGCATTTACAGCTGGCCTGACGGCGCAAACAGCTGCAAATGCCCGGAATGTGCCGGCCTGTCAGACAGGGGTCGATGCCCGTAAAGGGCATTCCCGTGTTGGCAGGCTAAGCCTTTGTTTTTTTGGCTGAGGCGGCGGTTTTGTCTTTTTGTTCGTATTTTTTCTTGAATTTCTCCACGCGGCCCGCCGTGTCCACAATCTTTTGTTTGCCGGTGATAAAAGGATGGCAGCTCGAGCAGATATCTATTTTTATATCTTTTTTTGTGGAGCGCGTTTCGATGACGTTTCCGCACACGCAGGTAATGGTTGTTTCATTGTAGTCCGGGTGAATTCCCTGTTTCATTTTTTCTTTTCCTCCTGACAATATATCCGAATCTATGCCTTTGTTGTTGAGCGGATGCGCTGCCTTATCGCATAACATATAAAAATTCAAGGCAAATGTTGTCCGCTTACAGCTCGTCGCCCTGCGGCTATGAATTCATGGAATCCAGAAATTCCTGATTGGTTTCCGTTTTCCTGATCTTACCGATGATAAATTCCATTGCGTCCACCGGGTTCATTTCCTGCAGCAGGCGGCGCAGGATCCACACGCGGTTGAGCATGTTCTTGGGGATTAAGAGCTCTTCCTTGCGTGTGCCGGAGCGGATCAGGTCAAACGCGGGGAAGATGCGCCTGTCGGCGATGCGGCGGTCCAGGTGCAACTCCATGTTGCCCGTGCCCTTGAACTCTTCAAAGATAACTTCATCCATCCGGCTGCCCGTGTCGATGAGCGCGGTGGAAATAATCGTCAGACTGCCTCCATTTTCAATATTGCGCGCCGCGCCGAAAAAGCGCTTGGGTTTGTGCAGCGCGTTGGAATCGACGCCTCCGGAGAGCACCTTGCCCGATGGGGGCACTACCGTGTTGTAGGCGCGAGCCAGCCGCGTGATGGAATCCAGCAGGATGACTACGTCTTTTTTATGTTCAACGAGACGCTTGGCCTTTTCGATGACCATCTCAGCCACCTGTACATGGCGCGTCGCAGGTTCGTCAAAAGTTGAGGAGATGACCTCGCCCTTGACGCTGCGCTGCATATCCGTCACTTCCTCGGGGCGCTCGTCGATCAGAAGAACCATGAGTGCGACTTCTTTGTGGTTGGCCGTGATGCTGTGGGCGATGTCTTTAAGCAGGACGGTTTTTCCGGCGCGCGGAGGCGAGACGATCAGCGCGCGCTGCCCCTTGCCGATGGGGGCGAACAGGTCGAGCATGCGCGTCGAGTAATTTTCCGGGTCGAATTCCAGATTCAGTTTTTCATCCGGATACAGGGGAGTCAGGTTGTCGAAGAGGATTTTGTCGCGCGCTTGTTCCGGGCTTTCAAAATTGACTTCGTCAACCTTCAGCAGGGCGAAATATTTTTCACCTTCCTTTGGCGGGCGGACCTCGCCGGCAATAGTGTCGCCGGTGCGCAAATTGAAGCGGCGGATCTGCGACGGTGAGATATAAATATCGTCCGGGCTGGGCAGATAGTTGTAATCGACGGCGCGCAGAAAACCGAAAGCGTCCGGCAGAATTTCCAGCACACCGGAGCCGGAGATGACGCCGTTTTGCTCGGCCTGGGCCTGCAAAATGGCAAAAATCAGATCCTGACGGCGCATGCCGCTGGCGCCGGGCACTTCCAGATCCTTTGCCATTGTGTTCAGCTCGCTTATCGGGAGCCTCTTGATGTCCTCAATGTTCATAAATACATTCCTTGGTTTGAATTTATAAAAAAGCGATATTTAAATGAAATTACCTGTCAAGGCCGCATTGATACTTTAAACGGGCGTGGATGCTCACGATTTTAAGCAGTTACGGATTTAATATCGGCTTGTTTCTTTGAATACTTGAATCGCTCCAAAAGACGGGGCCGACTCGGCCCCTGACGAATTGAGGGCAGGCTATATGAATCGGTGAAGTCTGTCAAGAAATTTATTGAATTTAACCGTAGAAAATAATCGGTCGGTTTTGCCTGCGGCAAAACCGACCCTGCGCGAGCAGCATTGATTGTACGGCCGGTCCATTAAACTGCGTAAAAAGGCAGGTGTCAGGCAGAAAGCAGCGGATAGTTCGTTTGCCGGCCCGGTTTGCCCCCATCGTTTGTGCCGGCAGCGGTGCCGGAGACAATGCCGGCCAGTTCAGACACAAACGATTCCATCATGCTTGCCTGTGCTTTCAGCTCTTCGGCGGCGGCTGCGGTTTCTTCGGCGCTGGCGGCGGTCTGTTGCACAACCTTGTCCATTTCGGCCACCGCCTGATTGATCTGATAGATGCCCTGCGCCTGCTCACCCGAGGCGGCCGCTATTTCTTCCACCAACTGAGTGACCTTCTGGGATATCTGCACATTGGACTGGAAGGCCTCGCGTGTTTTAAGGGTCATCTCCTGTGTACTTTTGACGGCCTGAATAGTGTTTTCAATGAGCGCGGACGTGTCTTTGGCCGCCGCGGCGGAGCGCATCGCCAGGTTGCGCACCTCGTCGGCGACGACGGCAAATCCCGCTCCTGCTTCGCCGGCGCGCGCCGCCTCCACCGCCGCGTTTAGCGCCAGGAGGTTGGTCTGGAAGGCGATTTCATCGATATTCTTTATTATTTTGCCCGTCTCTTCACTCGTTTTCATGGCAGTTTCCACCAGTCCTGCCGTTTGTTCAACATGACGGTTAACATTATCGACCACCTGCGTCATCTCGTTCATCAGCGACTTGGCCTGCCCGGCATTGTCCGCGTTGCGCTGTGTCATGGAAGACATCTCCTCGAGCGAAGCGGAAGTTTCCTCCAGTGAGGAGGCCTGCTCGGATGCCCCTTCCGCCAGCTGCTGGCTGGAGGCGGCCACCTCCAGCGAGGAGGCCGCGACATGTTCGGCGCCGTTTTGAATGCCATCGTTTACGCCGATGATCGGAGATGTAATGGAGCGGCTGATAAAAAAGCCGAGCACAAGAGCAAATACGATACCGGCGAGAATGCCAAGCGCCGACACCGTGGCGTTGACACTCATCTTCCGGGCGGATTTTTGTGTTGCCGCCTGTATATGATTATCGATCAGAGGACGGATTTGAGCGAAAACCTGCTGTACATCGCGCAGCGCGGGATCGGTCTGGGATCTAAAGACATCGAGCGCCTCGTCGCGGTTTTCATGTACCAATGCCTCTTCGACGGCAATAGCCGAGGCGTGCAGCCTTTCGTGTGGCTCGTCTATTTTGGCAAAAAGCTCTTTGAGACCCGGGATTTCTTCCTCGGCCCTTTTGCGTGCGTCACTGTGGAGCCATTTCCCGAGCGCGCACTTGTGGTGATCCGTTTCGACTCCCAGCTTGATGAGTGCATTATTGCGCTGAAACTGACCGACCTGCCTGACCCACATGAGATGATCTATCTCTTTGGCCAGCATTTCCTCCGTGATGCCGTGCGTGGCGGACAACTCTTCATTGGCCTTCCCCGAACTCCAGGAGCTATAAATTCCGCTCAACCCGACAAGCAAAATGATGGCGGCCATCAGCCCGAAAGCCATCATTAGTTTTTTCCTTAGGCCGGCATTTTTCATACCCCAAACCCCCTGATTTCCTGACTTTCTTTGTTTTATTGCGTCAAAATTATCCCCAAGCGGGAGTATTATTCAGCCGCAAAGCACTCATCGGACAAAAAGCGGGAAACTTTAAAAGTATTTTGGCTGCCGGCAGGAGCAGTCCAGCCTTTCTCCCATGTGCTTCCCTGTTAAAGTTTTTCCTTGCTTACTTAACCCGGCTGAATTAAATGAAGCCTATATTTTAAAGAGAGGCCTATACATTTTATGACTGACGAAACCTACCGTGAAGAGACGGGTGTTGAAGAGTTGAGTGACGTCCGCCTGGAAGACCTGTCCGGCGAGCTTAAGGCGGCCTGTGTGCGCGCCGGCTGGAAATCGCTGGTGCCTGTGCAAGCCAGAGCGATTCCCTATCTGCTGGCCGGCCGTGACGTGATGATCCAGTCGCGCACCGGCAGCGGCAAAACCGGCGCGTATCTCCTGCCGATTATGCACAATATCGATCTGCAGAAAAAAGCGGCCCAGGCGCTGGTACTGGTGCCGACGCGCGAACTGGCCCTGCAGGTAGCCAGGGAGGCGCAGATGCTGGCCGGAGACACTGAGTTTAAAACCGCCGTAGTGTACGGGGGCGTGGGCTACGGGGCGCAGCTCGAAGCGTTCCGTCAGGGCGCTCAACTGGTGGTCGGCACTCCCGGCCGCATTCTCGACCATCTGCTCAAGGACACATTGTCGCTGGACAATTTGCGCATACTCATTTTTGACGAGGCGGACCGCATGCTGTCGATGGGCTTTTACCCCGATATGGTAAAAATCCGCAAATATGTGCCTGCCGCCAAAATCGCCAGTTCCATGTTTTCCGCAACCTATCCGCCGCAGGTCGTACGGCTGGCCGGCCAGTTTCTCAAAAACCCGCAGCTTTTGAGCTTAAGCGGCGACCAGATTCATATCGCGGAAATCGAGCATGTGTTTTATGTCGTGCCCGGGATGCGCAAGGAGAGGTCGCTGGTGCGGATTATCGAAATTGAAAACCCGGTCTCCGCTATTATTTTTTGCAATACGAAAGATGCGGTTCATTACCTGTCCGTCGTCTTGAAGCGTTTCGGTTATGATGCGGACGAGCTGAGCTCCGACCTGGCTCAGGCTGCCAGGGAAAAAGTCATGGCGCGCGTGCGCCGGGGGGCGCTGCGCTTTCTGGTGGCGACCGATGTGGCGGCCCGCGGCATCGACATCCCGGATTTGTCGCACGTGATCCAGTATGAACCGCCGGAAGACCCGGAGGCTTATATCCACCGGGCCGGACGCACAGGAAGGATGGGTTCCGGCGGCGTGGCCATCTCGCTGGTGGCGGAGATGGAGAAGTTCAAACTGCAAAGTATCGCCCGGCACTACAGCATCCGCATGGAAGAAAAGCAGCTGCCGGGCGACGAAGAACTCGAGCAGGTTGTCGCCCAGCGCGTCACGGCCCTTCTGGAGGGTCGCCTGCGGGCGCGCGACAATCTGCAGCTCGAGCGGATGCGCAGATTTATGCCATTGGCGCGGCAGCTGGCGCAGTCGGATGAGGGCCTGTCATTGATGGTGATGCTCCTGGACGACTATTACCAGGCCTCGCTCCACGCGCCTCCTCCTCAGCC
>JAAYKU010000185.1 GCA_012522275.1 Smithella sp.
CGGCCTTTCCCGTACTCGCCGGGACGGCCTACATTTTACGCAGCTCGGTCTTCAGAATTTTTCCCACGAGGCTTTTGGGCATCGCCTCGAGAAAAACAACATACTTCGGTACAAGAAAGCTGGTCAGTTTCTTTTTACAGAAATTTATGACATCTTCCGCAGTCGGCTTTTTGCCCGTCTCAGCGACAATAAAAGCCTTTATCTCCTCGCCGTATTTATCGTCTTTCACGCCGATGACGGCCGCTTCCGAAACG
This sequence comes from Smithella sp., assembly GCA_012522275.1. Lineage (GTDB taxonomy): Bacteria > Desulfobacterota > Syntrophia > Syntrophales > Smithellaceae > UBA8904. Next base: position 255 of record JAAYKU010000185.1, read on the forward strand.
CCCGGACACGTATAGAGCACCTCTTCGATTGTCCGCGGAGAGATGTTTTCACCACCTTTTATGATGAGGTCTTTTTTACGGTCGGTAATCCAGAAATAGCCGTCTGAATCCACATATCCCACATCGCCGGTATAGAGCCAGCCGTCTCTCAGCGAAAGGGCTGTTTCGTCCGGCTTGTTCCAGTATCCTTTCATGACCTGCGGACCGCGGATGACAATTTCGCCACTTTCACCTCGCGGCACTTCTTTGTCCGCATGGTCGAAAATTTTCATTTCCGTGCCTTTCATCGGCAGACCGATGGAGCCGATTTTTTTTTCGCCTTCCCACGGGTTGCAGGAGTTGTTGGCTCCCGCTTCAGTCAGTCCCCACCCCTCGATGATTTCAAAGCCGTAAATTTCCTTGAACTTGTTCCAGGTTTCCACCGCCAGCGGCGCGGAGCCGCAAATCCAGTATTTCATAGAGCTCAGATCAAATTTTTCGGGTTCGGGATACATAAGCATATAGACATACATCGTCGGGACGGCGGCCAGGATGGAGGCGCGGTACTTTTCAATTGAGGAGAAAATCACGTTTAAATCGAAAGAGTTGAGTAGCACCATCGTGCTGGTACGAAACAGCCCCACGTTGGAAGAGGCAATGCCGTAGGAATGGCAAAGCGGCAAAATGCTTACATAAGTCATCCCGTCTGTGGAGGGAAAGGTTTGGTGCTGCATCAGGGCATTGGAGTAAAGAGAGCCGTGCGTGTGGATGACGCCTTTGGGTTTTCCCGTGGTGCCGGCCGTGTAAATAAGAGCGGCCATGTCGTCAGGGGCCGTATCGGCGATAAATGTTTCCTCTGCGGCTGCCCCTGCCAGTTGCCGGTAGGACAAGGCTTCCTGCGGCAGATCATCATCGATCAGAATGACGACTTCGATATTGTTCGCCTGTTTACGCGCCGCCTGTATTTTTGTCCGGAAGGCTTTGCTGCTGATGAGCACTTTTGCGCCTGAGTCACGATATATATAGGCTGCTTCTTCCTCGCCGATCATATAATTAATCGGCACAATGACGGCGCCCAGACGCCACGCGGCGGAAAAGGCACAGAAGACCTCCGGGCAGTTGGGAGTCTGAATGATGACCCTGTCGCCTTCGACGACACCCAGCCCTTTGAGGACGGACGCCAGTTTTCTGGTCTCGGCGAGCATTTCCCGGTTGGTGATTTTTCTGTCTTCGTAGATGGTCCTGACCCAGTCCGGCTTTTCCAGAGATTTTTCTTCGCTGATGCGTGCAATATTCATAACCCCTCCTCCCTGGTGACGATTATTGAAGAGTTTTGCCTGCTGTGAACAATGCGATAAACGCGAAAAAAGATTGGTTGACGGGAGACGACTGACTCATCCGCACAGCGCGCCTGCTTTCAGTTTGTTTGATGAATCCGTCCGGTAAAAATCCGGACTTTTAAGCGACGCGTATTTGTATTGTCTTGAATGCTAGCACATAATGCGGCCGAATAGAAGATGCTTTCTGTGGCGTGATGAGCTTTCAATCCGACATTGGTCTTGACCCTTTGCGGGCTTCTTTGTATAAGGCCGAAATATTTTCATCAGGAGGTTATCGTAAAGATGTCGGCAGGCAGTAAAAACAAATCCAATAACGGGGGCCGCCGCACAAGAGTGTGTGTTTCCGGAGTGCACGGGAAAGGCGTTTACGCCGTCCGGTCTATCAGGGCGGGGGAAACTGTTTTGGAATATAAAGGTGAGATCATTACCTGGAAAGCGGCGCTCAAACGCCCGCCCCACGACCCGGATCAGCCTCATCATACCTTTTATTTCCATCTGGATGACGGCCATGTAATCGACGCCAAACCATCTTGCGCGCCCGCCAAATGGGTCAACCATTCCTGTGAGCCCAATCTCGAGGCGCGCCAGGAGGGTTACCGGGTTTTTCTCGACGCGCTGCGCGACATTGCGCCGGGCGAAGAGCTCTTTTACGACTACGGACTGATGGTGGAAGGACGCAAAACCAAAAAGGACAAAGAAAATCACGCCTGCCTTTGCGGATCACGCAAATGCCGCGGCACAATGCTGGCGTGAAGAACAAAAGCCCCGCTGCAGTCCGGCTGCACAAGCTGTCGATGCGCGGTGATGGCATGGTTTCCTTTGCCGGCGGCGAAAGACTTGAGTCAGGCGATCCACTCTGCCATGGCCTTTTTGGACCTTTCCCATTTATGACCGAAAGAGCGGTTTCGGACATCACAGTAACGGCAAAAAGGCTTGGGTGTGCTGAGGAAATCGAATATTTCCGATGCCTCCATCACCCGATAAATATTCAGCGCGTCTCCATCTGCAAGCTCCAGGCATGTGCTGAAACTTTTGTTGAAATGATGCACATTGGGGGCGACGGTGCAGGGATAAAGCCTGCCCTCCATGAGCATGGGATAAGTATTGGCATGAAAACAATTCCGGAAGTTAGTTTCAGGATTCTGCTTTCCTTCAATGTCCAGCGGTATTTTATATGACGTTTTGACATCTGATTGGGTCTGTCTGTCGAACCTGAACGAAACCCGATAGGCGGCCGCTGTTTCCTTCATGGCGTCAAAATCCAGATTGATCGGATATCTGGTGGGGATAACAGCAATGTTCTGTTCATGACAGGTTTTCCAGAAATCCTCATCCTGACGAAGAAGCAAAATTCCATTTGTTCTGAGATTGATTCTGGTTTTTGGAAAAGAGCGCCTCGCGGCAGACATGATTTCCTTTAAGCGGGGATGCAGCAGCGGCTCGCCGCCCATGATGCCCATTTCGAGTAAATCACCTTTGAGAATTTTCGACAATCTGGCCAGGTCTTGTTCAATGAG
>JAAYKU010000186.1 GCA_012522275.1 Smithella sp.
ATAACCGGGCGATTGTGCCGCAAAGCTCATCACAAGACGGGTCCGGATAAAGGCGCAGCGTATCGTTTGCCGCGGCGATAATCGCCTGTATCGCCCTCGGGGATGGCGGGTAGGGGTTTTCGTTTGTGTTTAGTTTAATGTATTTGCGGTCTTTGGGCTGCTCCCCCGGTACATACGGCGTGATGGCCCGGACCAACTGACTTAAGTATCTGCTCATTTCATTTCGCCTGCGCTTTTTGTTTTTCTGCAGCAAATAATATTTCAGAAATCTTCGCGCAGCCCTTATGAAAATGCTGCGCGCAAACCCACAGGGGCTAGATATATGAAACGACCGCGGATTTCCATGATTTATTTCCGAGTGGGCATGATTGGGCTTACCCTGGGGCGCCGACGGCAAAAAAAAGCGGAGGCCGAGCCTCCGCTTTTCGGAAAAGCAGATGATACAAAAAGAGATAACTATTTCATTTTTCTTCTCATGCCGGCCAGACCCGCAAAACCGACAAGCAGCAGGACAAGACTTGCCGGTTCGGGAACCTGCACCTGTGTTTTAACGTAGTTTGCAATCTGCCGGTGAGCCGCACTCGAAGGGTGCACACTGTCATAGTTGGCATAGGCAAGGCCATCCGGCCCGATGATGCTGCCGGCACCGGTAATGGTGTCGCTCAAATCCAGATCTATATACCAAAGCTGGGTCAGGTCGATCCCGTAGATATTGACGCCCTCGATCTGCTCCAATCCCAAAAGCACCTGCGACAAAGATAAATTGAAAACCTGCATCCAATAGGCCGTGGCGGGATCGTCGATATAATTGTAGCTTAAATTCGGGACGATGAAATTTCTGGCGCCTTTTTCCACCAGCACCCCGACGGCCTCGCCGACACGGGCGGCGGCCAGAACAGGATTATACAAATCCGGATCGCTGGCGTAATTGAGCATGTCGTTTCCACCCGCCCACACGGCCACCAAAGCATTGCCGTCGATGGCGCCGATCATTTGAACCTGGGACAAAAGACCTGTATTCGCCAGCGCGGGACTGTAGGCTCCGCCCACGGGATTGTTGTAGTAGCTTGTCGCTCCGCTGAAGGCAAAATTGATGTAGCTTTCGGTCAGGCCGTAATCATAAGCCAGATAATCCACCCAGACCGGGCCGTCGGACATGCGGGTAAATCCAACACCATCGACTGTGCCGTTATCCGACAGGCTGTCACCGAACGCAAAGATGCTCGAATATGCCTGTGCTGCGGTGACGACGGACAAAATCAGAAACAAACTGAAAACGCATGAAACAAAAACTTTTTTCATCTTCAAACTCATGTCAGCCTCCTTAAAATCATCCAAATCACAACGTGAAAAAACAATTCTCGACGGTAAGCGAAAAACAGCAATAACTATGGTTCAGGATGCCGCGATATACTGCAATACCCGCGCCATTGTTTATATATTTAATTTCATTGAGTATTTTTATCGCGCCAGATAAAACATCCAGGTAACTGCAAAGAAATCCGACAGGAGGCGGGCAGGCCTTTTTCATGTCTTCATTTGTTAGCACAATGATATCGCAAGCTTATTAAAACATGGGGAATTGTAAAGAAAATCGACAGCAGAAAGCTGCGGTAAAAACGTATTTATTTTGGGGGAAGACCACAAAAGAAGCAACCCGCCATGGCTTGTTTTTTGCCGTGCGGGCGTAAAGCCGGTATTGATTGAACCGTTTCCAAAATGTTCCCGGAAACGGACACCGGGCCGAAAATGTTACGTCCCCCGCCCCAGAAGGCCGCCGGCGATATATCCAACAGCAATCAACGCCTGGACGGCCAGAATCAGGAAAACGTTTTGCCCCATGGCTTTAAGGAATACCTCACGCTCATCATAGCGAAATGATCCCTTGATGACCTTGAAGGCCAGCGGCAGGGTAACAAACGACACGAGTGTATAGACCGGCATGTAACGGCAGAAAACCGCCCCGGCAATCCACAGATAAACCAGCACGGTGAAAAACGAAAAGAAATAAGCGGCTTTTTTCTTTCCGGCAGTGATCGGAAGGGTGCGCCGCCCGACTGTGACGTCCACCTCCGCGTCCGGAAACTCGTTGAGCAAAAGAAGGTTGTGCACCAGAAAAAAAGACGGCATTGAGGCAATAAACGCGTTTAGCGAATAGCCGCCCGTATGCACGAAATAAGCGCCCAGCACGGGCAGAATCCCCAGGCCCAGGCCGGGTGACCATTCCGGCCAGGGCGTCTTCAAAATCACAGGTGTGTAAAAGACAATGAGTAAAACCGCCATGACCAGTAACGGCAGAAGCATCACGCCGGATTTAACGACAAAAAAAACGGCAATCGGAATGAGAATCACAAGGCAGGCAAGCCCCAGCCACAAAACCTGATCGCCCCTGAGCAGCCCTGTAAGCGCCGCGCCGCTGCCGCCGCTGAAGGGGGTGCGCCTGGTTTTATAATCGAGTCCGCTGCGCTCGTCGAAATAGTCGTTAAAGATGTTGACGGCCGAGTGCGCCACCAGCAGACCGAAAGTGGCCAGAAGCGCATATCCAAAATAAAAAGGGGAGCCGAAAAGCCTCGCCTCATACCAGGCGACGGCAGCCCCCAAAAGAGCCAGAATCAGGGCAAGAATCAGAAAAGGTACGCGAATTACTGTGATGACGCCTTTGAGTGTCATTAATCGCACGATATCCTTTCACCAGGATTTTGATGCCGCTCTTTAGCAGTTTCATTTGTTTTTCTGCAAGGATATTTTGCATCGCCGGGAAAGCCGCGCGTAGCCGCCATACACAATGGTCGGTCCGGCATTTAGAATTGAACCGGCAAGACGGCCATCTCCCCGGCGGGGTAAGGCTCAAGAAGCGCCAAAAGCCGCGCCGCATCGTCTGAGTGCCCACCTGGCCAGACAAACCTGCGAGCTTCAGACACAATCACCGGCATGCGGTCATGGACGGGGGCAACAAGACTGTTGGCCGTGGTTGTGATAATTGTGCACGAGGCAATCTCTTTTTTGTCCGGCCCCGTCCATTTTTCGTAAAGACCGGCCAAGTAAAACGGCGCGCCGGATTTCATGCCGAAGCAGTACGGAATTTTCTTCCCGCCTTCTTTTTTCCATTCATAAAAGCCGTCGGCGGGAATCAGGCAGCGCCTGTGCCTGAAGGCATTTTTGAAGCTGGGTTTGCTTGCCAGTGTTTCTGCACGGGCATTGATGAGCTTTGCTCCGATGGAGGGAGCTTTGGACCAGGAAGGAATCAGGCCCCATAAAAAAGACGCCAGCTCAAAGGCGCCCTCCGCGGCGATCACCGCGGGTATATGACGGCCCGGTGCGATATTGCGATCAGGGGTAAAGCAAAAAGGCACGCGCGGGATATTAAAATCCAGCGCGATTTCTGACAGGTCTGTGGTTAAAACGAATCGTCCGCACATTATCTGTTTTCTTTGCCGGCCGCTTCATTCTCCCAGGATACAGCCGCGGACGGTTTTAGTCCGGCGACGGTCGCCATGGTGGCCGCCGCCGGACTTTTTTAACAATTGTGAAACACAGGAGCGACACCCGCTGCTAAAGCTGTATATTGCCTTCTTTCATGGTTTTGGTGGCCTTGAAAATATCCAGCGGGAACTTGTTGTAAAGTTCTTCGAGCTTGGCCAGCAACACCGGATAGCTTATCCCCTTGGCCAGCGCGAAAGGACCGAAGGGAGAGCCGCCGCCGTTGGCCATGGCCAGATCGATTTCTTTGGGGTCGTCGGCCACGCCCTCTTCGAGCAGCTTTGTCGCTTCATTTACCTGCAGGGCGATCAGATGATTGATGTCATACTCTTTGGTAGCTTTCGACAGGTCGATTTTAGGCCTGCCCTGCGACCAGTCGTAAAACCCCTTACCGGTCTTTTTACCCAGATTGCCTGACTTCAGGTATTCCATAATCGCGTCAGAGGGTGTGTAGTCTTTGGAAAGCACGCTGGCGAAATACTCCAGGCCGTTTAGCGCCACGTCGATACCGACATAGTCCAGAAGCTCAAAGGGCGTCATGGGCATGAGGGGCTTGAGCGCCGCGTCAAATTCTTCCGGCGTGGGATGGCCCGCCTCCACGATCTTGGAAAGCAGAACAAGCGTTGGCTCATTGACGCGGTTGAAGATAAAGCCTGGGGAGTCTTTCTTCACGATGACGGGAACTTTGTTGATTTTTTTGGCGATTTCATAGCCCACCGCGATCGATTCGTCGGAGGTCTTGTTCCCTTTGATTACTTCGACCAGCTTCATCAGTATGGCTGGATTGAAAAAATGGTAGCCGATGACTTTTTCCGGCCTCTGCGTGGCGGTTGCAATTTCTGAAATGCTGATGTTTGACGTATTGGAAGCCAAAATGGCGCGTTGGGGAGCGAACTTGTCCAGGTCGGCAAACACGCTTTTTTTCAGTTCGACCTTTTCCGGAACCGCCTCGATAATAAAATCCGCGTCTTTTACCGCTTCTTGCAGATCAACCATCGGAATAAGGCGTTTGAAGGCGTCATCGTAGGCCTCGGGCGTCATCTTGCCTTTTTCCTTGAACCTGTCGAAGCTGCTTTTGATGCCTGCGACACCCTTGTCCACAAATTTCTGTTCGATGTCTCTGAGAATTACTTTATAGCCGCCCATCAGGCAGCAGGCGGCAATTCCGTGCCCCATATCCCCGGCACCGATCATGGCAATTGTTTTTACATCTTCAGCTTTCATCATAAACCTCCTTCTTAAATGGTTATCATTTACGGCACACAGCAATGACTTCCGGCTCAGCCTTCAGGCGGTTGCACACTGGAATGGTCAAGGCAGTTTCCACCGGCTTCTATTTTTTCAGCTTTGCCAGCTCTTCGTCACGCAGCACCTTGCGCAGAATTTTGCCGACCGCCGATTTGGGGACTGTTTCACGAAATTCAACCAGCTTGGGAACTTTGTAGGCGGTCATCTTCTGTTTACAGTAGTCGATGATCTCCTGCTCGGTCGCCTCGGCTCCCGGCTGGAGAACGATAAAGACTTTTACCGTCTCGCCCCGGTAATCATGCGGTATGCCGACAGCTACCGCCTCGGCTATCTTGGGGTGCTCATAGAGGGATTCTTCAATTTCACGCGGATAAATATTGAATCCGCTGGCGATGATCATGTCTTTTTTGCGATCGACAATAAAGATATAGCCATCTTCGTCCACCTGGGCGATATCGCCTGTGTGGAGCCAGCCGTCTCTGAGCTGGTTTTTGGTTTCTTCCGGACTGTTCCAGTAGCCTTGCATCACGGTCGGCCCTTTGACGATCAACTCGCCCGACTCACCCGGTTTGACGTCTTCAAGTCCCTGCTCTACATCCACAAGGCGGAAATCGTTGTCCGCCATGGGAATGCCGATCGAGCCTGGCTTGCTGCGGGAAATCGGGTTGGCAATGGTAATCGAGCTGGTTTCACTAAGCCCGTATCCTTCATTAAAGATAATGCCCAGATCGATGACCCTTTCGATGAGCTCGACGGGCATGGGCGCACCACCGGAATTGAGCAGCCCCACATACCTGCCCAGGTCGAGACTGGCCGCCTTGGGGTGATTGACAATGGCGGTAATCATTGTGGGCACGGCCGGGAAATACGTAATGTGGCCGGATTTAACGATAATGTCGAGGATCTCGTCAATGTCAAAACGCGGCACACAGATCTGCGTAGCGCACCCGAAAAAAGCCCAGTTCATCGCGACAACGTTTCCATAAACATGGAAATAAGGCAAAACGCAAAGCGCGCTTCTGTCCTGCTGGGAAGGCGCCAAAGGCGCATACGCTCCCGGAGACGCCCACAGTCCGGCCTGGAGAGTGGCCGCCACCAGGTTACCGTGCGTCAAAAGAGCGCCCTTGGGAAAGCCGGTGGTACCGCCGGTAAACTGAATCATCGCCGGATCGGCAGGGCCAACCGGCACGCGCGGCGGCCTTGTGTCTTTACAGTTTTCGATAAGTTCGGAAAAGTGCAGCCAGCCCTCTTCCAGATCGAGGCTTTTGGCCGTGCTTACTCCAAGGCCGTTAATGTAGTCCGTGATTTTGGTGACGATCACGTTTTTCAACTGTGTTTCCTTCGTCACCTCGCGCACATTGGGCAGCGCCATGTCAAAGGTGACCAGCGTCTGCATGGATGTGCTTTCGATGATAAACTTGAGCTCGGTCGGCGTGTAGAGGGGATTCACATTCACCACAATCGCCCCCAGATGAAGCGCGGCCAGGTATGAAACGATAAACTGGGGGCAGTTAGGCAGATGAAGCCCGATGCGGTCTCCTTTTTTCAGGCCCCGGGCGGCAAGCGCGTTAGCCAGCCGCAAAACCTGCTCGCGCACCTGCCAGAAGGTCATTTCGGTCCCGTAAAAGCTGGTGCAGGCTTTATTCGGGTGGCTGCCGGCCGTCAGTTGGAAAATACGCTGGGCCGGAAAATGCGGATAGCGTATCGTGTGCGGAACGTTATAGTCATAAAAGCGATGCCAGGATTTCGTCGTCATAAAATGGAGCCTCCTTATTAAGTATGGTTGAGTTTTTCCCCTTTTCCTCAGCCGTATCTTGTGCATCCCTGTTATTTTTTAGTGGATAGTTTTACTCAATCCCTCCCGGTCGCCCTTTACGTCCGTTTGTGCGCAGCAGCCGCCGACTTTCCGGCGCAGCAGCCGCATCATGTCCTGTTTGTGATGGAGGTCTGCGGTGTTTAAGTGGGTGTGGGTAAAGCGGCTTATCCGCTCCCCCGTCAGATGGGGCACAGCCTTCACCAGCTGTGCCTTTGCCGGCTTTTTTGCCTCATCGCAGGTGCAGCCGATCATGTTTAAGCAATTCGTCTGCAGATTATCGGTCCGATCAATCAACCGGCCGTCAAAACAAATCTTGCGCTTCATTTTGGACAGGCCATCAATGAAGTTCTGTTTTATCCTCATCGACCCTCCATGTCAGGCCGCAACTCAGGGATCGCTCCTGTCCCGGAGCGATCCCTGAGCGTGATTACGGACCAGCAGCCGAAGACTGCCTATTCTTTCAGCGCGCCGGTGAAGTTATCCGACTCGACTTTCAGAGCCGCGCCTTCGTTGGCGATGATGGCCGCCATCTGACCGAAGAACTTGGGGAATTCCGCGCCGATGAAGAACTGCGACGAGAGCACCCGTCCGCTGTAATAGGCGGCTTCCGAGTTGTCCGCGATGATTTTCGCGCGCTCTTCGCCCTTGGCGTCGCCCAGCAGAGCCTTGGCCTTCGGTGTGGTGATGGTGAGGCTCCACAGATGCAGCCAGGCCAGAACCAGTGGATACATGGCCCGCTGGAAAGAGGTTGCATTGTTGAGCAGCAGAAGAATCTTCATTTCGCTCAACTGCTTTTTCATCATCTCAATCACTTCGTCGAACTTGGCCAGCCCTTCGATAACCGGGTTGACATACTTGTCATCGACAACGCCTTTGGCCTTGGCAATCGTGCCGTTCATCCACTCTCTGAGCTGTGCATAGTTGTACATCTCGGGATTCATGAGAATCTTGCGCATGAGCAGGTCGAGCGACTGGATGGCGTTGGTACCCTCGTAAATCGAGAATACCTTCGTGTCACGGGCATACTGCTCCACCGGATATTCCTGACAGTAGCCGTAGCCGCCGTACACCTGCATCGCCTCGGCCGTCACCAGCCACGAGGCGTCGGAGATACCCGCCTTGACGATCGGGGTCAGGATATCGACGATGCCGGTCGCCTTTTTCACTTCTTCGGGATCCTTCGATGCGTGCATGATGTCCTCGTGAAGGGCGAGGAACAGGCACAGCATGCTCATTCCTTCAACCTGGCTTTTCATGTAAAGGAGCGTCCGCTTTATGTCCGGATGGTTGATGATGGCCACGGGGCCGCCTTTGGGATTGGTGATGAGCGCGCTTTGCACACGGTTGCGGGCATAGGTTACGGCATGCAGGTAAGCGGCGCTTGAGCAGGCCAGAGCCTGAACGCCTGTGTGAATACGAGCCGCGTTCATGAGATGGAACATGATTTTCATGCCCTGGCGCTCCTCGCCCAGCAGATAGCCGACACACTTGCCGTTTTCGCCGAAGCTCAATGACGAGGTGGCGTTTCCTTTGAGCCCCATCTTGTGCTCGACGCCGGTGCAGTAAACATCGTTTCTTTCGCCAAGCGAACCGTCCTTGTTGATGTGGAATTTGGGAACGACAAAAATCGAAATTCCCTTGGTCCCTTCCAGATCGCCTTCTATTCTCGCCAAGACCGGGTGAATGATGTTTTCGGTCATGTCATGTTCGCCGTTGGAGATGAAGATCTTTGAGCCGGTGATCAGATATGTGCCGTCCGGCTGTTTGACCGCCTTTGTTTTCAGCGAACCAAGGTCAGAACCGGCGCCCGGTTCCGTAAGACACATCGTACCGCCCCATTTTCCTTCTAGGAGCTTGGGCACAACCATGTCATATAGTTCTTTGTTGGCAAAGGGAGCGATGATGGCGATTGCCCCGGTGATGGAGCCGCAATACATCGTCAGGGACGTGTTTCCTGCATTGAAATATTCAGCGCAAGCCATGGAAATACTGGCGGGAAGCCCCATCCCCCCGGCCTCCTGGGAAAGAGCCAGGGAATGGAATCCGGAATCGATATAGGCATTGAATCCCTTTTTAAACGATTCGGGAACTTTGACCTCGTTCGTTTTGGCGTTGAATAACAAGCCGGTTTTGTCTCCATCAGCATTGGACGGATAAAACAGCTCGATGGCAATTTTCTCGGCCAGTTCGAGCGTATCCTCATATACGCTGCGGTCAAAATCTTTAAATGCATCGAACCGGCTGAGCTTGTCCACCTCCAGCAACTCAAACAGGGTAAAGCGGACATCACGTGAATCAATTAACTGGTTTAACGACATACTTTCCTCCTTAAAAAATAATATTTTTCTCAATATTTTACTGGCAGCCAGACCTTGCTGATTGCCGGATGAGCCAGTGACACTTTCAGCTCCGCTTCAAATTCCTCTTTCGTTTTCGCCCACCAGCAGGTCAAATACGGGACGTCGGAAGTGCCTTTGCTGATTGTCTGAACCGTGCCGAAAATTTTTGCGCGGCCGCCTTCGGTTATCCCCATGGACTCCGAGGGGAAATAGTCGGCCAGAAGCGGAAAGGCTTTGGGAAATGACTTGCGGATTTTATAGATGTCGCGTGTTGTCCCCGCGGCGGAAATGGCGCGCGCCAGAGAATACATCGCCGTATAGTTGAGAGCACACTCCCAAGTGGTCATTCTCTTATATGTTTTCGTATAGCGCTTGTCAAAGGGGTTGGTCCCGAAAGAGGTGCTCAGCACACCGCCTGTACCGATGAGGTCTCCCATCACTTTTGTCGACCCCAAAAGCCTGGCAATGATGTCCTGCTTGGCCTGATCGATCATGATGAAACCGCCTTTGTAGCCCATCTGGCGGGCTTGTTCGATGACCAGGGCGGTCGTGGCCGACGGGCCGCCGATCAGCATGCAGTCCGGCTTTGTGGCGATGGCGGCGGTAAGAGGCGCGGAAAAGTCCGTTTCCGTATAGTAATTGGCTGGCTTGCTAATGGTGATGGTGCCGCCCTTTTTTACCCATGCATCACGGAAGGTATGGCTCCATTCGTCTCCGTAGGCACCCAGGGTGACGACCATGGCACAAGTCTTCCAGCCTTTTTTCAGGGACCAGTCGGTGAAAGCCTCCACATAAACATTGAAGGTCGGGGTGGAAATCACGGTCAGCTTGTTTTCCATCTCTTCGATTTTCGGCGTGCTGGTGTAGGCCATCATGATAAACTCTCTGCCGCTTTCCCCATTGATTTTCATCATGGGGACGATCGTGGTGAACACGCCGTTGAAAACCGCTACGACACCCATGGACTGGAAGCGGCGCGCATTGTTGAGCGCCTGCGTGGCATCCGCCCGGTCGTCAAGTTTTTCGAGCCTGAAAGTATATTTCTTGCCGGCCACCGTAATACCGCCGGCCTCGTTGATTTCTTTGACTGCCATATCGATGCCGTTGACTATGTCCTGACCGTATTCAGCAGCAAGCCCGCTTAGCGGCCCGGAAAAACCGACGATGATTTCGTCAGCCACCGCGGGAGGCTGGATGAAAATAATACTGACAACAACCAGGAAAATCATGCTTTTCAAGTGTTTCATAACTGCCTCCTCATTTTTTCATGCGAAGTGCGTTGATGATACTGAAAAACCACAAAACCGGCGACAGATACGGGCCGGAAGACCTTGGACAGCGTTTTTTTGTTTAGCAGATAACGGATGAAAAGCAAGAAATATTTTTAATTATCCCGAATGCTTATGTTTTTTATATACATAGCCCGGACGGTGCCCGTTTGGGGGATAATCGTGTCGTGTTGCAGGCGCGGATCGTGTATAAAAGTTAAACTACACCGCAGGGCCGCACCCCCCTGCGCTCAAAGAAACATAGCTGCAAAAAACAAGCAGGAGGCACCGGCGCGCTGCTAAAAAAAAACAGCAGGAAAACCAAAACTTAAGTGAGCGGAAAACGTCTGAAAATTTTATCCGGTCTTAGTTTCTCCGATACGCGCAGGCTCATTGGAAATCAAAAACCGCATCGCCATAGATATGCAGGTCATGGATCATTGGTGATCCGGCTGTCTTTTCTGATCCTTTTTATTTTGAAGTTTGTCTTCTTCCTTGACACTCAGATTTTATGGGGGTAATGAAGAAGGGAAAGGAGGCGGCACCGCAGTTTCTAAAAGCTACAGCCTTACAAATCATGCCAGCCTTTTGCAACAAATCTAACGCACACATCAACAGACAACTTTTTTTTATCCGCGTCGTCTTATCAGTGATACTGCAGGAACATGGCTTTTTAAAGATGAGTTCGACCGGTCACATCAGGAACGCGGCAAATGAGATCCGCCACTTTCCCCAATATTACAAACCCACCCGTCAACAACTGTTTTTGTGGGCCTTTTCCTCAAAGGCCCCCGACAGTTAACAATTTCAATCCATCCCAACATGGAAAGGAGAAGTACACGATGGAGGAAAAGAAGTTTGAGAAAGGTATCAACAGGAGAAGATTCATTAAGGGAGCGGCACTAAGTGCCGGTGCCCTCGCTGTACTCGGCACAGCAGGAACACAAAAAGCGCATTCTGCGCCTTTGCCGGAGAAATGGGACATGGAGTCAGATGTGGTCGTAATTGGTTACGGAGGCGCCGGCGCCTGTGCTGCGCTGGAGGCGGCTCGCGCCGGCTGCTCGGTGCTGCTTCTGGAAAAAATGGGGATGCCGGGCGGATCTACAACCTTGTCGGGAGGTATCGTCTATGCCGCTGGAACTAAATTGCAAAAAAGTGTCGGCATCAATGATACACCGGAAGCGATGTACAAATACCTTATGGCCTGCGGCCAGGGACGCGCGGTACCTGAGCTGGTTAAACTTGTGTCTGATATGTCTTCGGAAAACATTGACTGGCTGACAAGCATGGGGGCTGTCTTCACCAAGGAGCTTCTTGCCATGAGCGGCATGGAAAATGAGCCGGAATATGTTGAAGTTACCCCGCCTCAGAAGCGCGGTCACCGTGTGAGAGGAACAGGGTCTGCGCTGTTTAAGGTTTTAGCTGATGCGGTCAAAGCGGAAAAAAACATCAAGGTCCTGACCAGAACCAGTGGCACTAAACTCATTACCCAACCCACAAAAGCGGCCGCCAATCTTGAAGTTGTCGGCCTGGAAGCAACCGGCAGGGGAAAAACAATTCTCATTAAAGCAAACAAAGCAGTAATTCTGACAACAGGCGGAATTATGCCGGGTGAAGAAGCTGAGGGCTGGCTGAAGGATTATTCGCCGGATATTGCCAAATGTGTTGCAGCAGGAAGCCCCAGCTCCACCGGCGACGGTTATAAAATGGGAATCTCCTGCGGCGGTGCGCTCAAGGCTCTCAATACCGGAGGGACTCTGCCGTGCTTACTGTTTCCCGGGGCGAAAATGGCCGGTATTGTGTACGCCAATATCTGGGGATTACCCAACATCTATGTAAAAACGGACGGGACACGCTTCTGTGATGAAGGGGCCAATTATACGCTCGTGAGTGAGCTTATGTTTCAAAAGAACGCGACTACGGCATATTGTGTTTTCGATGCTTCAACAGTGAAGAAGACTTTTGCCATGGTTGAAAAAGGCATCGAGATTCAAAGAACAATTGCCCTGGGTATTAACCCTGAAAATCTTGATGACCAGGTTAAAAGAGGCTACCTGTACAAAGGCAATACCATCGCCGAATTGGCAAAAGCGATAGGTGCTGATGTGGCTTCCCTGACCAAGACTCTGGAGAATTACAACCTCAATGCCGAAAAGGGAAAAGACCCTGAATTTGGCAGGACAAAAGCGTTGGAGCCTTTGAAAACAGCACCTTATTACGCATTTAAGATAAACCCCGGACTGGTCGCCCATGATGGAGGATTGAACATCAATACAAAAGCACAGGTACTCGATGCGCATGACCGGGTGATACCCAGACTCTACGCAGCGGGTCGCGATGCAGTGGGTATTTTCGGCGGCAGGTATCCGGCAAGCGGAGCGGCTATAGCCGATCTGCTTGTTTTTGGCCGCATTGCCGGCAAAAACGCGGCGATTGAGAAGACCTGGAGTTAAATTTAATTTGCGGCAGCCGGGG
>JAAYKU010000187.1 GCA_012522275.1 Smithella sp.
ATGTTTGTATGTATTGAATATAAAAGATGAAATGTCTTTCAAGACGCTTGCCGGGAAAAAACAAAACCATCTCTTTTTACATTAACGTTTCATGAAATGTTCAATCCGGTTGCACATAATGTGAAAAATATTTTTTCACCGCCCCGGTGATAATTGCTTAAATTGTCGGATAAAGACGATAGGTCGGCTGAGGTGAGCCGCAGCAGTTCGGCGCCGGCCCTTTGAGTGTCTCGAGATCGTCAGTTTTTCTTATTTCATGTTGACTTGTATGAGGCTAATCCCTATAATGCCAATGATAACAAATTCTTATCCATTAACTTCACAGGAAGGCTTAACTTTGCGGTTTGCTTGCCGAAATAAAAATATAAAGGAAATCCATGGCTAAAATCGATGTGCTTTTAAAAATGATCATGCAGTACGGCGCTTCCGATTTGCATGTCTGTGTGGGTGAACCTCCGCTTTTGCGTATTATGGGGGAGCTGCAGCGCACAAAGTATCATGATCTTACGCCGGAGGAAGTTGAAGTTCTGCTTCTGGAAATGCTCGACGAAAAGTCCCTGGCCCTGCTGAAAGAAAAAAAAGACATTGATTTTGCCTACGAGCTCGAAGGGCTGGCCAGATTCCGCGGCAATATTTTTATGGAGCGCAAAGGTTATGGCGGCGCCTTCCGTGTTATCCCGACCGGTATCAGAACACTGCGCGATCTGGGGATCCCCGAGGCGGTCTATGCGCTGGCGCGGCTGAAAAAAGGCCTGGTCCTGGTGACCGGGGCGACCGGTTCCGGCAAGTCAACGACGCTGGCGGCGATGATCGATTTGATCAACAAGGAGAAAGACCATCACATCATCACGCTGGAAGACCCGATCGAATTCATTCACCCTAAAGGCAAGTGCCTCATCCACCAAAGGCAGCTGGGATTCCATATGGAAAGCTTCGCCTCCGGACTTAAAGCGGCGCTCAGGGAGGATCCGGACGTCATTCTGGTCGGCGAGATGAGGGACCTCGACACTATTCAGCTGGCCCTGACAGCGGCGGAAACCGGACTTCTGGTGCTCGGAACTCTGCACACCTCGAGCGCCCCCAAGACGGTGGACCGCATCATCGATGTTTTTCCCACCACACAGCAGGCGCAGATCCGCACCATGCTGGGCGAGTCGCTTAAAGGGGTCGTCTCGCAGAATCTCCTTAGAAGAGCCGACGGGAAGGGCAGGATCGCCGCGCTGGAGGTGATGATCTGCACGCCGGCAATTCAAAACCTGATTCGTGAGGGAAAGACCTTCCAGGTTCTTTCCGTGATGCAGACGGGCAAAAATATCGGTATGCAGACGATGAACGACCATATTAAAAGACTTGTGACGGACGGAACCATCACGCAGGAAGAGGCCGACATTTATAGCAGCAGGATAGAGTAAGCCGATATGGACGATGCCCTGTTGAAAAATTATCTGATAGACTCCCATCGCCTGACCGCGGATGAGGTGGCGCGCGCGGAAGATTATGCCCTGACCACCGGCATGGCGCTTGACGAGGCGGTCGTTTTCCTCAAGCTCATGAACTATGTCCAGATGGGGCAGTGCCTGTCGGAAATTTTTCACAAGCCCTATCTGTCGCTGTTGGATAAACCTCCGTCCGATATCGCCCGCACGAAGGTGCCGCTCAAGGTGGCCGAGGCGCTTATGGTGTTTCCTTTAGCCTACGATGTCAAGTCGGATACGCTTTCGCTGGCGGTTCATGACCCGTC
>JAAYKU010000001.1 GCA_012522275.1 Smithella sp.
ACTTTCAAATGAGCCAGCCGGAAGCCGTATAAGGCGTCGGCCGCGTTGCGCTCCGACGATACAAGCAGCGTGTTGGCGTCCATCACGTCGAGACTGGTGGCCAGGCCGTTTTCATACTGGCGCAGCACAGCATTGTAGTTGTCACGGGCATAGACAAGCTGGTCTTCCAGAAACGTCAGTGTGCCTTTTTGTGTTTCCAACTCCAGATAATCTGCGCGCAGTTCGATGTCGACAGTCTTTTTCAGGTCCTCATAGGCCAAGCGGGCCTGGCGCTCTTTGGCCTGCGCTTCTTTATATTCGGCAATCCTCAGGCCACCCTCAAAAAAAGGAAAGGTCAAGCTCACGCCGGCAAAGAAACTTTCTTTGTTCAACGTCGATGTTTCGGGACTCTGGTCAAGGCCGCTGTAAACGGCAAACAGGCCCACCTGCGGCCAGAACGCCCCGCGCGCATACTTTACCTGTCGGGAAGCCATCTGTGTGTGCATCTCATAGCTTTTCAAATCAGCTCTGGCGTCCGGAGCCGCGGCGCGCATTTTGTCCAGTTCGTCAGCAGGCACTGGCGGGGCATCTTCTTCTTTCAGCTCGAAAGGCTCATCGACACCTGTCACGCGTGTAAGCGCCGCGCGCGCCAGCTTAAGAGCGTTCTGGGCGCGCAGATAGTCGGCGCGCGCTCCCGAGAGCTCGCCGTCGGCCCGCAGCAGAGCCGTCCTGGTGAGCTCTCCGACCTTGACCTTTTTGTCCACAAAATGACGATATTGTGCCAGGCGGTCGAGGTTGGCCTGTGCAATATCGAGTGCCTTTTGTGCGCGCAGTACATCATAGTATGAAGAGGCTACCGCGAGGATAAAATCCGTTTTGGCATAATCGAGGTCGTATTCGCTTTTCGTGATGCCCTGGCCGGCGATTTTCAGAGCGTCAAGCTCGCGGGCGGACAGTGAAAAAGACTGATCGGCGCGTACGCCCCAGTTACCCGATGACGACGGCTGAATCAGTACGCTGCCTGTTATGGCGGGCAAAGGATCGGGCAGGGGGGTGACCGTCGTTTGGTACTTCTCCTGCGAAAAATGATTATAAGTGCCGTAGGCCGTCAATCTGGGAATCAACACCGCCCAGGCCTTGTTTTTCGTCATCCGGGCGATGTAGAGATTCTCTTCGGCATATTTTATTTTCTCAGAGTTGATAAGGGCCTGCTGATACAGATTCCGAAGCGTATATTCTTCCGTCTGCCCCCGGCAGGGGGTAAGCAAAACAACGCTAAACGCTATCAGTAGCCACAGATATGATTTTTTCATTTTAAAAACCCTTTCCTTCAGCTCAATTTTGAGACGGCCGGTTGATGATGCCCATTGCCCTTTCCAGGCGGGCCTGAGAAATATTATAATCCGCCAACGCGTTGGCATATTCGGAGCGCGCGCGGGTAAAAAGCGTCTGAGCATCGAGCACTTCAGTGGAGCGCGCCACCCTTTCGAGGTAGCGCGCCTCGGAAATCCGGTGATTTTCACGCGCCTGATCGATCACTTTTTGAGAAACATCGATCTGGCTTTGTGCTTCTTTGAGCAACAGATATGCGTTTTTAATTTCGAGGGCCACCTGGTCGTGAAGCTCCAGGGCCATATCGGTTGCCTGATGCAGGGCCGCACGGCTGGCATCCACACGGTATTTGCTTTTCCCCCACTCCCAGAAATCCCAACTGGCTACCGCCATCACTTGCCAGTTTTCCGCGTCCCTGTATGTGCTGCCGTCAAGATCGGGCTTGTCGCCGAAGCGCCCGTATTGTCCGACCATGCTCACGACCGGGAAAAATTCGCTCATCGCGATACGAACCGCTTTATCCGCCTGCTCGCTTTTAAGTTTTGCAGCCTTGAGCTCCGGCCTGTTTTGCCGGGCAATATCCAGGCACTGCTCCAGTGTACGGTCAAACGGAGCATAAGACAGGTTATCTTGCACCTCCACCGGGGTGTGCAGATCACGTTTCAAAAGAATGTTCAGGTGTGACCCGGCCAGCTCCAGCGCGTTTTGTGCCTTCACGGCGGCCTGCCTGCCGTTGGCCAGCTCGACTTGCGCCTGGAGCAGGTCATTTTTGGGAATCAGGCCGACCTTAAAAAAATGTTCGGCCGCGTCGCAGTGCGCGCTGAGCATTTCTACCGCCCGATCCGCCGTATCGCAGAGCCGCTGCGCTCTTAAAATATTGAAATACGCTACTTTGACATCATAAATCACATCCTGTGTCTTGGCCGACTCTTCGATTACCGCTGCGTCCTCGGCAATTTGACTGGCCTGATAGGCGGCCAGGATGCCGCCGCCGGCAAACAGGGGCTGGCGCGCCTCGATCACCCAGTTGTAATTGTCTTTTGTGCCGGTTACGATGGCAGCAGGCGGGATTACAGGCGGGAATCCCGGAAAGTTGAGGCCGGGTGCCTCGTTGAGACGGACATAACTGTAGGAAGTACTGAGTTTCGGCAAAAACCGGGTGATCGCTTCGTGCTTTCCGGCCTTTGCGCCTATGGTCCCCTCGCGGGCGATGTTGAGCACCCGGCTGTTGTTGAGCGCGATGGCAACGGCTTCATCAAGGCTCAAAGATGACTGTGCCCGCGCGGCGACTGAAAAAGACGCAAGCAGGGCCGGCAGCACGATCAGTGCCGGAAGAATTTTAATCTTCATGCCTTTTCACTCCATTGAGGAAAATATCCAAAATGATCTCTTTTTTTGATACAAGCGATTCCTTCGGACTCATCATCATCCAGTCCATTGCGGTGGCTTGAATCAGGTGGGCCAGGGTGGTTGCCGCATCGCGGGCCGGAAGATTTCTCAAAAGTCGTTTTCTGATACCGGCCTTTAGTATGTTTTCCATGTAGGACAGGTTGTTTAAGTAATCATTCCTCAATCGCTTGCGCAAAACATCCTTCTTGGGAGGCAGCAGCTCGTTTTCGCCTCTTAGGAAAATACGGCAAAAATCGGTGTTATTCTCTACAAACCTCAATTGCGAGCGGACAAATGCCTCAAGTTTGTCGTACAGATTTTTGGCAGACTCCACCTCTTCGGTGATCGAAGCATACATGAGAGTCAGTTTTTCAATGATCATCGTGGAGAACAGATACTCTTTGTTTTAAAAATAAAGATACAGTTCACCGGTGGACAAACCC
>JAAYKU010000188.1 GCA_012522275.1 Smithella sp.
AAAAAGCTCATCGACGATCTGGCGGCGTTCGGCTCGCCGGTGATTTTGTTTTCCGGCGGCGAGCCGCTGATGCGCGCCGACCTGCCCGAGCTGGCACGCTACGCGACGCAAAGAGGCATGCGCGCGGTCATCTCCACCAACGGCACGCTGATTGATAAAGAGACAGCGACCAGGCTCAAAGAAATTGGTCTGTCCTATGTGGGGGTCAGCCTCGACGGGCTCGAAAAAACGCATGACCGCTTCCGGGGGGCGAAAGGCGCGTTTGAGCGGGCCGTCGAAGGCATCCGCAACTGCCGGGACGCGGGCATCAAGGTGGGTCTGCGCTTTACGGTGAACCGGCACAACGTGGCCGACGTACCCGCCATGTTCGACCTGATGCGCGCCGAGAGAATTCAGCGCATGTGCTTTTATCATCTGGTCTATACCGGCCGCGGCTCGAAGCTGCGCGAGGAGGACCTCACGCACGGGCAGTCGCGGGAGCTGCTGGATTTGATCGCGGCCAGGACAAAAGAAATGTTCGACGACGGCCTCGCGCCGGAAATCCTCACGGTGGATAATCACGCCGACGGGCCGTATCTGTATTTGAAAATGAAGAAAGAAAACCCCGCGCGCGCCCGTGAAATACTGGAACTTCTGGAGATGAACGAAGGCAACTCCACCGGCGTGGGCATCGGCTGTGTGAGCTGGGACGGGGAAGTTTACCCCGATCAGTTCTGGCGCAATCGGTCTTTGGGCAATATCCGTGAAAAGCCTTTCAGCTCCATCTGGACGGACAGAGAAAATGAATTTCTGATGAAGCTCAAGGAAAAGAAAAAATATATAACCGGTCGCTGCGCCTCTTGTGTCTGGCTTTCTGTGTGCGGCGGAAACTTCCGCGCGCGGGCGGAAGCGGCCGGCGATGTGTGGGGGCCGGACCCCGCCTGTTACCTGACGGACGAAGAAATATCGCAAAAGGAGGGCTAGGCCATGCAGTTTCCTGAATATCGGGGGCGCAGATTGAGAAAGAATGAAAAGTTCCGCACACTGGTGCGCGAAACCAGACTGTCGGTGGACGACCTGGTCTATCCGCTTTTTGCCGTGCCCGGCAAGGGTGTGAAAAAGCCGATCGGCTCCATGCCCGGCCAGTTTCAGATGTCGGTGGACCATATCGCCAAAGAGGCGCGCGAAGCTCATCGGCTGGGCATACCGGCGATTTTACTGTTTGGCATCCCCTCCAAAAAAGACGAACAGGGCACGGGCGCGTTTGCCAAAGACGGCATCGTTCAGCAGGCCGTCAGGCGCGTCAAAAATGAAGTTCCGGATATACTGGTCATTACCGATGTGTGCCTGTGCGAATACACAAGTCACGGGCATTGCGGCATCATCGACCACGGGCAGGTGCAAAACGACACTACGCTGGAAGTGCTGGCGGAAACGGCCGTTTCGCAGGCGAAAGCCGGCGCCGACATGGTTGCGCCTTCGGCCATGATGGACGGGCAGATACTGGCCATCCGTGAGGCGCTGGATGAAAACTCACTCGAAGACATTCCCATCATGGCGTATTCCGCCAAATACGCTTCTTCTTTTTATGGGCCGTTTCGCGAAGCGGCCGAAAGCACGCCGCAGTTCGGCGACCGCCGGTCCTATCAGATGGACCCGGCCAATGCCGACGAAGCGATACGGGAAATATCGCTCGACGTCAATGAGGGCGCGGACATCATCATGGTCAAACCGGCTCTTCCCTATCTGGACATTATCTACCGCGCGCGTCAGGAATTCGACCTGCCTCTTGCCGCTTACAACGTCAGCGGCGAATACGCGATGATCAAGGCCGCCCGGCAACTGGGCTGGCTGGACGAGGAAAAAGCGATGATGGAATCGCTTATCGCCATCAAACGCGCCGGCGCGGATATACTCATCACCTACTGGGCGAAAGACCTGGCCAAGGCGCTGGGTCGCTAGACGGTGGGTGACTGGCTGCGGGGGATAAGGCATGTAATGAAGGACAACCTTTGTTGCTGCTTGCCCGCGCGCCCTTGAGGGGATGCGGGGAGAGTGCCAGGGAAAGAATGAGTAAAGAAAGGACAGTGGAGAGCGTATCTTTATCCTGAACATTTGACAAGAAGAAAGAAACCGGGGTTCTGATCTCCCGCCCGTGTACCTGTGAGAACAACAAAAAGGAGGCGCTGAAAATGGCGAGAGGCAAGGCTGATAAAAAAAATAACGGTGCAAACCTCGGGTTTGAAGCCAATCTCTGGCGCGCCGCCGATGCGCTGCGCTCTAATATGGACGCCGCCGAATACAAACACGTCGTGCTTGGGCTGATTTTCCTAAAATATATTTCAGACGCTTTTGAAGAACAGCACATAAAGCTTGAAGGAGAAAAAGCGCAGGGAGCCGACCCTGAAGATCCGGATGAATACCGCGCCGTCAACATCTTCTGGGTGCCCAAAGAAGCTCGCTGGTCACATCTCAAAGGCAGCGCCAAACAACCCGCCATCGGTAAAAGCATCGACGATGCCATGCTTGCCATCGAGAGAGACAACCCCTCGCTGAAGGGCGTGCTGCCCAAGGATTACGCTCATCCCCGCCTTGATAAACAGCGTCTCGGTCAGCTCATTGATCTTATCGGCGACATCGGTTTGGGCGACAAAGAAAACCGTTCCAAAGATATACTTGGGCGGGTTTATGAATATTTTCTCTCGCAGTTTGCCGGCGCCGAGGGCAAGAAAGGCGGACAGTTCTACACGCCACGCTGTGTCGTGCGCCTGCTGGTCGAAATGCTCTCACCGTATAAGGGCCGCGTCTATGACCCCTGCTGCGGTTCCGGCGGCATGTTTGTCCAGTCAGAAAAATTTATCGAAGAACACGGCGGGAAGATCGGCGACATCAGCATCTATGGCCAGGAATCCAACCACACCACCTGGCGACTGGCCAAGATGAACCTTGCCATCCGTGGGATCGACTCTAATCTTGGCAAAGAGCACGCCGACAGTTTCCATCGCGATTTGCATCCGGATCTCAAGGCCGACTATGTCATCGCCAATCCGCCTTTCAACGACAGCGACTGGCGGGGAGAACTGCTCAAAGACGACAAGCGCTGGCAATACGGCACACCGCCCTCATCTAACGCCAACTTTGCCTGGGTGCAGCACTTCATCCATCACCTGGCCCCGACCGGCTTGGCGGGCTTTGTCCTGGCCAACGGCTCGATGTCCTCCAACCAATCCGGCGAGGGTGAAATCCGCAAAAACATTATCGAGGCTGATCTTGTCGATTGCATGGTGGCGCTACCCGGCCAGCTATTTTACTCCACGCAGATCCCTGTTTGCCTGTGGTTTATATCACGTGACAAAAAGAACGGTAGCTTTCGGGACCGGCGCGGCCAGACCCTCTTTATCGATGCACGTAAGATGGGCACGCTGATTGACCGCGTTCATCGCGAACTGACCGATGACGATATCCGCAGGATCGCCGACACCTACCATGCCTGGCGACTGCCCGAATCTGCCCGTGCCGGCCACAAGGCCGGCCGCAATGCAGGGGCAATTCATGAATCGCCCCTACCGACCTATGGGGATATATCCGGTTTTTGCAAATCCGCCACACTCGATGATATCCGCCATCACAACCACATTCTCACGCCCGGCCGGTACGTAGGCGCAGTGGAGGTCGAAGACGATAGTGAACCGTTTGAAGAAAAAATGTCCCGCCTGACCGCCGAACTCAAAAAGCAAATGGAAGAAGGAGCAAAACTCGATAAACAAATCTGGCAAAATCTGAAGGAGATCGGCCATGGCATTTGATCCTGAAAAACCTTATAATCAGCTACCGCCGCTTCCACCAAAAGTTGATGTCGAGACAAAAGCTATTCTCAAAAAAGCCATCGACGCCAGAAGCGCCCTGGCGGAACTCAAAGGACTCGGACTGACAATCCCCAATCAGAGCATTTTACTTGATTCACTCATTTTACAAGAAGCGAAAGCCAGTTCTGAAATTGAAAATATTATAACAACCAGTGACGCACTGTTTCAGGCATTCTCGGCAAAAACCGGTAATATTGATCCGGCGACCAAGGAAGTGCTTCGCTACCGTGAGGCTCTGTGGAAGGGCTACAATACTCTGAAAAAACGGCCGGTTCTTTCCACCAGCCTTTTCGTTGAACTCGTCAAAACGATCAAGCAGTATTCGGAAGGCATCCGAAAACTTCCCGGCACCACGATAAAAAATGCAACCACGGGGAAGATCCTCTACACGCCGCCGGAAAGTGAAAGCATCATTCGCGACAAACTTAAAAATCTCGAAGACTTCATCCATGCCGATGATGAAATAGACCCGCTGGTTAAGCTGGCGCTCATCCACTATCAATTCGAGGCCATTCATCCGTTTCTGGACGGTAATGGCAGAACCGGCCGCATCATCAACATTCTCTTTTTGGTCCAGAGCGGTTTGCTGGATTTGCCGGTTCTTTACCTGAGTAAATACATTATCGAGCACAAGAACGACTATTACCGCCATCTGCGCGGC
The DNA here is from genome assembly GCA_012522275.1 of Smithella sp. Classification (GTDB taxonomy): domain Bacteria; phylum Desulfobacterota; class Syntrophia; order Syntrophales; family Smithellaceae; genus UBA8904. The sequence continues at coordinate 4,507 of JAAYKU010000188.1, forward strand.
GTCACTGAAAAAAATCTATGGGAAACCTGGATACTCTTCATGCTGAGAGCGGTGGAGCAAACCGCCGTCTTCACCCGCGAGCGCATCATAGCCATTCGGGACCTGATGGCTCAAACAACGGAAAAAGCAAGAAAAGAGCTTCCCGCCCGTGTTTATTCCAGAGAGCTGATGGAGATCATCTTTCACCAACCCTATGCCAAAGGACAATTTCTGGTGGATGCCGGAATCGCACAAAGAAAGACAGCAGCAGAATATCTCAGGGCGCTTGAAAAGACAGGCATTATGAAATCCATGAAAATCGGAAAGGAAGTTTTATATCTCAATGTGGAGCTTTATGATTTGCTCTCCCGTTAACATGTCCACGCCGGGAGCCTGTTTTAAATACGTGTCCAAAATATTGAATATTATGGATACGTATTTTAGACGTGTCCATGCCGGGAACATGAAAGAAAAACAGAACAAGATCAGCATTCGGGCAAAACAGACCTGCATCTTCACATTTCCACGCAGACAGGGGGTGTGCTGATATGGCGGGTGAATGGCAAGTTAAAAGAATTGGTGATCTTGGTCAGATTATAACGGGAAAGACACCTTCAACAAAGGTGAGTGAATTCTTTGATGGCAAGCATCCATTTATAACTATACCAGATTTAGATGGTCGTCGTGAAATTGAAACAAGCGAAAGATCCCTCTCTGAACTTGGCGCAAAAGCAATACATACAACTCAATTGCCTGTTGGTGCTGTTATGATGTCTTGTATTGCAACAATAGGGAAATGTGGAATTACTACCCGTCCGAGTTTTACTAATCAGCAAATTAATAGCGTTATTTGCAATAAGGATGTTGATCATAAATTTCTTTATTATTCTTTTACACAACTTGCTGCAGCCTTAGATGCTGCAGGTGGTGGTGGTTCTGTTTATACTAATGTATCAAAATCTAGATTTTCAAATATTCAAATACTACTGCCAACCATACCAGAACAAAAGGCTATCGCCCACATCCTCGGCACATTAGACGACAAGATCGAATTGAACCGGCAAATGAACAAAACGCTGGAAGAAATGGTGCGGGCGATCTTCAAAAGTTGGTTCGTGGATTTCCTGCCTGTGCGTGCGAAAATGGCTGCACGCACACAGGCAGGGGGCCTCAAACCTGAAATCGCCAAACTCTTCCCTGATTCCTTCGAAAATTCAGAGTTAGGTGAAATTCCAACGGGGTGGAAGGTCGGAACGGTTGGAAATGTTGCGGACCATCCACTTCGAGGAATCAAGCCTCATGAAATAAAATCAGACACGCCTTATATTGCACTTGAACACATGCCAAGGAATTGCATAGCTCTGTCAGATTGGGTTACTGCGGAGAATCTAGAGAGCAATAAGTTTGAGTTTAAGAAGGGTGAGATTCTTTTTGGAAAACTTCGGCCATATTTTCATAAGGTTGGCGTTGCACCTGTTAACGGCGTTTGCTCAACAGACATCGTCGTTGTGGTCGGGGAAAGTATGAAATGGTTTGGTTTTGTTCTTGGGCATATATCGAGCACAGAGTTTGTTGAATATACAAATGCTGGATCTACTGGCACGAAAATGCCTCGAACAAGCTGGATTGAAATGGCACGTTATCAAATAGTATTGCCACCGGAACCATTGGCCAGTGCGTTTACTGCATTCATTCAGCCATCAGTAGAACGGATCATAGCCAACATTAATGAAACCATTACTCTTGCTAGCCTGCGCGACGTACTCTTGCCCAAACTGATTTCTGGGGAGCTAAGGGTGAGGGATGCGGAAAGGTTTTTGAAGGAACGCGGTTTATGATCGACAAACGAAACAGCCAACGTAAAATGATCACCGAT